>NZ_JBSSEL010000002.1:0-441642 GCF_054061655.1 Pedobacter sp. UYEF25 | reverse complement strand
CTCTGCAATCCTTTTCTTTAGTAGAAGACTCTCAAAGTCGTCCAACTTTTGTGCTGTGTTCTTTGACATAGGGCTATAATTGGGAACAATAGTAGACTTTCTCGTCCTGATCCCGGTATCGTAGCCCAATTGTTGCATCCAGCGGAGAAGCTGTCCATGCTCTTCTTTCTTGCCCGTATATTTCTCCCATATCGACGCTTTTGTGCAGCCCGTAGAAATCAGCTCCCGAATCATCCCATGTTTTTCTGCATCGGTAAAATCTTTACCTGCTTTTTGAATCATATTTTTGCCCATATTTTACACTTTTTTGTGTAAACCTATTCTAGGACAAGACAGATAACCCGACCCTTGCGCAGCTTGGGGCACGCCCAAAAAAACAAAAAGTCGTTTGCTAAAAAATTAATTATATCGTTTGGGCGTTCCCCTCGGCCAAGCTTTTGTCCAACGCTCGTGCCAAGCTCGTGCCCAACGCTCGGGTCAGGTATTCCATTACGATCTTTTAGGCTCATTCCTCGCAAAAAAGGATTTTCATTTCTATTCTTAACGTAGGTTAGAGTTTTTGTCGCCTCAACATCTAAACAGCTAGCCCACCAATAAAATACTAAAAAAGTTATCCACATTATTATAAAATACTAATATTTTTAGCAAAATTTGCAGAGAGGTAAATGAGATGGAAAATCTGCAGAAGAAAAATAAAGAAGACGTTATCTCTCGATTGCGAAAAGAAATTTTGCATTTGGAGGGATTCAAGCCTATTGAAAGCCAATCGGAAGATAATTTTGGTTTGGGCGATTTAGAGTCGGTTTTTCCGAATGGTGTTTTCCCTACAGGAGTGATTCATGAATTTTTATGTGCAGAAAAAGAACAGACTGCCGCAAGTGGTGGATTTATTTCTGGTCTTTTAGCCAAATTGATGCAGCATAACGGGACTTGTGTTTGGATCAGTAGTTCTCGTTTGCTTTTTCCACCGGCATTAAAAGTCTTTGGCGTAAGTCCAGATAAAATAATTTTCATCGATTTGAAAACAGAAAAGGATATTCTTTGGGCTACAGAAGAAGCCTTGAAATGTAGTGGATTAAAGGCGGTAGTAACCGAATTAAAAGAACTCAACTTTGCACAATCCCGCCGAATTCAGCTTGCGGTAGAAAAAAGCAAGGTAACAGGTTTCATGCTTCGCAGCGATGAAAGTAAAATTAAATCTACCGCTTGTGTGGCACGTTGGCGCGTTAATTCTTTACCCAGCATTACGCAAAACGGAATGCCCGGTGTTGGTCATCCAAACTGGCAAGTAGAAATTTTGAAAGTTAAAAATGGTCAAACTGGTACTTGGCAGATAGCGTGGTCGGCCAATGGATTTAGACCTTTAAATAGACAGAAATTAAATTTAGAATTCCAACAAAATATAAAACTAAAAGTAGGTTAGCAATGCAAAAGCGGTATATGTCTTTATGGTTTAAGCATTTATTGCCAGACAGATTGGCCATTCATAAAGCCGAATTGCGCACGCTTGCTTTCGTTTTTGCAGCCAACGAAAAAAATAGAAAAGTCATTACAGCCATAAATCCTATAGCTCTAAAACAGGGGTTAAAAATAGGTATGCCACTTGCAGATGCAAAGGCATTAGTTCCAGACATAGAAGTCTTTGATTATAAAGTTGGGATGGAATTAAAGCTACTCAGAAAATTGGGAGAATGGTGCATCCGCTACACGCCATGGGTAGGAATAGATGCATCGGATGGGTTAATTATGGACATTACTGGTTGTACGCATTTATGGGGTGGAGAACGTGCTTATTATACAGAAATTGTAAATAAACTTAGACTTCGAGGGTATGAAGTGCGCGGTGCAATTGCAGATACTATTGGTACAGCTTGGGCAGTTGCACGTTTTGGAGAAGTAACACCGATTGTAAAATCTGCTCAACAAACACATGCTTTATTAACCTTAGATCCCGCTGCTTTACGTTTGCAACATTCAGATATTTTAGAGCTGTCTAATCCTTCTGGGGAAGAAATTCTCAAACGTTTACATAAACTGGGCATGCATCGGATCGATCATTTTATAAACATCCCACGTTCAGTTTTACGGCGCCGTTTTGGAGAAGGTTTGCTATTTCGGTTGGAGCAAGCTTTAGGATTAAAAGATGAAAAATTTATATCTATCCAAATTCCCGAACCTTATAGAGAAAGTTTACCCTCTTTAGAACCCATACGCACTGCTACTGGAATAGAAATTGGAATAGAGAAATTATTAGAAAAACTTTGCCTGCGTTTACAAGCAGATGGTATGGGAATTAGACATGCTGTATTAACTTGTTATCGCATTGATGGAAAAATTATAAAAACAGAAATTGGCACCCATAAGCCTTCTAATCATAAGCCGCATTTGTTTAAGCTTCTTGCCATGAAGATAGATACCATAAAGCCGGCACTTGGAATAGAGTTATTTACCTTAGAAGCTACAAAAGTAGAACAAGCTCCAGAGCAGCAAGAAGCTTTATTTAGTGGAGGAAAAGAAGTTGCAGAGCAAGAAGTTGCTGAGTTGTTAGACCGCATAGAAACCAAAATTACAGGAAGTATCATTAGTAAATATTTGCCTGTAGAACATTATTGGCCAGAGCGTTCTATTAAAAAGGCAACTTCCATTGCAGAACAGCCAGCTATGGTTTGGAAGTCAAATAAACCACGGCCTACACAACTTTTAAATCATCCTGAGAGGGTAGAAGTAACCGCGCCGATTCCAGATTATCCCCCTATGCTTTTTATTTACAAGGGCAAAGCACATTTGGTTAAAAAAGCAGATGGACCAGAACGGATAGAGAGCGAATGGTGGTTAGAAGCCGGGGAACATAGAGATTATTATTTATTAGAAGATGAAGATGGAAAACGTTATTGGGTATTTAGATCTGGACATTATGCACCTAACAAGCAAGGAAAATGGTTTTTGCATGGATTTTTTGCATGAGAAATGGGTTGCGGGTTGAATGTTAAAAGTTGAAAGTCTGGGTGTCCAAAACTCCCTTTCTTATTTTCAAGGAGGGGTTGGGGGTGGTTGACGAAAGGGGTCGTCACTTCAAGGAACTACCTGTCCAGAATTCTTCGGGAAGAAGTCTGACACTAAAGATTTTTATTCGATCAAATGCAAGTTTTATTTTAAAGAGGAGAATTTGAGATTGATTTGGGCGCTTTTACCCGCTTTCCATTATATCTTGCTTCGGTAGAAATACCGAAGAAAGGATGCCATTCCAATCGGGAGCGCTAGCGAGTTGCCAAAAATGGAGGAGACAAGAATTAAGGATTAGAAGAGTAAATAAATCGGTAATTTAAGCTTCCATCTTTATTTTCAAGGAGGGATTGGGTGGTTTTTAGAGTAACCATCTGGATTGTAATCCCGTTTTATCTTAAATACGACATCGGCCTGGAGGAGGTCAGGTTATACGCTGTAATTCTCCATCATGCTAGAAGTGGCCTTGTAGCGATTTGGAGGAAAAAATGCCTAAAACCGTTTGCAGATACGCTCATAATGCAGTTCCCATAATAATTTTCAGCCTGTGCAATGGGGTCGAGAAGAGGAAGAGGCCTCAAATTATTGCGAATAGCGATTTGGCAAATTTTTACCCAAAGAGCTGCGCAGCCTTGATTTTTGTAACTTTTTTTAAGAAAAAGTTAGACGCCAGTCTGGCCAAGACGGATGGGAGTAGCGTGGCGAAAATGATTCAGACAAATTAAAGATACCGAAACAAGTTCGGCATGACGTGCGGAATATTTAAATACTTACTAATAAATACTCAATCTCATCCTCACCCTCAAAACATGTACACCGAACTTCAAGTAACCACAAATTTTAGCTTTTTAAGAGGTGCTTCCCATCCAGAGGAAATGGTGCAGCAAGCTGAAATTTATGGCTATAAAAAAATTGCCATTACCGACAGGAATACTTTAGCAGGAATAGTACGTGCGCATGCGGCTACGAAAAATATAGACCTCAAAATCATCCCTGCTTGCCGATTGGATCTTTTAGATGGACCAAGTCTACTCGCTTATCCAACCAATATAAACGCTTACAGTAAGTTATCAGCTTTGCTAACTTTAGGTAATTTAAGGGCAGAGAAGGGGAAATGTCATTTGTATAAAGCAGATGTATATGAACATTCGGAAGGGATGATTTTTATTGTACTTCCGCCTATTACACTTCAACAAGAGTTTGATTTTGAAGAAGATTTCTCGATTCAATTGGCAGCTTATAAAAAGTCTTTTGGCACTTCGCTTTACCTAGGTGCGTATAGAAGTTATCAAGGTCAAGACCATAAGATTTTATACCGACTTGATCAGCTTTCAAAACAACTTAACATACCGCTAGCTGCAACAAATAACGTTTACTATCATGATGCAAAGCGTAGAGAATTACAGGATATATTAACCTGTGTTCGAGAAAAATGTACGATACAAAATGCCGGGTTTCAACTTAATCAAAATGCAGAAAGACATTTAAAAACCGAAGAAGAAATGCAGCGGCTTTTTAGACAATACCCAGAAGCCATAATGAACGCGCAACATATTTCTGAAGCCTGCAAATTTTCTTTAAATGAATTAAAATACGTTTATCCTGATGAGATTACCACAGCCGGTAGAACTCCGATGGAAGAATTGGTTTATCTAGCTTGGGAAGGTGCAAAGAGTTGTTTTGGAGATCCCATTCCTCAGAAAATGGTAGATTCTATAAATTATGAACTCAAGTTTATAGAAGAGATGAACTATGCTTCCTATTTTCTTACGGTTTATGACATTGTTCGTTTTGCGCGAGATAGAAAGATTCTTTGTCAGGGTCGAGGCTCTGCAGCAAACTCTACTGTTTGTTATTGTTTGGGCATTACCTCTGTAGATCCCACAAAATTTGATTTGTTATTTGAACGGTTCATTTCTTCTGCAAGAAATGAACCGCCAGATATTGATGTAGATTTTGAACACGAGCGAAGAGAAGAAGTGATTCAATACATTTATGAAAAGTATGGCAGAGATCGAGCGGCTATCGTAGCAACGGTAACCCAACAACATCAAAAAGGGGCAATTAGAGATGTTGGTAAAGCCATGGGATTATCGGTTGATACCGTAGAAAGACTTTCGGCTTCTGTTTGGAAATTTACCAATGAATGGTTTGAGAAGGAACGTTTGTTAGAGCAGGGCTTAAACCCTGAGGATCCTCATTTGCGAAAAGTGTTAGAACTTACGGAGCAAATGTTAGGTTTTCCAAGGCAATTGGGGCAACATACAGGCGGATTTGTAATTACGCAAGGAAAACTATCAGATTTATGCCCCATTTTGAATGCCCGAATGGACAATCGGACTAACATAGAATGGAATAAAGATGATATTGATGCGCTCGGTTTTTTAAAGATAGATGTTCTTGCGTTGGGCATGCTTACCTGCATTCGAAAAGCATTCGATTTAGCAAAGCAGCATTACAATTTAGACCTTACGCTTGCAAATATACCTCAAGATGATCCTAAGGTATATGAAATGATAAGTCATGCCGATACGCTTGGTGTTTTTCAGATAGAAAGTAGGGCACAAATGGCCATGTTGCCACGTCTGCGCCCTAAATGTTTTTATGATTTAGTGATAGAGGTTGCCATTGTTCGCCCGGGACCGATTCAAGGAGATATGGTTCATCCATACATCAGGCGGAGAAATGGCGAAGAGGCGGTAGAATATCCATCAAAGGAATTGGAAGAAATTTTAGGGAGAACATTGGGCGTTCCGCTTTTTCAAGAACAAGCCATGAAAATCGCCATCGTTGCTGCAGGTTTTACACCTACCGAAGCAGATGAACTTCGAAGAAGTATGGCCACCTTCAAAATGAAAGGCATGGTTAATAGGTTCGAAGAAAAACTGGTAAACGGGATGATGAAAAAAGGCTATACCCGAGAATTTTCAGAAAGGGTTTTTCGACAATTAAAAGGTTTCGGAAGTTATGGTTTCCCTGAAAGTCATGCGGCAAGTTTTGCCTTATTAGTATATGTTTCTTGTTGGTTAAAATGTTTTTATCCCGATGTTTTTGCTGCGTCGTTGCTAAACAGCCTCCCCATGGGCTTTTATCAGCCTGCCCAAATTATAATTGATGCAAAAAAACATGGTGTGGAATTACGACCGATAGATGTAAATCTTTCTGCTTGGGACAATACCTTAGAAGAACAAAGCGGAAAATATAAAGCCCTGCGATTGGGTTTTAGACAAATTAAAGGGATGAATGAAACAGAAATATCACAATTGTTAGCTGCCCGTGGTAGCGGATATAAAACCATCCCAGAAATGAGGACAGCAGGAGTGGGGCAGGCTGCTTTAGAACGATTGGCAGATGCCGACGCGTTTAGATCTATGGGATTGGATAGACGAAAAGCACTTTGGGAAATCTCGGCACTGGCAGACAGACCAATTGCTCTTTTTGAAGAACAACCTTCAGAAAGTGCCAAAGAAATACAGGTAGAGTTGCCATTCATGACTAAATCTGAACATGTGGTGCAAGATTATTCAGCTACATCGCTCTCGCTTAAAGCACACCCAATAAGTTTTATTAGAGAAAAATTAAGCTTGTTGCACATACGGTCTAGTAAAGAAATTTATGAAACAAGCGCAGGCATCAAAGTTAAAACAGCAGGATTGGTATTGGTTAGACAACGCCCTGGAACTGCAGGTGGCGTTTGTTTCATCACCATAGAAGATGAAACCGGTTTCGTTAATCTGGTAATATTTAAGCATTTATTCGAAAAATATAGGAAAGAAATATTAGGAGCAAGATTACTGATGGTTGAAGGAAAACTTCAACGAGAAGGAGAAGTGGTTCACGTTATTGTGCAAAAATGTTTCGATTTGAGTAAAATGTTGAAAGGATTGACGGATACTAAAAAAGATGATTTACCCCTGCTAACGCTATCTCGAGCTGATGAAAAAACACCTTTTCCACAACAACATAAAATTCCACAAGTACAGCCTGCACCTGCAAATGACGAAGAAGTTTTTTATAAGGGGCGGAATTTTAAGTAATATTAAAGCCAATACCCTATCATTGCTCGCGCACGCTTGCGGCTTGTGAAAACTAACAATCTTGTAAATTTTGACATGCGCGATACGCGTGCGCCCGCAAACGGAACAAATGAAATTTATGTTCGTGGGGACACGAACCTAGGATAAGGAAATACAGGAAAGAAATATTAGGAGCAAGATTACTAATGGTTGAAGGAAAACTTCAACGAGAAGGTGAAGTGGTACACGTAATTGTACAAAAATGTTTCGATTTGAGTAAAATGTTGAAAGGGTTGACGGATACTAAAAAAGATGATTTACCCTTTCTAACGCTATCTCGAGCTGATGAAAAAACACCTTTTCCACAACAACATAAAATTCCACAAGTACAGCCTACACCTGCAAATGACGAAGAAGTTTTTTATAAGGGACGGAATTTTAAGTAATATTAAAGCCGATAGCCTTTCATTGTTCTCGCACGCCTGTGGCTTGTGAAAACTAACAATTTTGTAAATTTTTGACACACGCGATAAGCGTGCGCCCGCAAACGGAACAAATGAAATTTATGTTCGTGAGGACACGAACCTAGGATGAGAATTTGCAGAATTTATGTTCGTGAGGACACGAACCTAGGATAAGGATGCGAAACACAACAGGTTGAAGTAGTAAGTATAAAAACATTTGTAAAATACAACCTCTTTGTTCGTGCCTGAACCTCGCAATGACCATATTTCGAGTAGCATAATTCCTAGCACACGCGCCGTCATTGCGTGGCACGAAGCAATCTCAGCTGAAGGAAATGAAACGGTGAGAAATAGTCACCACTTGAAATGCTAGCAGACGATGGGAAAATGCGATTAACAGATGTAGCAGAGCAGTCACAGTAAAAATAAGGTTCACAATAGTTTGTGAAAAAATTAACGAATATAGATTGCTTCGTGCCTCGCAATGACGTATTTCGAGTAAGCACGACTCCTAGCACACACGCCGTCATTGCGAGGCACGAAGCAATCTCAGGGGAGGAAATGAAACGGTGAGAAATAGTCACCACTTGAAATGCTACAAAACGTTGGGAAAATGCGATTAATAGATGTAGCAGAGCAGTCACATTAAAAATAAGGTTCACAATAGTTCGTGAATAAATTGACGAGCACAGATTACTTCGTGCCTCCCAATGACGTATTTTGAGTAGCATAATTCCTAGCACACGCGCCGTAATTGCGAGGCACGAAGCAATCTCAGCGGAAGGAAATGAAACGGTGAGAAATAGTCACCACTTGAAATGCTAGCAAACGTTGGGAAAATGCGATTAACAGATGTAGCAGAGCAATCTCAGTAAAAAAAAGGTTCACAATAGTTCGTGAATAAATTAACGAATACAATCTCGAAAACGAAATTTTGTCGTTTTGGTATCTGAAAAGAACAAAACCGAGGAACGAGGAATGTTGCAAATACAGAACTTTTCTATCCATTCATCAATAGATTTACCATCTCTTTTAATTCTGCTAGTTCTAATTCTAGTGCAGCGACCCTTGGTTCTAAATCGATGTTGTTTGCAGGTTTTTGTTCTTCTTTTTCTAATGGAATTTCTTCGATTTCTAAGTTTGGATCTCTTAATAAATGAATATATCTGCCTTCTTTCTGTCCAGGTCTTTTTTGGAGTTTTTTTACAAACGGATGCTCGCCTTCTGCAAGGTTTTCTAAGTGCTCGGTTACTTCCTCTATGCTTTCAAATTCGAATAATCTACCACTATTGCTGTTTATTTCGCCAGATGTAAGTGGTCCGCGTAAAAATAAAAGGCATAAGATAGATAGGTCTGCCGGTACTAATGGAAATACGATTCCTAGATTGTGCTTGTATTTGGTCACTCTACTGCTTCCACCGGTTGCAGTAGAGATAAGTCCCATTATTTTAAGTTGGTTTAATGTGGTAATAACCAAATCATCATCATAATTTACCACAGGGTTGCGCGCAGATTTTTGGTTGCAACCTAATGTTAAGCTGTTTAAACTCATCGGATATACTTCTGGAGTGGTTCTGCTTTTTTCTATCAGCACCCCCAATACTCTTTGTTGTTCTGTAGTAAGTTGAGGAATTTTAGTTTGGTTGTCCATATTGTAAAAATATAAAAGATTTAATGCCACCACCATTATTGCCATCAATTATTTAAACATATTTATTTATTAAGAAAGGTTTTGAGACCTGCTTATACATCATGCGAGCGCTAACGACAGGAACGGCATCTTTTTTGGCTTTTTCTTTCAGCCAAAAAAATACAGTGGATGGCGTGTTAAAGCGCCCAAAAATTTATATTAAAAATAAAATATGGCAGTAGTAATTTTAGGATATGAACTATTGAAACTTTTGGGAACTCTTTGTGTTGATAGGTTGAGACTAAAGAAATAAAAAAAATGATAGAAGCAAAAGGCTATGCAGTTCATAGCAAAACGGATAATTTGGCACCTTGGAGTTTTGAACGCCGAGATTTAAATGAGCATGACGTATTAATTGACATTGCTTTCTGTGGCATTTGCCATTCAGATATACACCAGGTTCGCAGCGAATGGGGAGATGCAATTTACCCAATGGTACCCGGTCACGAAATTGTTGGTCGTATAAACGAGATTGGCTCAGCGGTTAAAAAGTTTAAAAAAGGCGATTTAGTTGGTATTGGCTGTATGGTTGACAGTTGCAAAACCTGTCCGACTTGCCAAAGTGGCTTGGAGCAATTTTGCGAAAAAGGCGAAACGGTATTCACTTACAACAGTTTAGAAAGAGATAAAAAGACACCTACGTACGGTGGTTACAGCAATAAAATTGTTTGTACCGAAGAGTTTGTGGTGAAAGTAAGCGAAAACTTGCCACTAAGCGGTGTTGCACCGTTACTCTGTGCAGGAATAACTACGTACTCGCCAATAAAAAGATGGGGGATAGGTAAAGGCCATAAGGTAGCCGTTGTAGGTTTAGGTGGTTTAGGACACATGGCTGTGAAATTTGCTGTAGCTCTTGGTGCAGAAGTTACCGTTTTAAGTACTTCGCCATCTAAAGAGGAAGATGCAAAGCGTTTAGGCGCACATAATTTTTGCATAACTACCAATCCAGAACATGTAGAAAAATATACAAACTATTTCGATTTTACCATCGATGCGGTATCGGCACCACATGATTACGAAATGTATTTTGGTTTATTGGGTGTAAACGGTGTGCATATTTGTGTAGGATTGCCAACCGAACCTATGAATTTTAGTGCTTTCTCTTTGTTAAAGGGAAATAGAAGTTTAACAGTTTCGAGCATAGGTGGAATAGCAGAAACACAAGAGATGTTAGATTTCTGTGCAGCGCACGATATTGTTTCTGATGTTGAAGTGATTAACATAAACTATGCAAACGAAGCCTACGAACGCGTTTTAAAAAGCGACGTAAAGTATCGTTTTGTGATTGACATGGATACTATGGAATAATTTTAAAATCTATTGATATTTAAAAAGCCCCGCAAATTTTTAGTTTGCGGGGCTTTTTTATTGGATTTTATTCTAGTTAATAAGTAGCTGCCAGCTTTAACGCTTTATACGCATTTACAATGCCACCACTAATGCAAAGGTCTGAGAAAGGGACAGATACACTATCAGCTCCTTTTAAGTAACTGACGTTATGCTCTACTTTTACAACAGATTTTACGATAATTTCTTTTACCTGTTTCGCAGATAATTTTGGATAATATTCTCTAATAAGCGCAGCCAAACCTGCCACCACTGGAGAGGCCATACTTGTTCCACTTTCCTCTTTATAATCGTTTCCAGCTACTGTACTCAAAATAGCGACTCCTGGTGCAAAAACATCTACTTGCGTTTTGCCGAAGTTAGAGAAGCTGGCTTTTAAGGTTGAGTCGTTTTTAGGTCCGGAAGCACCAACGGTAATCCAAGAATCTATGGTCGCTTGGTCTAATCCTTTGTGATTCGGAAAATTGTTTTCTACATCAATATCTTCATTGTCATTGCCTGCAGCTTGTACGAGCAATACATCCTTTTTTGCTGCATATTTCATCGCTGCGTCTACCGCTGCCTTATCATAGCTATAAGCTTTTCCAAAGCTCATGTTAATTACTTTTGCCCCATTATTCACCGCATAATAAATGCCATTGGCAACATCTTTATCTCTTTCATCTCCATTAGGCACCACACGTACGCCCATAATGGCAACGTCATTTGCAACTCCTTTTATGCCTAGGCTATTGGTTCTATCGGCACCTATAATTCCTGCTACATGCGAACCGTGCAAAGCGTCGGGACCTTTTACATCGTTGTTTCCATAAAATTTTTCTTTACTGTTCTCTGGGTCGTCGCCTACAATACTTCTTGGATCGTACTCTAAATTTAAATTGTAATCTGCCTGTTGACCATAGTATTTCATCCCTTCCAGAATCTGATTGTCGTAAAAGTCTTTGAAGCTTGAGGTCTGTAGTGTTTTAGCGAGCACACTTTGAATGCGAGTTTCCATATCATTTTGAGGCTTGTAATTTGCAATTTCTTCTGCAGTAGGGTCTGGTTTTCCAATGTGCTTGACAAGTCCATCTAGCGCATTTTTAAAACCCGTTACACCAGCTAAATTTTGCTTCGCATCTGCAAGCTTACTTTCATATTCCGTACGTGCTTTTTTAAACTCAACATAGGCTGCGGTATCCTTTGCTGCAACGTTTTCATCAGTTGTAGAAGCAAAGCGTTTCATATCTCTCCGAACTAAGCGCGTAAGTTCTAAAGTTTCATAGTTAACAGCCGTGTCTTTTCCACCTAAAAAGTCCCAACCGTGTATATCATCTATGTAACCATTTTTATCGTCATCTTTTCCATTTCCGGCAGTTTCTTTTGGGTTGGTCCAGATAACACTTTTAAGGTCTTCATGGTTTACGTCTACTCCGCCGTCATTTACCGCAACGATTATCTTTGTTGGCCTTTTGTTTTTTAAGAGTTCATTGTATGCTTTCTCGGTGCTTATCCCAAAAACTGAGTCGGTTTTCAAATCTAAATTCTGCCAATTTGCTTTCTGCGCGCTTGCTAAAAACGGTACAGAAATCGCTATTGCAAGACCCAGGGCTCCTTTTAAAATAAATTTATTCATTTTCTAGTTTCTTTTTTACGCAAATTATAAAATTAATTTTTAAGGAACTAGCACGTTGGGTTAAATGATGTTAAAATGGAGTTTGAAAACAGTTTTTTTACAATTTTTAGAAAAAAAATGCAGGCCTATAAGCCGGGTTCTGTGATTTTGCTTTCGCAAAGTTTTCTATCATTTATCTAGGATCTGGCGTTGCCGCCAACCTCCAACAACCTACCCACTAACATCGGACGGGCAGCCCTACATGCGTTAGCCTATTTGGTTTTTCAACTCCCGGGGTTTACAATCAAAGGCCATCACTAACCCTTGTCGTGCGCTTTTACCACACGTTTTCACCCTTACTTCAACAAAGTCAAAGCGGTATATTTTCTGTTGCACTTTCCGTAACCTAGGTTTTCAATCCTAAATCCCTTTCTGTTAGAAAGCGAGATGCCCTATGTTGCCCGGACTTTCCTCTTTCTCAACCGAAGTTGAAACAGCGATAGAACAGCCTGCATTTCCTGCAAAGATGTGTTTTTTCTAGCGCAAAGCGATGAATTTTAAATTATTATTGTCCTTGGTGTTGTTTCGAGTTATTTTTCGCAGTTTCGTAAATCCCTGGTCACCTGCTGATAGGTATATGTTCCTTGTTTATTACCGAAACTATTGGTTATGTAAACCATCACCTGCGCAATATCTATTGGCGCATATTCTGGAAAAGCGGGCATTTTTTCACTGTACATTTTACCGCTAATGTTCAAAGGTTTTTGCAATCCATTTTTAATGATACAAGCTATATTTGTCTTATTCGCGCTAAGATATTTTACATCGGTAAGTGGCGGTGCAAGCATTCCTAAACCTTCTCCACGTTCACCGTGGCACCCCTGGCAATTGTTTTGGTAAAGTTCTCTTCCACTGGACATATAACTCTGAAATTGAATTTGCTCTTTATTTTGGCATGAGAAAAAAATCAATCCAAGTACTGATAGATAAACAATTGTAACGACGGATTTACGCATAAAAAGGATTTCTAAAACAATTGATTGTTGTGTACTAATGTAGGAAAAGCAGAAGTAGATTTCGGTTTTTTTTTCAGACAGTCTATTGTTTTTTAAGCAATAAAAAAACTCAGCATCTTTAGTGCTGAGTTTTTAATTTGACTTATTTTTTTTCGGCCAATAAAAGCGGAATGTCTTTTTCCATCTGGGCAACTTGTTCTGGTTTTGTTCCGTCGTAAGCACCTCTAACATGCCTATTCTGATCGACCAAAATTAAGTAACCTTGATGAATGTAGCCATCTTTTGAGGTGCTATCTTGCCCAACTGCAACTAAATAGCTTTTCTCTGCCAATGGATAAACTTGATCTTTGGTTCCGTAAAGAAATTGCCATTTTGGCCCATCTACGCCTAGTTTCTCCGCATACTTTTTCAGCTTGCTCGGCAGGTCGTATTTAAAATCTATGGTGTGGGACAAAAACATTACGTTGGGATTGTCTTTAAATTTTTGATATACCGGAAGCAGATTTCTGTGCATAATCGGACAAATACTTGTACAAGAAGTAAAAAAGAAATCGGCGACATAAACTTTGCCATCGGTTATTCTATTGGTAGTTAATACGCTATCTTGATTTAAAAATGTCCATTCTGGAATTTTTTGATAAACGGTGTCTATGGTTTCTTTACCATTTGAATCTTTAACAGTCTCTGCATGGCGTTCGCCATAATAAGGAAGCGTTTTAGAGACATTATTGCAAGCATTAAATAAAAGAGTAGCTACCAAACCGGCGGCTAAATAAGGAAAAAAGGTTTTCATGTTTTGTAAATTTATGATAAATGTACAACCTTATGCGTACACAAATTAATTCTAAAGGTGAAATTACTTTTTTACGATGAGTGTCATGCCACATTTTGGACATTTTCCGGGTTTGTCCGAGGTGAAACCGGTATCCATTCTACAGGTATATTGTACTTTCTTTTTTTGATTTGCTTGCGCTGTAGGAATTTGTTTTTTGGCACTGTTGGAACAGGCAGCCATACAGAAAGTTATGGCTAGCGCTATAGGGAGAATTTTTATGTAATTCATGGGGTTGAAAATTAAAGAGATTTTGTCCGGCAAGGCCGGTACGAATTTGAGCTTTTAGCGTATTGCATGCATTACTCCAGTAAGTGTCTGTGAATTCGCTAATAAACCGCAATGCCAATCCGTTACGCGAATGCATTAATCAGGTTTAGAAGCAGATCTTCAAAGGATAAATTAGTGTTTAGACAGCTCTTGGAGGATGGAAGATAGTTACCGATCGATTAATTGTTGATTTTTCGAGATATTCGATCGTTGGTTTTGCAACACTCGTAAATAAATCTTGCTGCACAGAGATAATCTTAAACATTACGAAACCCTCAAGTGATTTTTTTAAATTTTCTTGACTTGTTTTTGTCTTTTGATCTAAGTCTTTAAGTTTTTTTGAAAGAAAGCATTTTCCGTCGCAATTTAGCTCTGGATGTGCTCTATTAACACAAAACACACTGGTGATATAATCTTTGTTTAATTGATAGGTCGAATACATAATCAACTGCATGCAGCAATTGCTAACCATACATATTGTCAACAGGAATACAACGAGACTTTTAATCATTTTGTGTTGGCAAACTTAGCAAACAATGTTTTTAAATAAAAATGATAACTTAGGCTAATCTAATTTATGACAAATGAGGAACACGCTCCTTACGCGCGCCATAACTTTGTTTCTAATTTCTTTTGGATCTTACGTACAGGCGTTTTGCCAGGTAGATACTACCATAACTTTGGACCAAAACAGAACATTTAGCAATCCAATTCTTTATGGAGAAGTGTTTGTTGGAGGTTCTTTCGGAGTTTTGTACGGTGCCGAGCTTAACTATCAGGTTAGGCAATCTTTGTTTACAGCGCGAATTACTGCGATTACCCAAATTGAGACGGAAGTTGTTGGTTTTTTTATTCCAGTATTTTACTTAAAAGAACAGTATTATGAGCCCGCTCTGCTTTACGGGTATCGTTACATTAAAAGTGGACATTCGCTTGGCGTTTCCGCAGGTTTGTCGTACAACAATAAGCTGATCTACTCACCAAGATATAATGTTTATTCGGAAAGAAGCGAATATATTGGATTTCCATTCGAGGTAAACTATAAAATATTTAAGAAAAAAAAGGCTCGTTACCGAATCATCTATGGCATTTTTCCAATCGGAAAGCCCACTGCGTTTTCCAGAAGTTTTGGGTAAAAAATAAGTGGCAACGTTTCTAGATATAGTTATGTAGGTGTTGGAATAACTTTAGGTCTTGGTTTCCATAAGGTTTATGAATAATGAAATAAGAGCAGGAAATTAGGTTAAATTTTAACTTTTATAAATGTTTAATCGAGCAAAATTATTTTAATAATCCTCGCTATTTTAGCCGCTGCCAAGTCTGTGTCTCCGAAATCCTAGATCAAAACCGTTTGTGAAGACACGTACAATGGGGTTAGTGCTTCACATTTTTTTACTAATTAAGAAGCTAAGAAATCGTCAAACCGATTGGCTCGAATTCGTAATCAGTTAACAGATTTTCCAAAGGGAGTAAAGGCAAGGTTCATCAATTTAAAATGCTGCCGGCCAAATGGTATGCCGATAATGGTCAGGCAGAGCAAAATTCCAAAAAAGAAGTGGGTTAAGGCAATCCAGAGCCCGCCACAGCAAATCCAAATAATGTTCATTATTGTAGATAAGCATCCTGTGTTAGAGGATGTTTCAGTTATTTTAACACCAAAGGGAGCAAGGCCTACGATTGCAAATTTGAAACATTGTAGTCCGAAAGGAATTCCAATTATGGTGAGGCAAAGGATTAAGCCACCGATGATGTATTCTATAAAGATGAAAAATCCTCCGAAAATAATCCAAATAATATTGCCTAAGAGATTCATAGTTTGCGTTTTATTTTAGATGTGAGGAAATTCTGTTTGTTACATATTTATCCATATTGAAATGGATAAATGCTTATTCAGTTCTGAATTTAAGAACTAAACTTCTCGAATTTAAAGGCATTGATATTATAGCTGCTAGACGCGCTAACGACAGAAATGGTATCCTTTTAGCGGCTTTTTTTCGCTAAAAGATATAATGGATGGCGTGTAAAAGCGCCCAAAAAAATGAAAACAAATTTTATTACTACGACACAAAAATGCCTCGCAACTTTTTAAAGTTACGAGGCTTTCCTATGTTGGTATTTATTATGCCTGTAAATCTTCCATTACTGCATTTACCTTATCCGTTAATTCACTATTCACTTTATCAAAATCCTTCGCGTTTGCTAAAGGCGCATTTACGCTACAATAGAATTTAATCTTCGGTTCCGTTCCACTAGGTCTTGCCGAAACGATGCTTCCATCTTCGGTAATAAATTGTAATACATCTGACGTTGGATAATCTAATTTAATTACCTCTTTGGTGTGCAAATCCGTTTCTTTGCCAAGTTCATAATCCTTCAGAACCGCAACTTTAGAGCCACCCAAGCTTTTTGGTGGGTTATTTCTAAAACCTTCCATCATGGCTTTAATTTCTTCTGCCCCGGTTTTGCCTTTTTTAGTAAGCGACACTAAATCTTCTTTATACAACCCGTATTCCACATACATATCTAACAGGGCTTCATATAAAGATTTGCCTTTGTCTTTATAATAGGCAGTCATTTCTGCGATAAAAGCAGCGGAAACGATGGCATCTTTATCTCTAACTAAGTCGCCTATAAGGTAGCCGTAGCTCTCTTCGCCACCGCCGATAAAATACTTTTTACCTTCTAATTCAGTCATTAGTTGGCCGATGTATTTAAATCCCGTTAGCGTGTTGTAATATTCTACATTTTTTTTCTTAGCAATCTCTGCGATCAAATTTGAGGTTACAATTGTTTTTACAATAAATTGGTTTCCATCTAATTTTCCCTTTTCTTCCCAAGCGGTTAGTAAGTAATTAATAAGTAGGCTGCCAGTTTGATTGCCATTTAATAATATCCACTCCTTGTTAAGGTCTTTTACTGCTACACCAACGCGATCGGCATCAGGATCTGTAGCCAAAACCAAATCAGCGTCGATTTCCTTGGCTTTCTTTAAGGCCAAGGTAAGTGCTTCTTTTTCTTCCGGATTTGGATAAACAACTGTTGGAAAATTGCCATCAGGCGTACTTTGCTCTTCTACCAGCGTCAAATTTGTAAAACCGAACTGCTTTAATGCTTGTGGCAGCAAAGTTATGCCGGTTCCGTGAATCGGAGAAAATACAATCTTTAGATCGTGCTGATTCTTTATGGCCTCGGGCGAAATAGACAAAGCGGTAATGCCGTCTAGGTACAATTTGTCTACATCTTCGCCAATCATTTTGATGTTTTCGTCTACGCCATCGAACTTTACCTCTCCAATACTGTCGATTTTGTTTACTTCGTCGATAACCATTTTGTCATCTGGAGAAGTAAATTGCCCGCCGTCAGCACCGTAGGCTTTGTAACCATTATATTCCTTCGGATTGTGTGATGCAGTTAACATTACGCCGCTTTTACAGGCAAAATGTCTTACGGCAAAAGACAGTTCTGGCGTGGGTCTAAGGGCAGAGAAAAAATAAACATAAATACCATTCGCAGAAAATACGTTAGCTGTAATTTTTGCAAAATAATCCGAATTATTGCGACTGTCGTGCGCAATGGCTACACTTATTTTTTCATCGGGATATTTTTTATTTAGGTAATTTGCCAAACCTTGGGTTGCGGTGCCGATGGTGTATTTATTTACACGATTAGATCCTGCACCCATAATGCCACGCAATCCACCAGTTCCAAATTCCAAATTTTTATAAAAGGAGTCGGTGAGCTCTGTGCTCGCCTGGGCATCAACTAGTTTTTGAATTTCTTTTTTCGTATCGGCATCGTAATTGCCCTTTAGCCATTTGTCTATGGTTTTTTGTGTGGTGGGATCTATTGCACTCATGTATTCGTTTTTTTATATATGGATAAAAAGTAGATTAAAAACAATATAAATTTGGTGTGTGTATGTTTTAAAGGTGCATATCCAAATTTAATTTTTTGTGGATGTTGCAATTAAATCGCTTTTGCTTAATTTCACGCCCCGATACAATAATAAAGAAAAATTACCTATTCAAAATCTAAAAATGAAAATATTAAAATTTGGAGGAACATCTGTAGGCAGCGCGGAGCGGATGGCCAAATTGTTGGATATTATAAATCCTAATGAACCTCAAATCGTTGTTTTATCGGCTGTTGCCGGTACAACAAACAGTCTGGTAGATATTGCAAGTAAGCTGTTGAGAGGGGATAAGCCTGCTGGAAGAGCGGCTATTGAGGCCCTTCACGAGAAATATAAAAAGTTTGTAGTAGAACTTTTGCCGGATGCCGAATACCAAGAACAGGGCGGTTTTATTATCGATTACCATTTTAAATTTTTAGAAACACTTGTTCAAGATCTTTTTACAAACATCGAAGAGAAGGTGGTTTTGGCGCAGGGAGAATTGTTGTCCACTAGCCTCTATCACATTTATTTAAAATCCATAGGGGTTCCATCTATTTTGTTGGCCGCGTTAGATTTTATGAAAACCGATCAAGACAATGAGCCAGATATTCCATACATCACCAAACATTTACTACCGGTTCTGGAAGCCAATAAAGCAAACATGCTGTTTATTACGCAGGGTTATATTTGTAGAAATATTTTTGGGGAGGTAGATAACTTGCGACGTGGTGGAAGTGACTACACAGCATCTTTGCTAGGTGCGGCAATTACTGCAGAAGAGGTGCAAATCTGGACTGACATTGACGGCATGCACAACAATGATCCGCGGATTGTGAAAGGCACTAAACCCATTGCCCAACTTTCTTTTGATGAAGCGGCCGAGTTGGCTTATTTTGGAGCGAAAATTCTCCATCCTCAATCTGTTTTTCCGGCGCAGCGTTATAAAATTCCGGTTAGGTTGCTAAATACGATGGATCCGCACGCAAAGGGAACATTAATAAGTGCCGACAGCGAAAAGGGAAAAATAAAATCTATCGCCGCTAAGGATGGCATTACAGCAATTAGAATACAGTCTAGTAGAATGTTATTGGCTTACGGTTTTTTACGCAAAGTTTTTGAAGTTTTTGAGCGTTATAAAACTCCCATAGATATGATTACCACTTCTGAGGTTGCCGTTTCATTAACAATTGATGACGTAACTAGATTGTCAGAAATTATAAAAGAATTAGAAGATTTTGGGAAAGTGGAGGTTGATTCGGATCATAGTATCGTATGTGTAGTGGGAGATTTTGGTGCAAAGATGCATGGCTTTGCAAGTCGCGTTTTCGAGGCGATCAAACATGTGCCGATCAGGATGATTTCTTATGGCGGAAGCAACTACAACGTTTCCCTGCTTATTCCAAGCGAGTATAAAACAGAGGCGCTGAGAAGTTTGCATAACAGGTTATTTGATTAGAAGGTTTTGCTGACGCAACGCTTTAGAATTTATGCATAAAGCACATATAAAGCAAGACACAGCACCAGAATAGCCAACAACACATGTCCAAATAAAAAATTTAGCGGAAGTAGCTCGTTTTTGTATTTCCGATATGAGTTAAGCAAACCAAAAAACATCACAATACAAACAAATATGGTGGCAACTATAACCATTTTTTAAAGGATAAAAAGAATGCGATGATTACAATAAGTATAATGAAAAAACGGAGTTTTCCATTGTACTGTCTTTGTGTAATTCTACCATTTTTTAGGTCTAAATAATTGCCTAAATAAACCATAGCAAAAAACAGAATTGCAATAATAATTAAGAATTTAAACATGTTTAGCGATAAAGATATAGCAAAGTTTAACAACGAAGAAACTCCCTTCTACTATTATGATTTAAATTTGTTGCATAAAACCTTAAAACAGTGTGCAGATGCGGCCTCGACATACCATTATCATATACATTATGCGTTAAAGGCTAATGTAAATCCAAGAGTACTTTCAAAAATTAAAGATTTGGGTTTTGGAGCCGATTGCGTAAGTGCGGGAGAAGTCCGCAAGGCAATTGAAACTGGTTTCGAACCTAAAAAAATCGTATTTGCCGGTGTCGGAAAATCAGATCGAGAAATAAATGAAGCCCTAGATGTGGATGTCTTTTGTTTCAATGTAGAATCTATTCAAGAGTTAGGCGTGATAAACGAGCTTGCCGAGAAAAAAGGCAAAGTAGCTCAAGTTGCAATCCGCATTAACCCAAATGTTGATGCGCATACACATCACAACATTACGACGGGATTAGATGAAAATAAATTTGGCGTAAACTCTTGGGATTTGCCAGCTTGTGTGGATGTTTTAAAAGCTGCTAAAAATGTTCAATTTGTCGGTATTCATTTTCACATTGGGTCTCAGATTACAAATTTAGACGTATACAAAAATCTTTGTGTTCGTGTTAACGAATTTAGCAATTGGTTTGCCGATAAAGGTTTTACCGTTAAAGTTTTAAATGTTGGAGGTGGCCTAGGCATCGACTATCAAGAACCAAATGCACAAATACCAGATTTTGTGGCATATTTCAAGATTTTTAACGATTTTTTAGAATGTAAACCACATCAAGAGGTTCATTTTGAACTTGGTAGGGCTTTAGTCGGGCAGTCCGCTAGCTTAATTACACGCGCACTTTACATCAAAAATGGTAAAAAGAAGAATTTTGTGGTTCTTGATGCAGGAATGACCGAATTAATGCGCCCTGCACTATACCAGGCCTATCATAAAATAGAAAATTTGAGTCAGCAATCAGCAATCAGTAGTCGGCAATCAGACCTCAGCGGGCGGAAATTAGATGATAAAGAACTCACATCTCAAATCTCACATCTCACATCCACAATCAAGTATGATGTGGTTGGGCCGATTTGCGAAAGCACCGATTGTTTCGGAAAAGAGGTAGAGCTTCCAGAAACTTTCCGTGGCGATGTCCTTGCAATCAGAAGCGCAGGTGCTTACGGTGAAGTGATGTCTACCAATTATAATTTGAGAGATAAGCTGAAGTTTGTTTTTAAGGAAGAATAAGAAGTAGTCTTAACAAAATTTGGATGAATTATTTAGCGATTGGCGATTGGTTCTGTAAACTATTTGTGCGCTTTTACCCGCTTTTTATTATATCTTTTCTTGGCCAAAACCGGCCCAAAAAAAGGATGTCATTCCAATCGGGAGCGCGAGCGAGTTGTTTACTATACTGCGATCAATAGCGATTCGAATGCATTTTACTAAATTAATTTTCACTTGTATTTGCTTTAGCGGAATCTGTGAATAATCGGCAAGTTTTACTCTCACATCTGCTTTATGTCCATCATATAAGGGCCAAACTTACCAAAGCTCAAAATCCACTAGAAAAGGAACGCCGTGTGGTATTGCTTTTTGATTTGAGTGATTCAAAATTACTGCTATTTTTACTTCCTTTTAAACAATTGACCCATCTTAAACAAAGTTCCACACGATTTGAATAAAGCAATTGGAAAATTAATAACAAAAGCCGGGTGGAAAAGGTTAGCACTTAATGGGGTAGATCAATTGATTTTTAGCTAGAGTTTAAGGTTTGTATTTCTTAATTTATAGTATTGAATTTCAATAAATTAACAGTAGTTTTATTATTAATTGATAGTTGTGGATTTATTCCGATTAAAATAAATAGTATTTTTTTTTGTCAGGATTTCTTTAAATAGCCGACCAACAGGATAAAATACAATAAAGATGAAAACAAAGGATAATTTTTACGCAAGAGGTACTGGTCGTTCTCTTCTTTTTTTACTGCTCGTTATTCTAACTTTAAGCTTATCGTTTCAGGCATCTGCGGCTGAAGAATCAGTGGACTTTGAGTTCGGAACCGTATGTAAGATGGGTTTAGACACTACTAAAATGATTTCTGGCGTTCCGCTGAAGCCTGAAGATGTTAGTCCATTACTAATCGGGGAGAAGATTCCCATACTTTTATTGACAAATGCGAAAGGTGAAATTGTAGATCTGAATAAAGCCATTGCTGAAAAGCCAACTATTCTCGTATTTTACCGGGGGGGATGGTGTCCTTTTTGTTCGAAACAACTTGCCGGCTTGCAGGAAATACAGAAGGATTTAATAGCTATGGGTTATCAGGTTATTGCTGTAAGTACCGATAGTCCTGAAAATTTGACAAAATCAATGACAAAGGAAAAATTATCTTATATGCTTTTGTCAGATGCTGATTTGAATGCCGCTAAAAAATTGGGTATTGCCTACAAAAGTCCTGCAAGCTACGATTCGTTCTTGCCTGCCGCTTCTGGTGGAAAAAATGTAGACAAGTTGTTGCCAGTTCCTTCAGTATTTATCTTAAACAAAGAGGGTGACATCGCTTTCGAATACATTAGTCCAAATTTTAAACAGCGTATAAGTGCTTCTTTATTGAAAGCTGCTGCAGAATCGCTACGCAACTAAAACTAACCCAGCTATCATATGTTGCAATAGTTACGAGACGCGATAGTGGTAATTACTATGAATTTAAACATTTTGTTATGAAACCCATCACTCATTATCCAACTTTAATTGTCATTTCCCTGGTACTTATGCTGAGCTCATTTGTTTATGTTCCGTGCACTAACGGTGTAAATTATTATGCGAAAGCACCAAAAGAGGTGATTTTTATTGAAAATTCGTGGAAATTGGCTGCGGAAAAAGCAGTGTTAGAACAAAAACTTGTTTTTGTAGATGCATATGCAGTTTGGTGTGGTCCCTGCAAACAGTTAAAATCAACGACTTTTAAGGACCCAAATGTGGCTGATTTCTTCAATAAAAACTTCGTGAATGTAACCATCGATATGGAAAAAGGAGAGGGAATAACACTTGCAGATAAATGGCAAATAGATTCATATCCAACATTGATGTTTTTAGATGCCAGTGGCAAGTTGGTTCTTAGTTCAATAGGATATTTAAATCCAAGAGATTTGATGGAATTTGGTAAACAAGCGCTCGCAAAGCAGAAAAAATCAAAATAATAGTAAAAATATTCTCGGTGGACTGCTAATTTAAGTTACCGCAGTGTTTAATTGGGTTAAATTAACACTGAGCGGACCCTATTTTTGTATTTAACTTAAAAAGCATTTCCAAAATATCCAAATAGGAAGTGATTTGTTTAGGGCGCGCTTACCTAGCAATTTGAGTCTTTACTCCATCAAATTAGTAAATGGGATTTGTTTCGAAAGGTTACCGTAAATAGTGGTTTTTAAAAAGTCTAATCTAAAGCAAAAAACTTTCGCACCGAGTTCGGGAGTAATGCAGCATGTTGGTCGGCTGACATTATTGTACCGAAAATTTTAGTTTCAAGTAAAATAAAAATTCTTATGTTAAATCGAAAAAGATTTCACAAGTGGTACATTGGTCCTCCAACTTTAAATTTCTTCCTTACTTATCATAGAATTTCCTGATCCTGCAGGCTTTTTAAACAGCACGTAAAATGTTGAACCTGCAGTCAAATTTGATTCAATCCAAATTTTTCCACCATGTTTCTCCATAATTTTTTTTACAATACTTAAGCCTATTCCTGTTCCTTCGTATTCTCCAGCCTGCTTCGATCTGGTAAACAATTCGAAAATTTTCTCATGATCTTCCGCATTAATTCCGATGCCGTTGTCGCTTATTCTGTATTGAATACAGTCTCCAATGTCCTCGCAGCCTATATCAACGATCGGTGTTTTTGTTTGGCTGGAATACTTGACAGCATTGCCAAGCAAATTAGAAAATACCTGCATAATCATTGTCTGATCGCCATAAATCTCCATTGGATTTCCTAAGTTTATTTCCAGATTTTCGAGGTTACTTGCAGCTAATATTTCTTCTTTCAGGTCTTGGAGTAGTGGCTCCATATCCACCGAAATCGGAGATATTTTGTCTAGTCCTACTTGTGAATATCGAAGCACTTCACCAATCATTTGTTGCATTTTATCTGTACTCCATAAAATACGTTCAACCATATGTTTGCCTCTTTCCGTAAGGTTAGTCTCTCTAGTTAGCAGCTGGCAATAACTTTTAATAGAAGTAAGTGGGTTTTTTAGATCGTGAGAAATGGTGTAACCAAATGAGTTAAGTTCATCATAGGCGGCCTTCAATTTTTCATTTTGCATTCTAATCTCCATCGCTTTTCTTGTGATGGCAAAGGCAACTTCCTCTCGGATTAAATGTGCGAATTTAATGTCTTCAATGCTCCAAGGCGTAGATGTGAATCGAACTGTTTGCGACCAAGCATCAAAAGAATTCCGCGGTGTAAGGCGTAAAATTCCTTCTGCGCTTACATCCACGGGCTTATCAGGATTTCCTGCCCATTCTACTGTATGTATTGTTTCGGCTCTAAACCATACCATATATTCCTTCAATTCTTTAGACAGTCTGCACGCAAGAATTCCTGATGCACATTCTACAAACTGAAGTGCAGCGGGATAATCGGTTGAGAAGTTATTAGATTCGTAGAATTGCTCGTCCATATTTTCTCCTAACCAATCAATTAAATTGGTCATAAAGGCTTTGTCCGGAGTAATTCCATTGGTGAAAAACCGATCATCAAAAGAAAAGAGAACGCCCGTTGCATCTACAGCATCTAACAAAGTAATGGGATAATCGAATAATATTTTCTCAAGATTCGCATTTGTAGCTAAACCTTTGCTAAGAATAATCCCTGCTTCTTTAAGCCGGTTACTTTTCGATAAATCTTCTTCATGCTGCCGGAAACCAATGGCCGAGGACAATACTTGGCCGATCAGCTTTGCCGACTCGCGTTCCTTATAGTTGATGAAACGGGGCGTATAGTTGTGACACGCCACCAATCCCCACAATTCTCCATGGCAAATTATTGATATACTAAAACTGGAAGCTACTTCCATATTTTTAAGGTATTGAATGTGTACCGGCGAAACCGCTCTTAAAACGGAGTGCGTTAAATCTAGCGGATTAACATCTATGTTTGCGAATGTGACTACTGCCGAGGGTTCCGTATAAACATTAGATATGAGCCTCGTGGGATTAATTTTGTACAATTCTCTCGCCTGTTTTGGTATGTCGGATGCAGGATAGTGTAAGCCTCTCCATGTGTCTAAATGAATTTCTTTTTCTTCTGCTACAACTTCTCCGTGGCCATCTTGATGAAACTTATAGACCATTACACGATCGTAACCTATCACTTTTTTAATCTGTTTAGCCGCATTATGGAGCAATTGTGAAAGATCTGCATCTGCCATCATCTGCGAAAGCGACTGTCCAACTATTCGGAGAGGATCCGATTTTAGATCAGAATATTCCGGCTCAAATTCTAATAAATACTGGTCTCCGGAAATGGAGATGATTAAATTAAAAGTCTCACCTTTTATTTGAACAGCAAAAGGATTAAAATTTTCAAAAGTATTATTGGCTTTTCCTAAAGTAATCAATTGAGTTAAGAAACCGATGGGAGCAGCACTTTCGAAAGAATCTTCTAAAAAAACAAGTGATTTATTCAGAAGATCATTTGTAGAAAGGGCAATATAATTAGACACATTTTCGCTGCAAAATGTGATGTTATATAATTGATCTGTAGCAATTAAAAACCCATGACTTTGGATTTTACCAGGAATATGTATTGGTTCTTGGTCACAATTGGTCAAATTAGCGTTAAACATTTCGAGCTATTAAGGAACTTATAAATCCATAGACTTGACTATCAATGTGTCAATCAAGACTGGATATCCCGATAAAGATAGCTTTATATTGGGCTAATTTATTTAATATTAATTGCTTGCTTATCAGCATTTTTTATCCACAATGCAAATTTCGAAAAAGTGTCATTTGCGGCCTCCAAGCTTAGGCTGACATCAGTAGGTGTGTAGAGTTCCTTATTTAATACGTCTTTAAACCCATTCCACATTTTTTCGGTTTCATCGCCATAACCATTAAAAAAGGACAATCCTTTCTCATCAATAAATTTTAGCTGTTTTGCCATCATTTTAGAGATTACTTTTCCGCCAAGTGTAGACCCCTCAATCACATATAATGCCCCGAAAGCCTGAGATTGATTGTTGATTTCAGGGAGATCGTCATCCGCGGCTTTTTGAGGAATACCACCGTTTAAATCGTATATGTCCTTCAGTAAACTGTTACTTTTACGTCTATTTTGATAATCATCAAGTATTCCAACCTCAATATATTGATTGATTTTATCTTCCAAGCCGCCGAAATAGCCGTAAAAAAGCTGTAAAAGTTTTACATATCCATCTAGTGCATCGATAGATCGTATTCGATCGACCAATAATTTCTCTACTTGTTGATGATTGGATTTAGTATTCAGTTTAAGCTGTTCTGATAAAGTAGTGTTTTGCAAATTCGAAGAGTTAATGTCAACAAATATACCTTATCAATTGGTTTATGATTTACATTGGATCATTTAAGTTTTCCAGTAGCAATTGGATTTAGAATGGATTAGGACGGAAGGTTTAAAGCAATCGAAACTTAGATGTTCTCTAGCCTCTGTTTTCGGAGGAGGTGACGAAAGAATTTATAAACTCTTTTTTCGAAACCACCTTTAGGTAAGAATATCGGCCAGTAGATTGTGGCCGATGCAATAATTGATAAATAAAATAACCTCCAAAATCGATCCATAATGGGAATGAAGCTTCATACCAGGTCTTATGAGGGTTGCTCCAAGTAAAAGAGAGTAAACTTCCGTGAGATTTTAAACCCCTCAATTCGGGATGAGAAAGCGTCAGTTTTTTAGGCTTCTTGATTCCAGCCTTGATATCTATTTTTCGCATAAGCGCTAAATTAGCCCCCTGTGCAAATTCATATGCTTCTAACTGTTTATCTTCCATATTGGGAAGGTGTTTAAGTAATCTAAAACCTTTAAACATTTTTCCGTCTAACACCCAAATCATTTTTTTATAAAACGCTTCGCGCTGCTTAAGTTCTTGATTTGCGATGGGGGAATGCTGAAATTCTATCGCTGTGCCACAGGCAGTAAATACATCTGCGCGATGGTGGTAGCCGAGTGTTCTATCTAGAAATGTGCGCTCTCTAAATTCTGACGGAAAAACGTTTTTCCAATCCCTATGCCAGGCAGATTCTCCCCATACTCTTTCCGATTCCGATGTGTTGACCAGCTCAATTTTTGAATTCATACCACATCAAATTTAGGGGTTTTTCCGATTTGAATATTGATTTGTGAAGACTAAATTTGAGCATTTGTCCAAATTAATCTGCATACAGTTTCAGAGGATTTAGCGCGTGAGTTTTAGTACAATCATTTTAAGTTTTGACTGTCTTGCCTCGGACGGTTTTAGTGGAAATTCGCTTAGCCAACTTGTTCTGTTTTTTTTCCTCATCCCCCAAAATAATTCCCCAAGGTTTCATGCTTTCCACTCTATCGAAAATAATCTTTAAAACTGCAATAACAGGAATGGACAAGAACATACCCGAAATTCCCCAGAGCATCTCCCCAATTATAACACCTAACACAGTAATAAGTGCATTAATTCTTACCTTAGATCCCACCACTAAAGGAAGCAGTACATTGCTGTCTACAAGGTGAACAATTACGAGCGTCACCGCTACCAATAGCACTTTACTTACCACAGTGGCGGTTGCGAAGGTGATAAAACTGCTAAGCACAAGCGCCACGAAAATACCGATGTAGGGGATCACATTAAGAATTCCGGTAATAAGCCCTAGCAAGATGGCATATTTAATCCCCAAAATAAAAAACACTACACTTACTACGGTGGCTACGATTCCCATTTCGATCAATAACCCGATAATGTATTTTCTAATGATGTATTGAACCTGTTCTATGATGTCATGAACAAGCTCTTTATTCTCTTCTAAAAAAACAGATACCAGAAACTTCATAATTAAGGAGCGGTAAAGCAGAAAGAAAAAAGTGTAGATGAAAGTAAAAAGTAAAAAGAGAAGTATGGATGAAAGGGATAACACAGTTGCGCCCACTACTGTGGTACTTGATGCAAGCGCTTTGGTTGTTGCCGAGTGTACATAGTTAAGCTGTTTCGCTGCATCGATATTAAAACGCGCATCAATCCATTGTTGAAGGTTTGTGCCAGTAAGTGAAAGTTGTTGTTTAAACTGAGGCCAGTCGCTCGCTAAGCTACTTAACTGCGAAGCCAAAACATATAAAACCAATCCAATTACACTTAACATTAAAAGGACTGAGAGCATTGAAGCTGCACTCCTTGGTAGTTTAATTCTTCGCTCAAAAAACGCAGCCATGGGCAGAAGCAAAATCGAAAAAAGACATGAGAAAATCATTGGCGAGATAATCTCCTTGCCAATGATGAACAAATACCCGAACGCGATGAGACTACCAAGCACGCACATCGTCTTGACGTAAAACGGACGATCAATTGATTTTATATCCATAGTTGAAAATGCAGTAAATGTTATTTAAAAGCAATGTGAAAAGACAAACCAAAATCAGCAAAAATTGTTTGGAAATTAGTGCCACGTATAACATATAAGTTATTGTTGAAGTAAATAGTTAAGAGGATACCGTTTCTTACTATACCCTCTGCTCGCAGAAATTTATTTTACAGTATTTTAAGTTCACTGAAATTATCCTGCTGAGCGCGGGCATTAAATCGTTATTTTTTTGATGGCTGGCGTAAATGATTAATCCATTGCTAATGGCAGGCTAAATTTAAAAGTTGAACCAGCACCAATCTTACTTTCAATCCAGATCTTTCCTTCGTGTCTAAGCACAATTTCTGAGCAAAGATACAACCCTATTCCAAAGCCGGCGATGGTGGCTGCTTCTTTTCCTTCTACTCTATAAAAACGGTCAAAAAGCTTTTTTTGATCAAGTTCGGTCACCCCGATTCCTTGATCCTTTACGCTAAGCAAAGCATTTTCTGCATCGTTAACACATGCAACATTAATCACAGATCCTTTGGGCGAGTATTTTACGGCATTGCTTATTAAATTGTTAATTACCTGGCCAATTTTATCCCTATCGGCATCCACTAATGTATATACTACAGGGGCAAACACAATTTCGTGAGAATGGATCATCGCCAACGATTCTTCCTTTATCTCCTCTACCAATTTAGCAAGATCAAAATGTTGCTTATCTACATAAATTTTGCCAACTTCCAATCTGGATACATCAAGAAATCCGCTGATCATGGCATTCATCTTTTTAACTTGGCGCATAACCCTTTCCAACGCATTTATCGCAAAGTCATCCTTCTGTTTCTTTGCTCTTAACTCTAGCATTTGTACAAAAGCACCCATAGATGTTAAGGGTGTTTTCAATTCATGGCTCACCATGGCTATAAAGTCATTCTTCCTTTGTTCGTTTTGCCTACGTTCAGTAATGTCAATTATGGTACCCGAAAAATACTCAGGCCTTTCGGAGTGATTTTCTGAGTATACTCTTCCTGTTTCTCTCAACCATCTTTTTTTATTAGTATGTCGTTCATTAATTGGATACTCAATGTCGTAAGGGAGTCCTTTTGCGCTGGATTCGTTGACTGCATTTGCCACGATTTCTCTATATTCCGGGTAAATTTGTTCCACGGCCGATTCATACAACATGATTTCGTCTTTGCCATATCCAAAAAAAGACTTTAGGCGATCTGAAGGTTTAAATGCTCTAGTCTCTGCATCGATATACCATGTTCCAAGTTCCGCCTGTTCTATGGCAATTGCTTTCGTCTCCTCACTTTCTGTTAGGTTTTTAAGCATTTTATCCAAATTTTTTTGCAGCTTTTTTAATTCATCATTCGTTGCCAATAATTCAGCATTGCTTTGTTTTTCTCGCTCAATAAGTTCGGTCTGGTTCATCGCCGCATCCCGAAGTTGGCTATTGAGTAAGAGCACTTTCTCTTCAGAAGATTTAACGCCTGCGTTTAATTCTTCAAGCATAAGTACCTTTCGCCTAAGTTCAAGTTTCTGCATTACCTGCCGTGCAACAATTTTTAAAGAAGATATTTGCGCTTCACTCAACGTTCTTTTCTCTGGATCAATCACACATAGCGTTCCTAATTTATAGCCATCCTCATTGGTTAGCGGAACTCCGGCATAAAAGGTAATGTTTGGATTTCCAGTCACCAAGGGGTTGTCCTGAAAGCGGAGGTCTATTTTTGCGTCTTGAACAACCATGATGTCATCTGAAGAAATGATGGCATGTGCGCAAAACGATTGATTTCTAGGTGTTTGCGAAACACCAAGTCCTCTGTGGGATTTGAACCATTGCCGATCGTTATCGACAAAACTGACTAATGCGATTGTTGTTCCGCAAATTTGTGAAGCCAGTTGAGTCAAATCGTCGAAATCTTTCTCCTCAGCAGTATCTAATATATGATAACTCTTAAGGGCTTCAATTCTTCCATATTCGGAGTAACCAGAATTTTCCTCCATTTTGTTAAAAATTATGATTGAATCTGGGAACGGACGCGGTATTTTTCAAATTATTCAATGAACTAAAAATTTTGGGTTAAACTTTGACTAATACATAAAATTAAAAAAACCGTGTAAAAATGCTAACTTTTTTGCCAAAAAAAAAGACCTTATAGCTGGAATGATATATAATTTACACTCTGAATAGTGCTATAGAAAACTTTTAATTTTAAGCGCTGTTAGTGTCCTAGATATGGGTTGATTAATTTACTCAAACTGAGATATAATGGAAGGGGAAAACAGAAAACGAATATTAATAGTGGACGACGAACAAGACATTTTAGACGTCCTGGTGATGCTGATGGAAATGGAGGGTTTTTCTGCCATTGGTATTTTAGACGGTTCCAAGTTTTGCAAAACACTGTCTGGGTTCAATCCTGATTTAATTATGCTTGACATCATGTTGGGAAATGTAGACGGTCGCGATCTTTGTAGAATGGTCAAATCAAACGTGCTAACCGAAAAGTTGCCTGTTATTATGGTTTCTGCTGGTCACAGGGAAACTGCTTCAGATCAAGTGTATCATCCAGATGGTTTTATTCAAAAGCCATTCGACATTCAACTTGTCGTCGATACTGTTAATCAAAATTTAGTTGCCTCTAAATACAATTCCTCAACTAACCGCTCCAAGGGTTAAAAAATGTGACGCGAAGTATTCAAATATTTGATCTTTGCCTTCTTTTAAAAGAACTAGACTATTAAGTGTTTAGTTAGATGAGTTTCGAATCAATATTTCCCTTAAAAATTCGGTTAAAATTTATCTCTAAATCGAATAAACCATTGCCTATTTTCTGATGTTCTGGGTAGGTATTCCAAATTTATTATTGGAGTACTAAAAATTAAATTTAATTCTTTAATTATGAAAGCAGCAGTATTTCACAAACCTGGAGACATCCGCGTCGACACAGTTCCGGATCCGGAAATATTGGATCCGAGAGACGTTATTTTAAAAGTTACCTTAACCGCAATATGTGGTTCAGATCTCCACATTTTAAGTGGAGCAGTTCCCCAAAAAGAGCCCATGATTGTTGGACATGAATTCATGGGAATTGTGGAAGAGGTTGGATCGGCAATTACAAACTTAAAAAAAGGCGACAGAGTTGTAGTACCTTTCCCAATTGCCTGTGGAAGCTGTTTTTTTTGTACACATGACGCTTCCCCGGCGTGTGAAAATTCTAACTATAAAAATTACGGACCCAATGGCGATCTGGCAAGTCAGAAGGGAGCAGCGCTCTTCGGTTATACTGACTTATACGGTGGTTACTCTGGTGGCCAAGCGCAATATGTGCGCGTTCCTTATGCAGATGTGAGTCCTAGAATTGTTCCTGAACATCTTACAGATGAACAGGCCCTTTTTCTTACCGATATTTTTCCTACAGGATGGTCAGCAATCGATTGGGCACAACTTAAGGGTGGCGAAGTAGTTGCGATTTTTGGATCTGGGCCCGTTGGATTAATGGCGCAAAAAGCAGCTTGGATTAACGGCGCAAGTAGGGTTATTGCAATCGACCCGTTAGACTATCGTTTGGAAAAGGCAAAAGCCGTAAATAAGGTAGACACGCTTAATCCCCATAAGGTTGATGTAGTTGAAGCCATTAGGGAAATGACCGGCGGAAGAGGTGCTGACGTATGCGTTGATGCGGTAGGTTTTGAACCAGAGCGTAGTTTTTTAGACAAAGCAAAGGCGACCATACATTTCGAGAAAGGCTCTATGAAAGTTTTAGATATGTGTTTTGAAGCAGTTCGCAGGATGGGAACTGTATCTATAATGGGCGTATATGGATCTCCATATGATAATTTTCCCATGTTTAGAATCTTTGATAAGGGAATTACTATTAAGCAAGGACAGGCGCCGGTAATTAATTACATCGATAAGTTAATTGGATTGGTAGATCAAGGGAAAGTGATCTTAGATGATATAATTACCCACACGCTTCCCTTAGAAAAGGCTACTCACGGCTACAAAATCTTCGATGAAAAACAAGAAGATTGCGTAAAAGTGGTGTTAAAACCTTAAGTCAGTTCTATTTAATTTAGGTTTCGTAATGACGAAACCTAAATTAAATATTCATTGATTAGCCATTATTGCTATTTCTTTTTTGGATCAGCTTTAATAAAGAAGGCCAAATGTGTAATGCCATAATGCTATAACCGGCAGCAAGTGGGTGTAAGCCGTCTGCCATATTTAAATTACTCACTCCTGCTACTCCCTCAAGTAAAAAGGGAACCAGTTCAAGTTGTTTTTCTTTAGCAATTTGTTGATAGATATCTGTAAATACCGAAACCCTATTGCCGGGTATCCAAGCTGGCAAACGCATGCCTAAAAGTAATAAATCCGCTAAGGGATGTATTTTCCTCACATTCTCAATTATACGCGTTAAATTTATTTTTGTTAAGTGAGGGGAATAGCCTCGTAAAAAATCATTTGCACCGAGTTCCAGTACGAAAATATCAACTGGCTTTTTTAATACATTGTCTAGCCTCCTCAATCCATCGTTAGAGGTGTCTCCGCTGATGCCCGAATTGATGACGGTATAATCAAGTTTCTGGACATTAATTTTCTGTTGGATTAGGGCAGGTAGCGCTTCGTCAGCTGGATTCGTTAATCCATAACCTGCGGTAAGACTATTGCCAAAAAATATAATTCGTTTCAATTTAGAGAGAACCAAAGATTCACACTTTATTTTTTAGAAATAGTTTAAAAAGCACCTTAGAAAAGGTCAATTTTTTGCAATACTTGAAAGCGCAACAACACTGTGAACTTAATTCAAATTAAATTTCTACCATTTGTTCATTTGCTCTTAATGTCGCTATGGAAACTAAAGAACAAATATTATGCCTTACTATTTCCATTTCCTGGTGTAATTGTGCCGCCGTAAATTCTCCATAAACTCCTTTTCGAGCAGCATTAACGAGTAATTCTATTCGCAGGTGTTGCGCCTTAATTTCATCGTAAATGTCCTTTGCATTTGTTGGATCAAAAAGGTTTTTTGTTATCGCTATTAATTGTGTTTCGTCTACTTTTCCCAACTGTGCATTTTGTCTAGTATTTTCTCCCACGCTAAAAAACTTCGGAAAACCTCCTCCTTCGAAGGAAAAAAGTTTATAAAGTTTTCGGCCTATTCCGCTGGAGGCTCGGGTAATTAAAGCGTATTTATCCATATACTACATCGAGTTAATTTGATCGCTTCTGCGTAAATTAGAAAACCGTTTTACTGCATGCGAACAACTGCTTTTAAACTTCTAACATCGACTAGATTTGCTCTCTAGAACACAATCAGTCTCATCATTTTGTCCAATTGGCGCTATCATTCTACACGTCGATATCTCTCAAAAACAATTTAAAACTTACCTAATCGGTTATCCCGATATATCATTTATTTCGAATATCACATTTTTTTGTAAGGTACAACCATTCCAAAAATAGATTGGTTTGGTTTTATCGGTTGAAAACTCAATAATGGGTATTTTGCTTTTTTACTGAGATTTATCAGTTTATAAAACGTAGTTGTACGATATTGAGATTATTTTAATCTAGCATTTCCGCAAAAATCGGCAATAGACGGTTTAATTTGGGAATGCGTAGCTTGCATTCTAATTAAACGAGTGCACTTTAAGCATCTCCCAATTCGGACTTTGGAAGTATTTGGAAATGGATTGCGCATGCAAAAAATGTAAGCCCCTGCTCGAAAATGAGCTGCAAAGAAACAGGTAATTGAAGAAAGATATTGCGAATATTAACTATTGCTGAGGTAGCTGAAATGGATTCAATATAACTCCCTTGAGTTTCTAATTAGTAGTGTTTTAACGAGTTTGCAGTTCTTTATTCACTGTACTATACAGTTTTTCTTTTTCGACCACATGCTTAAAGGTGATCTTTGTAGTGTGCTCGTCTGAAGATGAACTGTTAGTTATGATTTTAGTCTGAGTACTAATTCTTCTACTTTCTATGTCCGCAGGATCTCCAAACAGAAAAAACATTTTATTCTTAAATCCATCGGCATTTCTTACGTCTTTCCAAATGTCAATAAACTCATGAAAATTGATATAAAATGGGTTTCCTTTTTTCTTTAGCTTGTGAGTCAGCCCATAAATAACTTTTTCATTTTCTGGCTCATAAGTGCCAAAAATTCTGTCCCAGATAATAAATGTGGCACCAAAATTCTTGTTGATGTATTTTTCTTGCGATCCATGATGAACCCGGTGGTTAGACGGTGTGGCAAAGATATACTCAAAGAATTTAGGTAACTTCTTAATGTACTCGGTATGAACCCAAAACTGAAACAGTACGGCAATCTGGTTTGCAACAAAGAATACCACGGGATGAAATCCCGCAAGCGCAACAGGAAGAAAAAAAATGATTTTGATGTGCTGAACCCAACTTAATCTAAACGAAACAGTAAGGTTATAATTCTCGCCGCTGTGGTGTACTACATGTGTTGCCCACCAAAATCGTTGGTGATGGGAAATTCGGTGTGACCAGTAGCTGCAAAAATCGAGTAAGATGTAACATGGAATAAGCATCCACCAGTTTAAGGACATGCGCCATGGAAGCATATTGTAAATGGCAACGATGATAAAAAATAGACCAAATTTTAATAAAAAGGCCACAATTACATTTCCAATTCCTACAAATATGGAAGCAATTGTTTCTTCCTTATTGTAAATATCTCTATGCTGTCTGTTTGATATAAACCATTCAATCAATACACACACAAACATGATGGGTGCCGCCCAAACTATAATTTCCGGTGCATCAGAGGTTAAGTTTTTTAAGTTTTCTAGTTCAATAGGTGCTGCGCCAAAGAGCTTAATACTCATAAAGTTAGTTAATACTGTTAACATTTGTTGCTCATAACATTAACAGCAACAAACAAATTAATCTCAATAGGTTAAGTGTCGTTTATACGTCAGGTACCCGTTATGTGTCTGCCAAAGTTAATAAAGCTAAACAAATATGCCCTATCATACAACCAATTGGGATGATTTCTAAATAAATTTCTAACCCAATAAAATCTTTTAGCAACACCAAGGAAAATATTTTATAGCGACTCTAAGGAATTAATAGAGTAGAAACAACTCAATTGTATTGCAGCACCCGACAAAAATATAAGGTAAGACATAAAGTGTCCGTTAATCACTTCCTTGGGTTTTGACTATTTTGTTATATACGCCCAATAACAGAAACGGCGCAGCCCACTGTCCAACAAATAGCGCACTGTGTTTTTGCCTTGTAAATTTAAGCGCCAAAGATATGCCCATAGATGCTACTGCAGCCCATAAAAATATATCTGATGGAATTTTTGCAGTTTGCTTTTCAATCTTCTTTGTTATTTCTCCCTCTTTGAGCTCCGGATTTCTATCTGACATAATTGTTTTTTAAGTGAGCATCAAGAACACTAACCTTACCTATTTGTTCTTAATAGTTGTAAGAGTTTTCAAATTTAGGCGAACAAATTTGGAATGAATGAGTTAAATAAGCGAAAAAATTAATTCCTAACTGATCACCAATGAAAAAAATAGCTATCATAATAACGTCGCACAAAGAACTTTTAAATACGGACAGTACTACAGGATTGTGGATTGGAGAATTTACGGATCCTTATTATGAATTTGTTGATCAAGGCTATCAAGTAGCCCTTGCAAGTCCTAAAGGTGGTAAACCGCCTATTGATACGATGAGTGAACTTACGGCCCACATTTCAGGTTCTAACAGAAGGTTTTACGATGATCTTGAAGCTCAGAATGTGTTAAATAATACCCTGAAGTTGGAAGAAATCTCTGCGTCTGATTATGACGCTGTGTTTTATCCAGGGGGACATGGTCCCATATTCGATTTGGCGAAAAATGAAGCAAGTGGGAAACTGATTTTAGATTTCTTTTCTAAGCGTAAACCTGTCGCAATGGTTTGCCATGGCCCTGCAGCATTAATTAAAGCCGCTGAACTAGATGCGTCGGTATTAAAGGGAAAGCGGGTGACGGGTTTTTCGAATACCGAAGAAAAATTGGCACTTCGCGCCGATACCATCCCTTACACTTTAGAAAATCGTTTAAGAGAATTGGGTGGAGATTATAGAACAGGACCAATACCTTTTGCATCGAACGTGGAAATTGACGGTCTTTTGATTACGGGACAAAATCCATTGTCGGCTGGTCCAGTAGCAAGGGCGCTTATAGGAATGTTGGAAAGGTAGATGTTGTAAAAATTTCAATTCTTTATCCAAATTTTCAATTAGGATTTTTGACTTGTGAAATATTTTATTTTGCGTCTGCTAAAGTTTTCTGCACAATTTGCGGATAGGTTTTTTTGAAGAGAAACTTCAAATTTAAATAAATTCTCTTTCGCTATAATTAATTTTTAGGCCAAATAACTAAAATTTGGTTTGCAGTTAAAAGCTCCCTACATTATTTAGAAGTATTTATACGGTCGATTGGATGCGCTTTTACGGGTTTGTTCCATTTCATAAATTGAAGAAAACAAATTGATTTTACGTGTGTCATATGCTTTGAAAATGTTGGGGTATACGATTAAAAATAGACCGATGTTTTTAGCTCAATTAAATTTTTACACTAAACAACACTATGCCGAAAGCGTCAAATAATCTAGTTTGCTTTTCTCACCTTCGATGGAATTTTGTTTACCAAAGACCACAACACCTGATTACTAGGTTATCGGAACACTTTAATACTTTTTATATTGAGGAACCGATTTTTGATGCAGGAGATTATCCCTTCCACAGTTTTACAGAAATAAGTAGCACTTTATATGTAATGGTGCCGCATCTAAATCCAAACCTGTCCACTAAACAGCATGCAGATCAGTTAAAGTCTATGCTTAAAAACATCATTAAAGTCGATAATGGCGAGGAATTTGTGTTTTGGTATTATACGCCGATGGCTTTGGAGTTTACGGATTCATTTTCTCCCGCACTTATCGTTTATGATTGTATGGATGAACTTTCCGCATTTAAATTTGCACCAGCTTCCCTAAAATCAAACGAAAAGAAACTTATGGATCGAGCAGATCTTGTCTTTACAGGGGGCAATACCTTGTATGAGGAAAAGAAAAAATACCATTCTGCCATTTACCCTTTTCCGAGCAGTATAGACAAGAATCATTTTAATAGAGCAAGATCGTTAACTGAATCACCCGAAGATCAAGCAGCTATCAAGGGAATTAAAGTCGGTTTTTTTGGTGTGATTGATGAGCGGTTTGACATCGAACTTGTCAAATTGATGGCAGAGCTCAGACCGGAATGGCAGTTTATATTGATAGGGCCTATAGTTAAAATTGACCCAAATTCTTTACCGAAACTGAGCAACATCCATTACCTCGGTCAACGCACTTATCAAGAATTACCCGCTTACCTTTCGGGATGGGACATCGCTCTAATACCTTTTTTATTAAACGAATCTACTAAATACATAAGTCCAACAAAAACACCAGAGTATTTAGCAGCTGGTATTCCCGTGTTGTCTACCGCCATAACAGATGTGATAAAACCTTATGGTGTCGCGCACCTGGTTCATATCTGTAATACAGCAGGGGAGTTTATTTCTGCTGCAGAAACGGAACTGAACAGAGGGGATAAAGACAAATGGTTAAATCGGGTAGATGATTTTTTAAAAAATATGTCTTGGGACAATACCAAAAATGAAATGTTAAGTTACATGAACGAACAATTAGAAAAGAGTGTTATCTATAATCAGTTAAGCGATGTTTGATTTTTTAATTGTTGGAGCCGGCTTCGCCGGAAGTGTGTTGGCAGAAAGACTTGCCAGCCAGGCGGGAAAGAAAGTGCTTATTATTGATAAACGAAATCATATCGGCGGGAACGCTTACGACCATTACGACGAGGCGGGGATATTGGTTCACAAATATGGTCCGCATATTTTTCATACAAATAGTGCAGACGTTTTTGATTATCTCTCTCAGTTTACTGCCTGGAGAAACTACCAACACCGCGTATTAGCGAGTGTAGATGGCCAGTATTTTCAACTGCCTGTTAATCTCAACACTGTAAATGAAATGTATGGTCTTAATTTGAATAGTGCTCAATTAGAGGATTTTTTCGCTTCAAAGGCTGAAAAAGTTAAAGAAATTAAGACATCCGAAGATGTTGTTGTAAGCAAAATAGGTAGAGAGCTGTATGAAAAGTTTTTTCAGGGTTATACACGCAAACAATGGGATTTAGATCCATCAGCACTAAATGCGTCTGTTGCAGCACGTGTTCCAACGAGAACCAATAAAGATGATCGATATTTTACAGATACCTTCCAGGCCATGCCATTGCACGGTTATACCAAAATGTTTGAACGGATGCTCAATCATCCAAATATTAAAGTAATGTTAAACACAGATTATAAGGAAGTTATCGATGAATTAGACTTCAAAAAGTTGATTTTTACAGGTCCCATTGACGAGTTTTTCGATTATAAATTCGGAAAACTTCCGTACAGGTCATTGGAATTTAAATTTGAGACCCATGATAAGGAAACTTACCAAAAAACAGGAACGATAAATTATCCGAATGATTATGCATTTACTAGGATAACCGAGTTTAAGTATTTAACAGGGCAACAGCATGCAAAAACTTCGATTGTTTTCGAATTTCCACAGGCAGAAGGAGATCCATATTATCCAATACCTATGCCTTCTAACACCGCGCTTTATGAGAAATATAGGCAATTGTCTCTAGAAACTAAGAACACCTATTTTGTAGGTCGCCTCGCAAGTTATAAGTATTATAATATGGATCAGGTTGTCGCTCAATCGTTAAGCACATTTAAAAAGATTAATGCGAAAGAACATATTTTAGAACCTGCAATGATGGTTAATGGACTTAGGGCGGTTTAACAATCAAGATAGCCCTTTTCAATCTTTTTGGATGGGTGGTTACGAGTGTGCGGATCATTTAAATGTGCACGGAAATCGTGTAGATTTTTTGGAAATAACCAAACACGCCCAGTTCATTGATGACGATTATCGATTATTGCAGCAGTTTGAGATAAAGACCGTTAGAGAGGGAATTTGTTGGTCATTAGTCGAAAAAATTCCTTACGAATATGATTTCCGCTTGATTTCCAAAATGATGGACGCTGCTGATCTTTACGACATTCAGCAAGTTTGGGACATTTGTCATTTCGGCTATCCATCTGATTTGACGCCACTTCATCCGCATTTCAAAAATAGATTTGTGAGGCTTTGCCAAGCTTTAGTGGAGTTCTATTTGGCTAGGGGGCGCAGTAGGCATAGGTTAATTATCACGCCGATAAATGAAGTGAGTTTCATTTCTTGGTTAGGAGGTGAAGTTGCAGCCACTTCGCCTTTTTGTAGAGGAAAGGGTTGGGATGTAAAATACGAATTGATGGGCGCCTATATTGCGGGCGTAAAGTTGATGAAAGAAATATATCCAGATGTATTAATCCTCAGTACAGAACCTTTGGTAAACATTGTAGCACCCCACTTTGCGGAAGAAGAAATGATGTACAAGGCCGCTAGTGATCATCAACTTCAGTATCAGTCGAACGATATTTTATGCGGTAGAATTTGTCCCGAACTTGGGGGAAAAGAAGAATATTTGGACCTTTTAGGTCTTAATTATTACTACACCAACCAGTATACATGTTGCGATTATGAAATAATACCTTGGGCAAATGAGTTTGAAGATTCTAGATGGCGCCCACTTTCGGAACTTATTTCCGAAGCGTATCATCGCTACAATCGACCCGTTCTTTTATCAGAAACAAGTCATCCAGGCGAGGATCGATCAAAATGGATAAGTTTCATCACACACGAGTGCGCGAAAACGCTCGAAAGCGGCATCCCATTATTGGGCATTTGCATTTATCCCATTGTAGATAGACCCGACTGGGACAATACGCTAATTTGGCACGATTCCGGACTTTGGGGAGCAGTGCCTGACTTAAATGACGAAAGTGAAAGGCCAGTAGATGAGTTTTACGCCGCTACTATCATGAGTTGTAAAGCTGAGATAGAGGCTGTAAAAAATGCTATGCTGATAGATACCGAAGGCAATCGTTTCGATAACTCAAGTCGTTCTTCACCATTCAGAAAACTATTTCAGACGATCTCTGATTGGAAGTTTTTTTAAAGATCTCGTTTTAGAGCTGTTTGTATTAATATTGTACTTTTGCGCAACTCAATGATTTAGTTTAAAAATAAGAAAAGTTTCTAATTTGAAATTACGATTTTTAAACATTAGAAATTATTTCTTCCATTAAAAGCCATAGAAAATGTTTACGGATGAATGCATGTGAATAGAATTCGGTTGAAAGTCTATAATAAGCTCACTTTGTAATAAACTTAAACAGATTTCGCTAGCTCAATGTAAAAAGTACTTCCAACATTTTCTTCACTCTCAAACCAAATTTTGCCTTTGTGCCAATCTATAATTGTTTCGATTATAGACATTCCAAGTCCTACTGACGGTTCGCCTCGTAATCCAGGCCGGCGAGCAGGCGTGAATTTTTCGAAAAGCGTAGCGTGATGTTTTTTCGGAATGCCAATGCCATTATCTGCAAGGGCAATCAAAATACTTTCTTCTTTATCTGTGATGTCGATGCCGATTTTCCCACCGTCAGGAGTGAATTTAATGGCATTAGAAATAAGGTTTTTAACAACTTGCATAAACTGCTTTTCATCTATATCTGCATAAATTTCTGGTAGGCTGCTTTTAAACTCAAATGCTATCGCTAATTCCTGAGGTGCTGTTACATATTCTTCAATAACATTTTCAATTGTGCTGATTAAATCCTTCCGTTCTTTTTGAAAATCTACATTTGCGCTTTTAATAAATTCGAGTTGAATAAATTCCTGTATCATTTGAATACAGTTTTCGCTAAGTTTTCCAATCGACGTTAAAATTGTATTTAGTTGTTGGTTTTCCTTTACCGGTAGTTTTTTCGATAAAACATAGGTAAATGTCTTGATAGAATTAAGAGATCCGGCCAAATCATGCGACATAATATTTAAAATTGCATTCTTTCTTTCGATCACTTCTTTCAACATATTTTCGTTCGCTCTGAAAGCGGAAATGTCTTCCATTCGGCCGGTAATAATCTGCTCTTCCTCTGTTTGCTCGCCCTTCAATAATGCCAATCGAAAGACTCGCTCAGGGTGATCCTGCGTGCCCAACATTCGAAATTCGATATTTTCCTTGAAAATGTTACTTGATAAAGCCGCGCAGGTTTTCTTCAATGCCCTTCGATCGTCTGGATGAACCATGAGGAAAAAAGCTTCGCGTGTATGTGTCTTAGACTTTAACTGAAAAAATTTTTTAAACGATTGATTGGTGTATACAAACTGACTTGTGGTGACATTAAAGGAGAAGAAAAGATTTGGATCATGTTCGGCAAAGGATAAGAGTAGATCTGGAGTTGTTTTCATAAGTAAAGAAAATGGACGGTTTTTGCTTTTCCTCAGTCCATTAGGTAAAGATAATGTATTAATACTTGCTATGTTAACTCAAACCTAATTAAGGTAATTACTAAGACTCCTGCATTCCCAATTCTGAAGTGTTATTGCTAAAAAAAAACCTACTTTATTCGGACTACAACACGTTTCTAGCTATTTATACTTATTTTTTATGAAAACAAATTGCTGGATAAATAGAGGTCTTCTTAATTTAAAAAATATAGGTTAGTCCGCTCAGATTAACACTTATAATGGGGGATGAAAATACCGCTTATTCCACTATTAAAAAAAAAACGGAAACTAACTTTATTTACAAGGGTTCTTAGCAAACCAATTTTTAGTTCAAAGATCAAGTTTGTTTCCTGCTGTTAGGAAATATTCAATCGGAGAAAACTATTTTTTAAAATCAATTGTAACTTAAATTCACAGTTAATGAAACATAAAGATTCAGGAAAGCAAAATCAAGCTAGCAGGAAGATAGACGATCTTTCGTCAAACATGGAAGACGGTCAAAATCAAAAGCTGACTACCAATCAGGGATTGAAAGTTAATGACGATACAAATTCGCTAAAAGCAGGCGATCGTGGCCCTACACTTCTCGAAGATTTTATTTTAAGAGAAAAAATAACTCATTTTGATCACGAACGTATTCCGGAACGGATTGTTCATGCGAGAGGTTCTGGCGCACATGGTGTTTTTAAAGCCTACAGTGCCGATTTTTCAGCTTACACCAAGGCGGGTTTTTTAATTGAGCCAGAACGGGAAACCCCAGTGTTTGCTCGATTTTCTACCGTTGCAGGTTTTCGTGGTTCGGCAGATGTACCTAGAGATGTTAGGGGTTTTGCAGTAAAGTTCTACACTGAAGAAGGCAACTACGATTTGGTGGGTAACAACATGCCGGTTTTTTTCATTCAAGACACCATCAAATTTCCTGATCTAATCCATGCAGTAAAGCCAGAACCGGCTACAGAAATACCACAGGCGGCATCCGCACACAATACCTTCTGGGATTTCATTTCTTTATCTCCAGAAACAATGCACAACATTATGTGGTTGATGAGTGATCGAGCCATTCCTAGAAGTTTAAGGATGATGGAGGGTTTTGGGATTCACACTTTTAGATTAATTAATAAGGAAGGAAAAGCGCACTTTGTTAAATTTCATTGGAAACCTTTGTTAGGGGTCCATTCAGTTGTGTGGGATGAAGCGCTTAAAATTAATGGTCAGGATCCCGATTTTCACCGTAGAGATTTGCATGATGCAATCGATACAGGTGCTTTTCCGGAGTGGGAATTAGGCGTGCAGATTGTCCCAGAACAAGACGAACATAAGTTCGATTTCGATTTATTAGATCCCACCAAGCTTATTCCAGAAGAGCTTGTTCCTGTAAAAAAGATTGGTAAAATGACATTAAATCGGAATCCAACTAACTTTTTCGCGGAGACAGAACAGGTTGCCTTTCATCCCGGCCATTTAGTTCCCGGCATTGATTTTACAAATGATCCTTTGCTGCAGGGCAGGTTGTTTTCTTATACGGATACGCAATTAAGTCGATTGGGGGGGGCGAATTTTCATGAGATTCCGATTAATAGATCATTAGCACCCGTCCATAACAACCAACGAGATGGCATTGCCAGAATGGAGATTAATAAAGGCAACACGAGTTATCATCCAAATTCTATTGCCCTGGGATATCCAGAACAAGCGAAAGAAAGTGAAGGCGGTTTTGCAACTTATCAAGAACGTGTTGATGCAAATAAAGTTAGGGCAAGAAGCAAAAACTTTATGGACTTTTTCAGTCAACCGGCCTTATTTTATAACAGTTTGTCAGAAGCCGAGCAAAGTCATGTTGTTGACGCTTTTTGTTTTGAATTGGGTAAAGTTGAGATGCCTGAAATTCGTAAGAGAACAGTAGGCTTACTAACGCAGATTGATGGAGATTTAGCTAAAAAAGTTGCCGACGGTTTAGGATTAGAAGTGACTCAACCGGAAGAACCAATAAATCATCAATTGGGGGCAGACGCCAATCCAGAAGACTATGTGCCGATTAAAGTTGATTCTAAGCTTAAAGAATCACCGTCATTGAGTATGGCCAATACGCTTTTCGGCAACATTGCCACTAGGCAAATTGCGTTCCTAGCTGCTGATGGCGTTGACGGAGTTTCGGTAAATAATATAAAATCTGCGCTAGAAGACGCAGGTGCCGTTGTAAAGATTATCGCACCACACGCAGGCTTTATTAAAGATGCGGATGGAAAAGAAATAAAAGTCGATCATACATTTTTGACGTTTTCGTCGGTGTTGGTCGATGCAATTTTTATTCCGGCAGGGGAAAAAAGTATCGAAGCATTAAGGGCTATACCAAAGGCAATTCATTTTATAGACGAAGCTTTTCTACATTGTAAAGCAGTTGCGTTGGATAATGGTGCTGAAGAACTAGTTAAAATGAGTTATGTGACTAATTATTTGCAAAATGATGTCGACAAACTTAAACATGTGGGGCTTTTAATAGGCAATAGCCATGAAGATGCTTTTTCAACAGCATTTGTGGCGGCTGTTGGAAAACACCGTTTCTTCGAAAGAGAAAAATCAAATAAAATTCCTGCTTAACCACATTTAGAGAGGAATGTAATGCATTCCTCTTCTTATTTTGACTTATGAATGAACTAATTGATGCAGCAAGAATAGGTGATCTCGATAAGATTGCCGCACTTAATAGAGGTGGGCATAACGTAAATGGTAAGGATGATAAGGGATATACTCCGCTCATTATCGCAGCGTACAACAACCGTTTCGACGCGGTTAAAAATTTATTGGCATTAGGGGCTGATGTCGACGCAGCAGACAATGGAGGCAATACGGCTTTGATGGGTGTGTGTTTTAAAGGATATTTTGAAATTGCAGCGCTTTTAATAAAAAACGGCGCGGATTTAAACGCTCGGCATGGAAACGGAGGTACAGCACTTATGTTTGCTTGCATGTTTGGGCGAAATGACCTCGTTGCGCTTTTGTTAAACGCTGGCGCAGATAAAAAGTTGATGGATAGTAAAAATCTTATGGCTGTGGACCACGCCGGTATGCAGGGAAACCTTGCTGCAATTGATCTCTTGGCCTAAAAATTAAGTGTAAGTTTTGGAATTAGAAATATATGCCATAATGTTGTTTAAGTTCAACGGGAAGTGCGCATTGAAAAACATCAGTAAAGGCTAAAATGAAAATAGGAATTATAGCGCATTTAAAACATCCTATAAAGCCTCCCTTTAAAGGTGGACTAGAAGCTTTTACTTTTCTAATCACTAAGAAGTTGATTGAGAGGGGACATGAGGTTGTGCTTTTTGCTAGCGCTTCATCCGATAAGAAATTAGATTTGGTAGCTATTTTGTCTGATGTTAATTATTATTCTGAAACTGGTGTTCGGCAAAAGAGCAGAGATATGTCGTCAGAATATATCGAAGAACATCATGCGTATCTTAAATTAATGTTAGAGATTGACGGTTATGAATTAGACGTTTTGTTTAACAATAGTTTGCATTACATTCCCCTAACAATGGCCAGTTGCATTGCCACACCTATGGTTTCTGTGTTGCACACGCCACCATTTTACGAATTAGAACTCGCAATTTCGGCAGAGCGAAAAATTCCTGTAGTGAGTTATATAACGGTCTCGGAAAAGAATGCGCGCTCTTGGGATAGATTTGTAGGTGAAATTGGGGTTATTTATAATGGAATAGATTTATCAACCTGGACATTTTGCGATGAAGGAAGCCAACAAGATTATGCCGTGTGGTTCGGCAGGATTCATCCCGACAAGGGGTTGGAATATGCGATCGAAGCTGCTAAACTGGCGGGGATTAAATTAAAAGTAGCCGGCGCAGTGGGAGATAAAAAATATTATGCTTCCAAAATAGCTCCACTGCTGAACGACGGAGTTGAATTTGTTGGATTATTGAATTCAGAAGAGTTGAACAAATTAATTGGTACAGCAAAAGTTTGTTTGGTAACACCCGTGTGGGAGGAGCCTTTTGGTTTAGTAGTTGCAGAAGCAATGGCATGCGGAACGCCCATTGCTGGCTTCAGCATCGGTGCACTGCCAGAAATTGTGACTAGAGAAGTCGGGCGGTTAGTCAATTTTGGCGAGACAGCGAATTTAGCAATAGCACTAGTGGAAGCAAGTAAATTAGATAGAAAAGCGGTGCGTATTTACTCCGAAAAACACTTCGATATTGAAAAGACGGTCGATCAATATGAAAATTGTTTAAGTCGGTACAAAAGATAGAAATTCATCATCATGCAGATTATTCGATTAAAACGACATGGCAGAAAACTCCAAAATTATTTTAGATCGGCAAGCAGCTGTTAAATATTGTTTAGTAGAAATAGCAGCCAGTGCTGCCGAAAGTGATTTACCAGACCTACCGCCCAAAAAAGAGTTTGACCTCTTAGCGGAAGCTGGCCTCTTAAAGATTACGTTGCCTGGAGAAGATTTAGATTTTAATTTACCAAGAACTAAAGGTCTTCTCCAACTGCTAAAGGAGATTGGAAAAGCCAATCTTTCTATCGGACGAATTTATGAAGGGCATATCAACGCACTACATTTTATTCATTTGTTTGGTACGTATGAGCAAAAAAAATTTTGGTATAGCGAAGTGATTAATCACAATGCCTTATTTTCTGTTTGGAACACTCAAGCAAATAATGGTGTCGTGTTTGGAGTCAAAAATAACATATTAGAGGTCAAAGGAGAAAAGACCTTTAGCTCAGGTGCGGCGATTGTTTCTTACGCTTTAGTAACAGGAAACATCGACACCGAACTGCGAAAAGGCTGGCAGATGATGATTGTGGATATGTCCAAAATAGGAGCGGAGAGAATCGATAAGTCGACATGGAAGACGCTAGGGATGAAAGCTTCGGGAAGTTATATTGTAGATTTTTCTGGTTATAAAATTCAGGAAGCCGAACTGCTAGGCGAACCCGGGAACTATTTGAAGCAACCTTATTTTAACGGTGGTGCAATACGATTTGCAGCCGTGCAACTTGGAGGTGCCGAAGCAATTGCCGAGGCCACAATAAGTTACCTAAGTCAAATGAATAGGACAACAGATCCACTTCAGAATACTCGGGTTGCCAATATTATGACGAATATAACATCTGGCAATTTGTGGATCAATCAAGCTGGGAAAAATTTCGACAAATGGGTTGAAGAAGCAGGTAGGAGCGGCGATTTAATTGCTTTCGCCAACATGACTAGAACTGCAATTGAGCAAATTGGAATTTCTGTGATGAAAGAAAGCAACGATTGCGTGGGTGCGAGAGGTCTAATGCATCCTTTTCCGTTTGAGCGGCTAAATAGAGACCTTACTTTTTACCTACGCCAGCCTGCACCTGATGCAACAAAGCTAGCCATTGCGCATTATTTTTTCGAAGAGCATTATGAAAATAAACCTGCTAGATAAAAAAAGCTTTTTCAAAGATGCAGAAGAAATCTTCGAGTATGATCTCGATTATTTTGACTCATGCTTGGTACTGGCTCCACACCCAGATGACGAATCCTTAGGTTGTGGGGGATTAATAGCTTTATTTAGATCAAAAAACATTAAAGTTAATGTTGTCGTCACAACGGATGGAAGTCAATCCCATCCAAATTCTAAAGCATTTCCGGCAAAAAAAATCACTGAAATTCGCAAGGAAGAAGTTAGAAATGCATTAAAAATTCTGGGAGTAAGTTCTAAAGCGTTGCATTTTCTAGATGGAGTAGATTCTTCGCTTCCTACTAAAGGCCACGAGGGATTTAATGGGCTTAAAAAACGATTAATTCAGCTCATCGTCGAAACTGCACCCACATTAATTCTAGTGCCATATGAACTCGATCCGCATTGCGACCACCGGGCAACTTGGCAACTTCTAAATGAGGCTTTAGGCAATGATTCAGTTATCAAGGTTTGGGAATATCCAATATGGTTGTATGAATTAGCTGGCGCTGATGACATCCCTAAATTAGGTCCTGAACAACTTAAAAAGATATCGATTGAACATTTCTTAGTTAAAAAAAAGCAAGCCATTGAGTGTCATATTTCACAAACGACGAGATTGATAGCTGATGATTTAACAGGTTTTATGCTGCTCCCTGAAGTAATAGCCCATTTTCTTAGCCCATTTGAATACTTTTTTGACAGACGATGAAGAAGAATAGTAATAGCCTAGGTTCCAGTTACTTCGATAAAGTTTATGAAGAAAATAGCGATCCATGGAATTTTGAGAAAAGCGAATATGAGCGGGAAAAATATTCGAAAACAATAGAAAGTTTATCAAAGGAAAAATACAAAACCGCCTTAGAAATTGGCTGTTCGATTGGTGTGCTTACGCAGCGTTTAGCAGAGCGATGTGTAAGTTTGATTTCGATAGACATTAGCAAGGATGCTTTAAAAAGTGCAAAAGATCGGTTAAAAGATCTATCAAACGTACAACTGCATTTGGGTTCAATTCCAACAGAGATTCCTGTTGGCCCTTTTGATTTGATTGTTATGAGTGAGGTTGGATATTATCTTTGCATGGATGATCTTAAAATAGCAAAAGAGGAAATAAAGCGTCGCCTGGATGAAAACGGAGAACTTGTTTTAGTACATTGGACACACGAAGTCGCTGATTATCCACTTTCTGGAGATGAGGTAAACGAATTGTTTTTGAAAGATGAAGATTTTAAGTTGATTCATCAGTTTAAAACGCAGGATTACCGTTTAGAAGTATTTACTAAAAGATGAGTGATGCGCTGTAAAGTTGGCTTTTACATCCATCACCACGGTAGCGGTCATTTGATGACTGCGCTAGCCATTTCAAAACAATTATCTGCCGATAAAATTTTCTTTTTAGGCAGTAATCTCAAACCTTATCAGAGTATAATTCCAGACCATATCTCTTGTGTTCATCTTCCGATAGACATTTCAATTGACAATGAAGGCATTGACGAATCCTCAGAAAGCTGCGAGAATTTTCATTACGCTCCTATAAATGTAAAAGGCATAAGAACACGTAATCACCTTATAACGGGATTTTTCGTTGAGCAATATCCGCTAATTTTAGTGGTTGACACTTGTCCAGAATTGGTGGCGTTGGCTCGCCTTTGCGGGATACCAACAATACTTATTCAACAACACGGTGAGCGAAACGATCTCGCGCATCTGCTGTCGTACGATAGTGCGACAGAAATTATTGCGCCGTTTCCAGAGAAGATTAGGCCGCAAACTCCTCTTTGGGTGCATCAAAAGACTTTTTATTCTGGCGGTTTTTCGAAATATGATAGTGTATCGGTATTCAATAAAGAACGAAGCGATTACATCGGGATTTTGATCGGAACAGGAGGAACTTCTCTGAACATTAGATTTGTAATTCATCTGGCAGAAAGTTTACCTTCCTTTAATTTTAAAGCAATAGGCGAAATGGGAAATCAAGAAACTGGAAGGATTGCAATGCCTAAAAACCTGGTGTTTACTGGCTTTGTTGAAAATCCGGAGGCAGCGCTTACCTCTTGCAAAATAGTAATAGGGAATGCAGGGCACAATACCGTTATGGAAATGGCAACAATGCGCAAGCGTTTTATCTGTGTACCCGAAGAACGCCCTTTTTTTGAGCAGATTGATAAGGCCGACAAAATTAGAGATGCCTTCGGAATTGTCATTGTTCTACCGGCAAAATTATACACTACTAATTGGGATGCAACCATTAGAAAATTAGCTGCCAAAAAAGCGAATTGGAAGGGTATGATTAATCCACGTGCTGTTAAAAACATTTGTGATAGAATTCAAAAATTAGCTACAACTTTATTCAAGTTGAATTAAAAGTTAACTAATTTTTGCCTGTTCCATTTCATGCGCACTGGGCGCTCTTAGAATAACCACTTGTTCCTTCCAGGCTATCAAGTTCATGTTTTTAAAACTTTGTAGCCATCCGTGCATAGGCCATTTGTGCCATATGCTATAAAATCTATTCGCATTGCTAACAATGTCTTTTAGGTGATTTATGGGGGGATCATAACTCTCGTGATATTGGTGATACGCAATAATGTTGGTAGTCTTTAAAGGCACTTTTTTTTCTCTTGCTCTAAACGCAAAATCTGTGTCTTCTGCACCGTAGCCTTTATATCCTTCATCAAAACCACCAATATGGTTAAATATTTGTTTGCTACATCCAAAATTCAGCGACCAGAAAAGCTCATATGGCAGCTTTTGGATGTTTGCTCTAACCGGATCAGGAACACTAAGGGGTATCAAAAAATCTAAAAACTGTGCGCTTTTTGTTGCCCCGTTTTCAAGGTAACGAATTGCGCCCGCCCAAAGATGTACGTTATCAATTAAGGCGACATAATTTTTTATAAGTTCTTGGTCAGGGATGCAATCCACATCTAAAAAAACTAACTTTTCAAAAGAAGCCAATCTTGCGCCTGTATTTCTTGCTTTTGCTAAAGGTATATTTTCTAAATCGGCTAGTTCTTGAGTTACAATTTTGAACGGCGTAGTTGGTAAAGCACAGACATCGTCGTTCATAAATACTATAACAAGCTCATCTGGCATTGTCAAACCCCGTGTCAATCCTTCTAGCAAATTCAACAGCGCCTCTTGTCGTCCTTTAACTAGTGTAATTACCGAAAGTCCAATCATCTTTATGCGATATCTTTTAAAGTTCTAAACAGATTTGTCGGCTGTTTATTTCTGTAAAAAAACTGCCGCATATCCGCTATAACGTCTGTTATGGGCGCAAGCGGATAAGCATCATCCCATTTTCCACCATCGCTCATTTGCTTCTCTACCTGCTCCCATAGCGTGCCAAAGTAGTGGTGTTTTGGGGCTTCCTCGATCAACCAGTTTAGTTCGACTTTGAGCCTAATGCCAATCGCAGTGAAACTTTTCAACTTATGTGAAGATTCTAGCGCAGACCAGCAGGTTCTCAATTCATATTTACCTTTAAAGATTTCAGTAAGTGATTCTAACGTGTCTACATAAATTTTTTCGCCTCTTTTGGTCATTTCTCCCCATCGCTGCAGCTGAACTGAGAAACCAAAGTCTACTTTTCCTTCTAGGCGCGAAGAGGTATGAACCTTTACGTTTGGGCACATTCTCATTTTTGCATCAATTCTAATTAATGCTTTTCTAAACTCTTCATCTTCTAAAAAAGGGATTGCTGGAAGTCTTCCAGCACGTTCGTATGTGCTGCAGGTTACTGCCAAACTTGGACCGAAACACTGGAAATGTCTTGGCCATGGGTCATTCTCAGATGGATTCAATAGGGCATCTAACCGACTTACATAGTGTCTGTAAGTCACATTCTGTAGATGATAGCGCTTGCTTTGTATGGGCGTATTTTTGGGTAGAATTCTTCCGCCCACCACCTCATTGCCTTTTTTAATGGCTTCTAGAATGTGAAACATCCAGTGCTGATCAACTTCGCTATCACCGTCGGTAGAAGCGATAATTCCTTGTGTATTATGATTAGACAAAAAACGCTCATAGGCTTCATCCATTAACATCCGTCTCACCGTTCCGATGTGTGCATCCTTTCTCGGAAGCCATATTTCTGCCACGTTTAGGTGGAGCATAGGATGGTTTTTTTGATAGTCTAAAGCAATTTCAAATGATCTATCAGTGCAATTGTTTGCAAGTAGGAGCACCTCATAAAGCCCTTTATCTAAAGGCTTTCCGTCTAAATCCAGTTGATTGTTTAAAGCGTCTAGTGTAGCAATTAAACCATCAGCTTCGTCCTTTACAGGAAGAATGGCCGATAATTGAATTCCTGAATTTTGGCTCTTGAGAAACAGTTTTTTGGACATATAAATACTTGGATGAAGTTAAAAACCCCAATCCAAGCACTAGGTTTAGACATATTCTAAATTCCGTGTTTTTACTAGTTAAAGCCGTCTTTTGATGGTATAATAAACCTAAGCAGTGGTATTAATACGTTTATGGCCAATGTGGGTTAGCAGACAGTAATATGCAGGTTAATTATTTTGATGTGGATCGCACCGATTTAGAAAAAAGTTAAAGCTAATCCAAAAACTTAGATTAAGTCCATGATCTAAGTCGGTTTTAGAATTGGGGTTAATTAAAATTTATTGACAGTTTGAAAATTAATGATGTCTTAATTGGAAGTTTGAGTTTGGAATTATGACTGGTAATATACGATTTATATTTCCATAACTTTATAAGGAGAGCGGCCTAAAATAGATACGGATAAATAATAAACACCCCGTAAAATATGTTGTTACGTCGATTCTTTCATTTTCGTGAGATACTCATCGATATAGTTTCCAATTTTGACGATATCCGAGGGGAGAAAAATACTATTGGGAGAACACGTCCACGTATTTCCAGACTTCGTAATTATTCCGACGTTTAATCCATTTTTAATCAATGTAAAAACTTTTTGGTCGTAGAAATCCGCTTCACAGAAAATACTTTCCATTTTTCCCCAATTCATAAACCGATAACCGATACTTATTTTAGTTTTCATTGGTTTAGCATATAGAATAGTTAATTCGATATTTTAAGAGATTGGTTGTTTTAAAAAACCATTCATCACCGCAAAATTAATTAACGAGGCAGTGTTTTTTGAGCCTGTTTTGTCAATTAATGTCTGCCTATGGCCTTCAATGGTTCGTTTGCTTAAAAACAGTTTATCTGCCATCTCATTGTTCGTATAGCCTTCTGCTATTAAATATAAAACTTCAATCTCTCGAGAGGTCAACTCCACATGTTTATATGTTTGATCTGACAAAAAGTTTAAATCTTCAATAAGCTTTTCGATCAGCTTCTCTGAAAGTTCATTGCAGAGGTATTTCGTTCCTGATTCTACTGTCTTAATCGCAAACATCATTTCTTCTGGCCCTACGTTTTTTAAAAGATAACCTAAACAACCTTCAGAAAAAGCCTGTGCAACATATTTTTCATTGTCTAACATAGAAAGGACCATGATTTTTATATCGGGCCATCTTAATTTGAGTTCCTTTATTAAACTAATACCGTCCATCTCTGGCATATTCAAATCGGTCAAAACCATATCGGGTATTAGTCCGTTGCCAATCATATCGATCAGTTCCTTTCCGTTTGCGGCGTCTCCAATTACCTGAACTCCAAATTGAGATTGTAGCAATGCTTTTATGCCATCTCTTACAATAACATGGTCTTCAGCAAGTAGTATCTTTAGCATATTTAGTGGTTTAGTTTTTTTGAGTTTTCAATGTTTTTTAAGACCTCTTTTAAGCGATCTACGTGAATGGTTATCTCCTGCATCCTTTCTTTTCTATCAGCGGCTAAAGCAATACTGGTGTGAGATGTGTTTTCCAGACTAAGTAAAAAATTTCTTCGTTCTTCCATCATCCTCAGTGCAACCCAAAGTGTTTCTTCCACTTTATTGGCATATTCATTTTCTAAAAAATGCTCAGAAAAGGTATGCCCGGTAAAACACCTATACCTATAAATTCCGTGTTCCTCTATTTTTGTCATAATGCCTCCGCAATCAGGACACGTAAGTGCGGTCGGGGCACCAAGTTCACTCGTTTCATCATAGCGGCTGCCCATACTAAGCGTGATGTCAGACTCTAATTGGATCTGTTGGGGTATTTCGGAAACCTTACATCTAGTTCTGGTGTAAAGATCTAATAAAATATAACCCATATCTACAATTGGTACTCTGTAATCTACTTCAATATTGTTAATTACACTTTGAGGCATGTCGGGAAATTCTGCCTCTTTTGGTTCTTGTACGATGCATACTCCTCCTGATTTTTTTATCGCTATCATACCTGATGTTCCATCATCAAGCAAACCAGTTAAAATAAGTCCGGTTACGCACGAGCCATAATTTGCCGCCGCAGTTCTAAAAAGCACATCTATTGACGGCCTCCAGTGGTTTTCTTTTGGTCCCTTTGTTACTCTAATCAGCCCCGAATCCAACATCATATGTTTGTCTGCAGGTGCAAGGTATACTTTTCCTGTTTCTATTTTTGTGCCATTTTCTGGAATTTCTACAGTGAGTTTCGAACTTCGATTGAGTAGATTTAGCACATTTTCAGTAACGGCATTTTTGCTTAAGTGGATCACAATAAATATTGCTGCCTCAATATCTTCTGATAAGGAAGAAAGTAAATTTGATACAGCGGCTAACCCTCCGGCGGAGGCTCCAATGGTGATGATGTTTGTAGCTTCTCGACCTTTCATTTTTACATTTCCATATAGTTAACCAGTGGAAAACAAATTGTAAATTTTGCCCCATTTCTCCCATCTATTTCTAATTTCCCCTTTAAAAGCGAAACCCTATTTTTAATTCCTCGTAAACCAGATCCAAGTCGTAAAGCTTCCTCTATTTCCTGCGAGAATCCCTTTCCATTGTCGCTTACAGAGATGGTAATGTGTTTTTGATCTGCAGCAACTTTTACCCGTGCTTGCGCTGACCCAGAATGCTTAATGCTGTTGTTTAATAGTTCTTGGATAATCCTAAAGATGTAAAGCTGTATGTCTGTCGGCAGTAAATCTGTTGCCTGATCTATGGTAGAAAGTATTTGAAAGCCCGAGTGGTTCATCCTTCGGACCATATCTTTTATGCCCGCGGCAAGTCCAAAATCCCTCAAAATAGTGGGGTGAAGATCGTTTGAGATTGCCCTTAGCTCTCTAATCGCCTGATCTAACAAAGATCTAATATCTATTAAAGCAGTTGAAGTGGCTTCGTCTTTATGGAAATGGTTTATTTTAAATCCAATCCCATATAAAAGCTGACAAACGCTATCGTGCAAAGCTGAACTTATTTTTTCTCGCTCTTTTTCCTGTGCTTCAATGCCAGCTCTACGCAACATCATTTCCCTAGATCGTTCCTCTTCCTCAATGACTTCCATCATTTTTTTACGTTCAGAAATGTCGATTATTATTCCTGTAAAATATCCCGATTCATTAAGAGCTTCAAAAGCTTTTCCCTTAACGAGTACGGTTTTGGTCCCCTCAGTTTTTGTCAGAATGCGCAGCTCTAAATCTAGGTCTTCGCCACCTTTAAATCTGTTTAAAATTTCTTTCAGTTTTGGTCGATCCTCTTCAACCATCAACAAGCTAATCTGTTTTATAGTTATGCCTTGCGAAAAATTGTCGAGATGCAATATCTGTTTACTAAACTCATCTAAATAAACAAGTGAATCTTGTGACTTTGTCCGCCAAGTGCCCGTATGAGATGCTTCTAGCGTATGATTTAGTTGATCGGTGGTTTCTACCAACTTTTGTTGCGCTTGTTTCGCCTCTGTGATGTCTGTTATGGTAAGGTAGAATGCATTTTCACTCGTAATGGGATGCGAAATTACTGACGCATCTAGTCGGGCGAAAATTGTTTTTATCCCGTTAGAAACAAGCCTCAGCTCAGTTTGGCCTCGTTTCTGCATCATTTGAACCGATCGGATAAAGCCGTAAAATCCTTTCCTATCTTCTGGATGAATAAAAATAGCTAAATTTAATCCTACTATCTGTCCAAAAGAAAATTGAAGCATCAAAACCCCTATTTCATTTATTTCTTTAACTTGAGCATTTGAATCTAGGATTAAGTAGCCTATTGGTGCCGAATTAAAAAGCCCAGCAAATTTTAAACGCTCCATCTCCAGGGCATAATGGGAAACCTTTAACTCGTCATTCTGCATTTCAATTTCGAGTTCGTAAATTTCTAACTCATTCAGCAGCACACCGAGTTCATTGTTCAAATGAATGGCTTTATCCGGACTATTTCTCTGCAACATCTGTTCCGCCTTAAGTCTAAGCGCGCTAAAGATGAGGTCTTTTGCAGCTGAATCTTGTTTTCTATCCATTATGCTTCTCGAAATTTTAGAACCGTTAGGGGCAAACCGTCCGTTTTTGTAGCAAAACTATTTATGGAAACATGTAATCTAAGCGATCCAATGCCGTTGAAAAGGTGTTGTAAAAAGAATTCCTCTTCCTTTAATGAGTCTGTTGAGAGTTTTTCGGAGAGGATACTCAACTGCCATTTGTTGTTAATAATTTCAAGAAAAGAAAGTTCACTAGTTTCGGCTTTTGTAAAATGAAAAAGGTGTAAAAATGAGCTGTTGCAAACCAAAATCTTTTTCTCCCCATCTAAAACAACAGTAGCTTCAGAAAATTCGTCTATTAAATTCTGCGTATAACTTACCAATCCATTAATTTGGGCGCTCATAGATTTTAAGGGCGTAATTTGGGTAAAGGTAAGTACCGCTCCACTTATAAAGTTATCCAAGGTGCGGTAAGGCATCATTCTCAAATTATACCAATCATTATTTTTGGTTTTCACTTCTAACTCTTTGCCCACTAAAGTGGCTATCACACCCTTAATGGCTAAGTCTATCGACGGATATTCAAAATTAGAGACAATGTGTGTGATTGAGCGGCCTAAATCGCTAGAAATAACGTTGAACAATTTGGTTACTTGTGGTGTAAAACGTAAGATATTTAGGTCGTTGTCTAAAAATATCGTACCAATCTCAATATTGTCTAATAGATTCTTCATGTCATTATTCAGCTGCGTAAGCTCCTGACCTTTAGACTGATATTGTAAGTTAATTGTCATCAGCTCCTCATTAAGAGACTGCATTTCTTCTTTGGTTGTCAGTGCCTCTTCATTAGTGCTTTGGTGTTCTTCATTAGTGCTTTGAAGTTCTTCATTAGTCGATTTCAGTTCTTCTAATGAGGTTTCCATCTGCTCTATGGTGGTGTGGAGTTGTTGCTTTGTATAAATCAACTCTTTTTCTAGTTCTTCAACTGCACTATTGGTGGCCTGATTTCTGTTGTTAGCTCTTTTCGTTGCTGGTTTTGCTGCAGGTTTTTTATAAAAGGTTATGAGCAACAATCCGCTTAAAGCAGGATCTATTAAATATTCTACACTAAAACTAGCTATAAATGGCTTGTCTGTATCTTTAACATTTATCCCAGCCACTTCTATCTTTGTATGGGTGGTAAAGGCTTGATGCAGCGCGTTGCCGATCGCATATTTCAATTCTCCCTTAGCCATCCTATTGATATTCATTACGGCTTCACCCGGATGGACTTGGATAAAGTTGCCCGTATCGCCATTAACGTAAAGAATATCGCCTCTATCATTTACCAATAAAGAAGGAGGTGTGTAGTGATCTAAAAGAATTTTATTAAAATGCTCTGCAACGGGGCTCTTGGCGTTGATTTTAGTCGAGAGGCCTATTTTTGCGAGTTTATTTTGATTTGCGATATTGAACGGAAAATCTAATAGTTTCCCCAACGAGGAAATGCCTTCTTTTCGCTCAAAAATTTTCCATTTCGAGTCTACGGTATTAAACACATTTAGAAAGCCGCCTACCGATTCTGCGGGTCCTAAGAATAACAACCCATCTACATTTAACGAATAGTGAAAAATGGGAATAATCTTTTTTTGGAGTTCAATCGTTAGATAAATCAACAGATTACGACAACAGATGAGATCCAATCTGGTAAAAGGAGCATCTTTGATAAGATTGTGCTGCGCGAAGACAATCATTTCTCGAATTTCCTTTTTCACTACATATCCGCTGGTAAATTTAACAAAGAAACGTTCTATTTGCTGTGGAGTTAGTTCCGAGGCAATATTTGAGAAATAGGAGCCTGCCCTTGCTACATCTATGGCTCGAGCGTCTAAGTCTGTTGCGAAAATCTGCGCTTTAGGTTTCCGCTTACCCGGTAGCGTATCTAAATATTCTGTAATTAATATCGCTATAGAGTAGGCTTCCTCTCCTGTAGAACACCCTGCCACCCAAATACGTATCGGTTCTTGTTGGTTTTTACTACTCAACAAAGTGTAAAGATGTTCTTTAAGCGCGTCAAATGCTTGTTTGTCTCTAAAAAACTTTGTTACTCCAATTAATAAATCATTAAAAAGCACATCTATTTCTGTGGGATTTTCTCGCAGAAAGTTGACATAGTGCTCATAATCTGGCAACTGTTGAAAGGCAACACGTCTTTCAATTCTTCTAGAAATGGTGTTTTTTTTGTAAAGCGCAAAGTCGTGTCCGGTGTGAGAACGCAGCAACATCAAAATTTTCTGAATATGCACCAGATTAGACTTATAAGCGTTCGTACCATCGTCGGCAGAATTGTTAAGAAGCGGATGATTTAGATATTGGATCAGCCTGGTCGGCATCTCTTCTGGCAAAAGCACATAATCTGCCATTTGCGTCCCTATAGCTGCTGATGGCATACCTGGATATTGTGCGTTTTCTGGTTCTTGAACCATTGCCATCCCGAGTTTCTCTTTAATCATCCGGATGCCCGTTTCTCCATCGGCACCAAAGCCCGAAAGAACAATGCCCACCGCAAGGTTCCACCGATCTTCTGCAAGACTCTGAAAAAAGTGATCAACACACATATTCGCACCTTTTTTCCGAGACGCACGAAACAGCAGCAAAAACCCATCATGCATGCCAACATCCATGTTTTTTGGTGCCACGAATATGGTATTTTCAGCAACTTTCATTCCATCCTCAATAAACTTTACCGGGATGGAAGAAAAGGATTCAATACATTCCTTATAATTTTGTTTGTCATCTAAATCTTGATGGATAATTAAAACAAAAGCCATCCCCGATTTTGTAGGCATATGCTTAAAAAACAGTTCTAACGCCGTTAGGGCTCCGGTAGCGCCGCCAATGCCAATAATAGGAAAGAGATCTTGTTCACTATCGACCGAATGTGATTCGCCATCTATACGAATTTTGTCGGGTAATGTTGTTTCTTGATTTTTCATTGTTATATGGTTGATAGCGCGGTGCGCTAATTTAACCAATAAAATCATGGAACTCTATTAAAACCAGTCTTTTTATTGCGTCTTTAAAATTCGGCACTTTAAACGATTTTATTAAACAGATTTATTGGGGCGGATATTTGATTTGCAACATGTGCATTTTGATTTTTTTTAACTCAAAACGGCTAACCCATTCATTACCATTGCGTAAAGGAGTGTTTTTAGCAACTGTTGAAGAGTGTCTATAAAATTGCAGCCCTTTAGCATCACCATCCGAATCACTTGCACAAAGTATTTTACAGGATTGAATTCAATTATCATTTGCGCCCATTTTGGCATACGCTCAATCGGTGTAAATAAACCACTAATGAAGATAAAAATTACTGTAAAACCCCGGGCGATAAACATAGCTTGATGCTGTGTATTTGTAAAGTTCGAATGTAACAAATGTGACACTAACACCGCAAACTAGTAGCTACATTTATAGCGTAAAACGGGAGATGAAAACTTCTAAATAAACAAAAAATCATGGCGAGAATAGTTGTTCTCGGTGCCGGTATTTCTGGTCATACTGCAGCATCTTATCATCAAAAAGAGTTATCGAAAGACCATCGCGTTATAGTTGCTTTTCTAATTAGTGTTTGTAAAAAGATTCTTCCATATTTCTCGATAGGTTTTAAAAAGGTGAACGCAGCAGATCTTGAAGTTGACCTTAAGCCATTTAATAAGAATAGGCGCGCCGAATTTCTAACAGCCAGAGTACAAAATTGCTATTTAGAGTAGGACATCGGAAATGGTCTCCATATGTTCAGACTGAAATTACTTCAAATGATAAAAATACGTTATCATGAGATTAACCAAAAAGATCAGCAACACCGCTGTTCTTGTGCAAATCGATGGCTTTCCGGTTTTAGATGCTCTAATTCTAAACTAGACATTGATGAATATCGTAAACAAGGCTCATTCCCGGAATTGAGCAATAAAAAATAACAAATATAAAAATGGATGTCGAAATTTTAAGTAGAATTCAGTTTGCGTTTACCATCAGCTTCCATTACATCTATCCGCCTTTAAGTATTGGCTTGGGTGTAATGTTGGTGGTAATGGAAGGTATGTTTCTAAAAACCGGAAATAAGGTTTATGAAACGATGACTAGGTTTTGGATAAGGATATTTGCGCTTATTTTTGGCATTGGTGTGGCTACCGGTATTGTAATGGAGTTTGAATTCGGAACCAATTGGGCCACTTATTCTAGGTACGTCGGCGATATATTTGGCAGTGCACTCGCTGCAGAAGGAATTTTTGCATTTGCGCTAGAAAGTGGGTTTCTCGGACTGCTTCTTTTTGGTTGGAATAGGGTTTCGCCAAGAGTCCATTTCTTCGCTACTATTATGGTCGCTTTGGGATCTATGTTTTCAGCAATATGGATTGTTGTTGCCAATTCATGGCAACAAACTCCGGCAGGATTTCATATTGTAGGAACCGGATTGAAAATGAGGGCAGAAGTAACCGATTTCTGGGCAATGGTATTTAATCCATCGTCAATAGATCGACTCTCTCATGTTCTGATCGGAGCCTTTTTAGCAGGTTCTTTTCTGGTATTAAGTGTGCACGCCTATTACATTCTTAACAACAGACACATAGATATTTCCAAAAGGGCTTTTAAACTTGCTTTGATTGTAGCATCGATATCTGGGCTTTTGCAGTTGGTAACAGGTCATAATTCTGCAGAAGGTGTTTCTATAAATCAACCAGCAAAATTAGCGGCTTTCGAGGGTCATTATGACAGCTCGAAAGTGGCAGACATGTATCTTTTCGGTTGGGTGAATCAAAAAAAGCAAGAAGTAACAGGGTTAAAAATTCCAGGCGGATTGACCTTTTTGCTACATCAAAACTTTACTACGCCAGTTAAGGGGCTAAATGCATTCCCTAAAAACGACAGACCAAAACAAATAAATGCAATTTTTCAGGTCTATCACATCATGATCGCTATTGGGATGTCTATCATTGCGCTCACTTTATTTTCATTGTTCCTTTGGTGGCGGGGTAAGTTATTTAAATATAAATGGTTGATGACCGTATTCTCTTTTGCCGTTTTACTCCCTCAGCTTGGCAACCAGGTAGGATGGTTTTCAGCAGAAATGGGTAGGCAACCATGGGTAGTTTACGGATTATTAAGAACTAGCGATGCGCTTTCTAAAGCCGTTAGAGCAGAACAAGTATTGTTTTCTCTAATCCTCTTCACTTTCGTCTATTCGGTATTGTTTATCTTATTTCTGTATCTGCTCAATAAAAAAATTAGACATGGATTTGGGAAAGATATCCCCGAAGATGCCATAGGATTTTCAAAAAGTAATAACCCTATATTGAATTGATATGCAAACATTTTTAGGACTCGATTATCCAACTTTGTGGTTTTTAGTGGTTGGTGCAGTTTTTACCGGTTATGCCATTTTAGATGGATTTGATTTGGGCGCAGGAGCATTGCACCTATTCTTTAAAAAAGACGAAAGTCGGAGGATTGCTTTAAATGCAATTGGCCCAGTTTGGGACGGAAATGAGGTTTGGTTAGTTATTGGTGGAGGCGCATTATTTGCCGGCTTTCCAGAAGTATATGCAACTGTACTCTCTGCCTTTTATATTCCCTTTATGTTGTTTTTAACTGTGTTAATTTTAAGAGCCATCGCTATTGAATTTCGAAGTAAGGAAACCATGTTATGGTGGCGAAAAACTTGGGATATCGTCTATTCCTTATCAAGCATCTTAATCGCATTTCTATTAGGCGTTGTTTTAGGAAACGTTATACAGGGCATTCCCATTGATAAAAATTTCGAATATCAAGGAGGTTTTTTCAATCTCCTCAATCCCTATGCTTTAATAACAGGGGTCACTGTTGTAGCTATATTTATGATGCATGGTGCAACTTACCTCATTATGAAAACAGAAAAGAGGTTGCATACAAAACTCAGAGTTCTGGCCAAAAATACAAGCCGCTTTTTTGTAATTTCCTATTTCGCACTCACCATGGCAACATTAATTTATTTGCCACAGATGGCAGAAAAATTTAGAACGGAACCTGTCTTATTTTTAATTCCACTGCTTACTATTTTAATGATTATTAATACACGACGTCTTTTAGAAAAAGGGAAGTATTTCATGGCTTTTTTATCTTCTTCGTCTACCACAGCATTGTTGTTAATGACAGTGACTTTAAATCTTTTCCCAAATATTGTTCTGTCAACAATAAACCCATCATATAATATTAACATTTACAACGGTTCATCTTCAGAGAAATCTTTAGGAATTATGCTTGTTATCGCCGCAATTGGGGTGCCTTTGGTCGCTGCTTATACCACGTTTGTTTTCTGGACATTTAGGGGGAAAGTGAAAATGGATGATACCAGTTATTAAGAAAAGGGATAGACCGCACCTCCTTTGTATGTAATTGATTTCCTTTTCAAAATGGATGTTACTAATAAGACATTCTGTCAATAAAAATAAGGAGCAATAAGTTGCTAACAAGTAGGTCATTTCTGATTTAAGCCAGCTTAGTAATATATTTTGTAACGCATTCATTTGGTTTAGGTTTTATCATTTTCTCTTGTTATGCGATGGCTATGGTTTGTAAAAATTGTAGGTATCAGGCAACAAGGAAAAAATACTTCTCAGCGCCTCCAAGCACCATCTTTTAATCGGTTAATCAAATTATGAAAGTAATTAAATAGAACTAAAAAAATATGACGAATCTATTAAATACAATTATTTGGTAGACAAGAAACTGTTATTTTAAAAAGTATCATAAGAAGAGGCGCCTATTTGGTAGATGTGAGAACCGTGGGTGAATTTGATACTGGAAATGTAAAAGTGTCGGTAAATATTCCTTTAAATAGATTAGAATATGCAATTGGTGAATTTAAAAACAAGAAAAATATCATTGTTTTTTGCCAGAGCGGAGCTAGAGCTGGACAAGCGAAAAAAATTCTCCGTAAAAACGGATTTCCGAATGTAATAAATGGAGGCGGGTGGGAAAGTGTAAATCAAGTAATATGGGCGTTTGACCACGCTCCTTATTTTATCTTTTGCTAGCTAAAGCGCTGGACAAAAGGATATCATTCCAATCGTTAACATAGTAACGATTTGGGTATTGGCGACTAGCTTTATGTTTGCCATCTGAAAAAATTGTTCCTAATAATTTCTATTTTATTTCAGAAATATATTTTACCATATGGCCACTACGCAATATCTCTAATCTTGCGGAAATCATGTCATTTTGCTCAATAAACTTTCTCAGTAGTCTTCCACTATCATTTTGGTTGGGATGTATTTCTATTTCTAGACCGTTTTTTTTTAGCCATAACTTTAACCGTAATGCAATTTCCTCGTGTATGATGATTGCCAAATTATAGTCGTTAATAAGTTCAATTCTCAGATCTGGTATACCCTGAAATTGCTCAGCAAACGTAATTAAGGATTTAGTGTAGTCATAATTCTTTGTAAGTGAATGACCAATTAATTCAAAAATCTTCTCTGTATATAAAGTGTCTATATTCACATCAACTTTACCATAGTTTCCTTGCATGCAAATGGTAATTAGCGCAGGTTCTTCCTCGCCTCTACGAATGGTAATTTCGTCATTCATAGAGCAGTGTAACTCAGGAAAAGCATTTGTAATCATTTCACATAATCTTTCACCCGATAAATTTCTAGAGTTTATAAAAGTCTTCATAAGCGAATTAATTTAGTCTGAAATAGGCTCTGAAAAATACTTTAAAAGCAACAACATCTGGTCGCTTAGGCTAAAGCACCTTTAAATGTACAAATTATAGATTTAGTTTAGAGCTTTTACGAATTTTTGTTGAGAATTTTTTCGCTAAATTTTTAAGTCATTGGAAAAAGGTAACAATTGACTGTTCGGCCCTTTTTGCATGCTAGTTTATTTTTTGGGTTAAGATTTTAATTTCTTATCGTACGATTCTAGTGACAAACTGCGATTAATATGATAACGAACAGTAGGCCTCTTAAATTTTGGCTTGATACTTCATCGGATAAAAAAGAATGTCTGTTTAAAAAAATAAAAAATAAAACCCTAAATTGGAGAACTATGACGACACGAAGAAATTTTATAAGAACGGCAGCTTTGGGAAGCGCAGGTATTGCAGTTGCTAATTCTGCCATGGCGATGCCTGCAAGTAGCTATAGACGTATAATAGGCGCAAATGACCGTTTAAATGTGGCAATTGCCGGTTTGGGCAGAAGATACGATGCCTATAAAGAGGCAATAGTGAGTACTAAAGCAAATGTGCGCCTTGTTTATTTATGTGATGTTATGGAAAGCCAGCGAACAAAAGCATTCGCAAATTTTAAAAAAAGTATAGATTATAATCCCAAATTAGAGAACGATATCCGTAAGGTAATAGCAGATAAACAAGTTGATGTATTGTTTAATTCAACCCCAGATCATTGGCATACCCCAGGTTCGATTATGGCATTAAAGGCAGGAAAAAACGTGTATGTCGAAAAACCTTGTAGCCATAACATGCATGAAAATGAAATGCTCGTTGCTGCGGCAAAAAAATACGGTGCAGTTGTGCAAATGGGTAACCAGCAGCGTTCTTCAGACCACACCATAGAAGTTATTAATATGATTCACACAGGAGCCATAGGTAAGCCTTACAAAGCACTTGCTTTTTATAGCAATTCTCGAGGTGCGGTTCCTATGCAGAAAAAAGCGCCTGCTCCAAACGGTCTCGATTGGGATCTTTTTCAGGGCCCTGCACCCCGCCGAGATTATACAGACAATACTTGGGACTATAATTGGCACTGGTATGGATGGGATTTCGGCACAGCAGAAGCTGGTAACAATGCTACCCACGAACTAGATGTGGCTCGTTGGGCGCTTCAAGTAAATTATCCGCAACGCGCAATGGTAGAGGCTTATAAAAGAGAATTTTCGACTGATGGTTGGGAAATGTACGACAGCATGAAAGCTACATTTAACTTTGCGGATGAGAAAATAATAGAGTGGGATGGTCATAGTCGTAACGGTTTTAGCACCTACGGTACAGACCGTGGTACCATAATATACGGTAGCGAGGGAGCTGTTTTTGTTGATAGAGGACGATATAAGATAACCGACCGTAGCGGTAAGACCATTAAGGAGAAAATTGCAGCGTCAAATGAAGCTGGTACCGCTTTAGGCGGAGGCGGGGATACGTCTACAGCTCATGTGCTTAATTTTTTTGATACGATACGCGGCAAAGCAAAGCTTAATGCGCCAATTGCAGATGCAAGCATTAGTATGGCCATGGTGCACTATGCAAACACTGCTTACCGTATTGGCAAAGGCTTCGATATAGACGAGAATAGCGGAAGAATCTTTGATCGAGACGCCATGAAATTGTGGAGCAGGAAATATGAAAATGGCTGGGAACCAACTTTATAAACCTGACCGTCAACATTTTTAAGTTGATGAGCCAGCACAAAGAGATAGAGACTGATTGACTTAACTTCAAAATTAAATTTTTCGGTAACTTATCTTTTTCGAGTGTTGATTTTTGCAGATAAAAATAACCCACAGATAAAATTAGACAAACCTACTTTGCCTACCAAATTGAATTTAACCTTAAATTTTATGCTAATTATACCATGACCAATATCAATAAAACAAGAATTATTTTAGTCACAGTTGCTTTTTTTATGTCGGGAATTGCAAATGTTACATTTGCTCAATCCTCTTCAAAAGACTGGCAAAACCTCTTTAATGGTAAAGACCTTACAGGCTGGAAACGATTGGCGGGAACTGCAGACTATAAAGTTGAAAATGGAGTAATTGTGGGCACTACCGTAATGAATTCTGGGAATACATTTCTGACAACTGAAAAAGAATATGGCGATTTTATATTAGAGCTGGATGCCAAAGTAGAAAGTGTGGTCAGCAATTCTGGTGTGCAGACACGAAGTCATTTTGATGCTTCTGCCAACAATGGAAAAGGGAAGGTTTATGGAAGACAGTGCGAATTTGATCCTTCGGATAGAAAATGGAGCGGTGGAATTTATGATGAGGGCCGCCGCGATTGGTTGTATCCTTTAGAACTTAATCCTTCTGCTAAAAACGCATTTAAAGTGGGCGAATATAATCATGTAAAAATTGAGTGTATTGGCAACGAAATGAAAACCTGGATTAATGGAGTTCCTACTGCATTTGTTGTAGACACGATAGATAAGAAAGGTTTTATTGGTTTGCAAGTACATGGAATTAGCAAAGAGGAACAAGCAAATAAGAAAGTTTATTTCAAAAACATCAAAATAAAAACGACTAATCTTATTCCACAAGCTTTTCCAAAAGGAATTTATGTAGTAAACAATATGCCGAACACCCTATCAACTTATGAGAAAAAAGACAAATGGAAGCTACTATTTGACGGAAAAACTTCTAGTGGATGGAGAAGTGCAGCAGCAAGCTCGTTTCCAAAAAAGGGCTGGCAAATCAAAAATGGAATTTTCACGGTGTTAAATTCCGATGGGAAAGAGGCTGCAAATGGTGGTGATATTGTTACAGTTGACCAATACAAAGCATTTGATCTTTCGTTCGAATTTAAACTTTCTCCTGGTGCCAATAGTGGTGTGAAATATTTTGTAACACTTGATGAAAAAACCAAGGGCTCTGCAATTGGCTTGGAATATCAGGTATTGGATGATGAAAGACATCCAGATGCCAAATTAGGAAGAGATGGCAATCGTACTTTAGCCTCTTTATATGATTTAATTAAGGCCGAAAAATCGCCAAGATTTACCAATCCCATCGGAAAATGGAATACCGGTCGTGTGGTGGTTTATCCAAATAACCATGTAGAGCACTACTTAAATGGAATTAAAGTATTAGAATATGAACGTGGTTCAAAAGCTTTTAAAGATTTAGTGGCAATGAGCAAATATAAAGTTTGGCCTGATTTCGGCGAAGCGAAAGAAGGTCATATTCTACTGCAAGATCATGGCAATGAAGTTAGTTTCCGAAGCATCAAGATCAAAACTTTGAATTAACTGGTATGGATAATTTAGTTGTTTCAACTGTTGTATTTTAAACAGGAAGATGAAGGCCAACTATTAAAAATCAGAATTACTGTGTCAGGTTTTCGATTTAGCCATTTTTAGTCTATCTGCCATTTATTAGATTCTCTGCAGATTGAATCCGATGAACTTGTAGAAGGTCAGGCAGTGTTAAAAGATTTACTCATAAAATGTTAAACAGAAAAAATAAAATCAATAAAATAGTCCTTTCAATTATTCTACTCCTAACTGTTGGAGGTGCTTACTTTTACTTTAGTAAAAAATCAGACGGATCTACAATAGATTTAGAATCGTCGCCAGTATTGTCTGCTGTGGAGTCTATGAGCAGAATGCAAATCGAAGATGGATTCGAGGTAAAGTTAGTTGCTTCGGAACCTTTGATATCTACACCGGTGGCTTTTACCTTTGATGAAATCGGGCGCATTTGGGCCGTAGAAATGAACGGCTATATGCCCGACACGCTAGGCACCGGCGAAGATATTCCAAATGGAAAAATAGTAATATTAGAAGATAAAAATAAGGACGGCGTAATGGACGTTAGAAAAGTCTTTTTAGACTCTTTGGTTATGCCCAGGGCAGTCTGTCTTTATGCAAAGGGCGTGTTAGTTGCCGAACCGCCAAATCTTTGGTACTACGAAATTAATAAGGATAAACCTGGAAAAAAGGTCTTGGTTGACGGTAACTATACCGAAGGAGGCAACGTAGAACACTATCCGAATGGATTATTATTGGCTATGGATAACTGGATTTACAATGCAAAATCTAACAAACGTTACCGCAAAAAGGGCGATAAGTGGCTTATTGAAAAAACAAGTTTTCGTGGCCAATGGGGATTAAGCCAGGATAATTATGGAAGATTATTTTATAATAATAACTCACAAAATTTACTGGGAGATTATTTCAGTCCGGGTTTTGGGGCCGGTAATAAAAACCAAAAGGAGGTAGCTGGTTATAACGAGACCATAGTTGCAGACAACCGTGTTTATCCGCTGAGACCAAATACTGGTGTAAATCGAGGGTATTTGCCGGGGATTTTAGATACTGCAACCAAACAGTTGATTAACTTTACCGCTGCCTGCGCGCCCCTTGTTTACCGTAGTAATGCGTTTGGTATGAACTACGAATCGAACGTTTTTGTTGCAGAACCTGCCGCTAATCTTATTAAAAGAAATATCATTAATGATAGCAGCAATGTAGTTAATGGTAAACAAGCATATCAAGAAAAGGAGTTTTTGGCTAGTACCGATGAACGTTTTAGACCGGTAAATATATATAATGGGCCAAATGGAGCTTTGTATGTTGCAGATATGTACCGCGGAATTATTCAGCATAAAACGTATTTAACTCCTTATTTGCGCAACCAGATAAAGCGGAGAGACCTTAGTGTTCCTTTAAATTACGGGCGGATTTATAAGATAGTCCGGAAAAATAATACCCAAAACTCCATTTCGTTTTCTAATAATCCATTACAACTGGTAAAACTACTTGGGCATTCAGACGGATGGGTGAGAGATATGGCTCAACAACTTCTTATAAGTCATAATTTCCCCCAAGCAATCCCTGCTTTAAAAGCAGCGATGAAACAAACTTCTAATCCACTACATGTCATTCATTCTATGTGGACTTTAGAAGGTTTAGGTGTTTTGGCGAACGAAGACGTACTACCTCTTTTAAAGCAACAATCTTGGCCCATTCGTATGCAAGCGTTGACGATATTGCCATCTGTTTTAAACAGTACTTCTTATAAAACAGTGCTCCCAATACTAGAGAAAATGGTTGACCAAAACGATACCCTCGCTGCTCCTTATATCGCTTACTTAGTAAAATTTATTCAGCTTTACGATCAATCGGCTGCAAGAATCTTATTAAAAAAAGTTGCCTTAAAATATGCCAACAATAATTACGTGGCCGATGCAGTGATAAGCAATCTTGAGGATAGGGAGGAAAGCTTCCAAAACGAAATAGAACCGCTAATTTCAGATACTAGCGTTGCGATTTTTAGAAAATTAAAAAAGGTTATTTCAGATGCTAAAAAGGCAAATGACAATCACGACGAAGCAACACTAAAAAAAGAATTTCCAAAAGGATATGCGTTGTTTAATTCTACCTGCCAAACCTGCCACGGCATAGATGGAAATGGTGTGAAATCATTGGCGCCACCATTAAATAAATCACAATGGGTCACCGGTGATAAAGAAAAGCTTATCTCAATCGTACTACTAGGATTAACCGGGCCAATAGAAGTGAATGACCACTTTTATAAAGCACCAGAAATTAATGGAGATATGCCTGCAATTGGTTTCGACAAACAAATTACAGATGAACAGGTAGCAGAAGTCTTGTCTTTCATAAGAAAATCGTGGCAAAATAACTCGGAAAAAGTAAGTACGCTAGAAGTAGCCAAAATTCGGCAGAAGCTAAAAGGCAGACAAAAATCATTTACGGCTGAAGAATTAAAATAAGAAAGTGTAAAATATTTGGCTTGCGAAATGCTCTAGATACAAGAATTGACCGTGCCATTCTTGATCACTTTATATCGGGTTGATAAAAAAAAATTGTACTCTAAGTCGTAAACGAAATCACAATTAATTTAAAGAAGTCAAATGTATTGGCATGTACACGAATGTTTTTATTTATATGATTGATATATGCCGGAAAGATCAAAAGGTAGCACAAATTAAGGTTAGATTGATTACTAAAACTATACTTTCATTACTTTTGTTCTTGGCGCTGTCAAAAAATTCTGTAGCGCAACATCCTGCAGATAGCCTTTTTAAGGTGCTGAAACTTGAGATATCAAAAAAGGAAGTCTATGATCAGGCGAAGCAAAACCGAATAAAAGTATTAGAATTTTACCTATTGCGTGTAGCCAAAAATGACTTTTCTAAACAATACCTAATCTGTAGTCAGATATTTGACGAGTATAAAGATTTTAAATTTGATTCAGCTTATGTTTACGTTCAGAAATTATTGCGCCTAAGCATACTTAGTAATGATTTACCAAAGCAATTTGAAAGCAGAATTAAGCTAGGCAGAATACAATTGTCTGCTGGAATGTTTAAAGAAACATTTGATTGTCTAAGACAGATCGATCCAGTATTAGTCGACAATACAGTAAAACTTAAATATTATAGCTTAAAGTCGCGTGCTTTGTGGGATCTTGCTGCCCACAATAGGGATACTTTTTCTTCCCACACAAATCGTGGCAGTTCAACCGCTGTGCTCGATTCGGCAATTGCACTAACCCAATCTGGATCATACGATAATTATAAGATGGTTGCAGAAAGAGGAGCCGTTTCTGATAGGCCAAAGAAAGCAATTGCAATTTTAAAAATGTTAATGGTTGATTCTGCGTGGACAGCCCATCAGAGGGCAATGGCTGCCAACGATCTAAGTCATTTAACTATTGGTGAAGAAAAGGAAAGGTTAATAGCGCTTGCTGCTATCTACGATATTCGTTCATCAACCAAACAGACGCTTGCCATTTTTACCCTCGGCAAACAGCAGTTTAGCAATGGAAATATGGAGCACGCAATACTACTTTTGCGAGAAGCGCTTGCTCAGGCTACTTTTTTTGGCAACAAACCGAGAGAACGAGAAGTAACAGCGATTTTAACCCAAGCCATCGCGCAGAAATTGATTGATTCAGAAAATAAGAAAAACCAATTACTTACCATTCTAATTTTCGTAGCCGCATTTGTGCTCATTGGCCTTTCGGTGATTTCATTTATAGTTTACGCTCGACTAAAACAGGTGAAAGTTAGAGAACAATTGGTTCAACAAAGAAATCAGGAGTTGGATCATATCAATAAAAAATTGTCAGAGGATGCTCGAATTAAAGAAGAATATATTGGCTATTTTTTCAATGTAATTTCGGGATACATCTCCAAGCTCGAGAAAATTAAAAGAAATACAGAGCGAAAACTTAAGGAAGAGAACTACGAGGACCTACTAAGGATTGCCAGAGAAATAGATATAAGGGCAGAACGTGCGGATCTGTTTTACACTTTTGATCGTGTTTTTCTCAAACTCTTTCCAAACTTCATTACTACCTTTAATTCTTTATTAAAACCCGAAGATCATATACGTCCAAAAGAAAATGAGCTCCTAAATACCAACCTTCGAATATTCGCGTTGATGCGGCTTGGAATAAGCGATACTCAAACGATTGCTAACATTTTAGAGACAGCAGTAAGTACCGTTTATACCTACAGAAATCGTATTAAATCGAAAGCTATTTTGCAGGGTGATGACTTTGATCAGCAGATTATGCGAATAAAATTCGTAGATATTTCTTAGATTTTTACCCTGAGTATTTCAATTAAAATACTGATTAAAAGTGTTTTAAGATTTCATGTTTTTTGATTTTCCTGACGGAACGCTTAAGGTCTGTGCAATGCAAGATGCAATTTGTAAGTTTGTTGGAGGGGCTTTTTTAATAGAGTCGCCATCAACCAACAACCAACAACCAAATATAAAAGATGAATGTAAAATGTAAAAGCAGCTGCTTCACCATAGTTGTCTTAATATTCCAATTATATACCGCTTCCGCTAAAGATTACACGGCTGCATTTTTTGGTATCGATCCCGGCGGCACGGTTTTAAACACGCGTTCCATTCAGTTTGGCATCGACTACATCAGCGAAAACGGAGGCGGCAGACTCGTTTTTTCTGAGGGCAAATACCTAACGGGATGTATTCATTTTAAATCAGACGTAACTATCCATCTGGAGAAAGGGGCAGTTTTATTGGGATCCACGAATCCATTTGACTACGACCGACAGAACACGCCTTTTGATCATAACTTTAAAACATCACTTGCGCTAATTCTTGGACTCAACCAGAGTAACATTGGTATAACCGGATATGGTGAAATTGACGGGCAGGGCAAAGAGTTGGCTGCAGCCGTGGGCGAGCTTGTAAAAAGAGGATTAATTAAAGACCGTTCAGTTAGTCGGCCTGACGAAGATAAGCGACCCATGATTATCAATTTCTTTGGCTGTGATCAGGTTACAGTTAAGAATATTACACTAAGAAATTCAGCATGCTGGGTACAGTGTTACAACCAGTGTAAAAATGTGGTTATCGATAGTATTCGGGTAGAAAGCCGGGCTTTTTGGAACAATGATGGCATCGATATTGTTGATTGTACGAACTTTAAGGTAACAAACTCTTATTTTAATAGTAGCGACGATGGCATCTGCCTAAAATCGCTGGATCCTGATGCTACGAATCAAAATATTCTGATACAGAACAACAGCATGACCACCGATGCCAGTGGCATAAAGTTTGGAACCGCCTCACTTGGTGGCTTTAAAAACTTTCGCATATTGAATAATAAAGTTTTTGATACCAATCGATCGGCAATTGCTTTAGAGGCGGTTGACGGCGCGACAATTGAAAATATTGAAATTGATGGTTTACAGGGTACAAATATTGGAAATGCTATATTTTTACGCGCTGGCGCACGCAAGGGTGATCGTAAAAGCAAAATAGAGAACGTGTCTATCCAAAACGTTAATGTTGAAATACGTGCCGAAAAAAACCCACTAAAAGCAATGCCTGGTGTAGTAATTGGTGGGATGCCCGATCAGATGATTACCAATATAAGACTTAAAAATATTGTGATAAAATTTCCTGGGGGAGCAGATAAAGGATCGGCAAAAATATCTATTGCTAACCTGAAAGACATACCAGAGAAGGCAGATAGCTATCCAGAATATAATATGTTTGGAGAATTACCCGCATGGGGCGTGTTTATTCGGCATGCAAATAATGTGCGGTTCGACGGGCTTTCTGTAACGGCAGCAAAGGCTGATTTTAGAACCGCGATTGTGCTAGACGACGTACATCAGTCAACATTTAAAAAACTCATGGTAAAAGAACCTAATGGTAAGGATAAAATTTTCACCGCGAACTCATCAGACATATCTCCAAAAAAATGACATACATTAAAAAAGTAGGCTTTTCTGGGCTCGTATTGTTTCTTGGGCTGATGACCAGTTTCAGCAATCAATCTACAGCACAGATAGCTGCTGCCGACAAAGCCGTTGCACCGGCAACATTGCCTGGAAAGGGACTTAAGCAATTTGACTTTTTTTATGCAGGCGAAGCGAAATCACGCAATATGTATATTGTGCGAAATGGTGAGATCACTTGGTCGTACATTGATACTTTAGGTCGAGGAGAAATAAGTGATGCGATTTTAATGGCCAATGGAAACATACTATTTGCACATCAGTTTGGTGTAACACTCATCAATAGCTACAAAAAAGTGCTTTGGAAATACGACGCGCCAGAGGGATTTGAGACCCATACTGCTCAGCTTATCGGCAAGGGTCACGTGGTGTTCGTTCAAAATGGAAATCCAGCCAAAGTATTCGTGATGAACATCAAAACGAATAAAGTAGTAAAAGAATTTGTGTTGCCTTTTAAAAGCGGTACTCACGGGCAGATAAGACATGCTCGGTTGACAGAAGCCGGTACCTTATTGGTAGCGCACATGGATTTAGGCAAGGTTTGTGAATATGATGTCAATGGAAAACAGCTTTCATCCATCGATGTTCCAAGCGTATGGTCTGCGGTTCCATTAAAAAACGGAAACCTGCTTGTGGCAACCAATAGAAATACGGTGAGTGAAATTAAGCGTGACGGTACTGCGGTTTGGGATTTTTCTTTATCAGATATTCCTGGCTATACCGTAACAAGTCCTCAAATAGCACAGCGTCTTCCAAACGGAAATACGCTTGTTAATAACTGGTTCAATCAATGGAGTACAAAGCTAGATCTTAAAAATGCGCCAGTTCAGGCCATCGAGTTTACGCCTGATAAAAAAATTGTATGGGCGCTACGATCGTGGTCAACTCCCAATCTTGGCCCGTCAACCGTAATTCAGTTGCTTAAAGATCCTAACAATAAATATGAAAATGCTCATTTTGGTAACTTTAAATAGAGTAATTGCCTAAACGTTAATATTTTTGGTGATATTGAGTTTCGATAAGTTAAACTTTTGATTGGATGAAGACAAGAATAAGCCACATAAAAAAAAGATGAAAAAAAATCATATCGGCGGCATACTTTTATTTGCTTTAATCACAATGGTAACATTGTCATCTCTAAAATACCGGGTTAAAACAATTGACTCAGCCAATGCTGGCTTAGTTGTTCCTCAGGGTTTTTCTGCAGTGAAACTTATTGAGGGAATAGGTAAAGCTCGCCACCTCATCGTTACGCCAAAAGGATATATTTATGTAAGATTGGCGAAGCCCATTAACAACCAGGGTACTTTGTTATTGGAAGAAAGCAATGGGAAAGCTACTGTAAAGTCAGGGTTTGGGAATTATGGGGGGACGGGGGTGAGGCTATACAAAGATCATTTATACGTGGCTTCCAATTCAGAAGTATTTCGATATAGGGTAGATGCCAATGAGCGCGTCATTAATCCAGATGAACCAGAAACTATTGTAACTGGTCTTGTTGATAAGGGTACGCATGAAACCAAGTCTATGGTAATGGATAATAATGGAAATATGTATATTCCCATTGGTTGCCCCTCTAATTCCTGCCAAATAGAAGATAGAAAAAAAGGGTCATTAGGTCAGCCTGGTTGTCCGCTGTTGAAAACTGCGGGTGGCGTTTGGCGATTTAGTGCAGATAAGGCAAATCAAACTTACGCAGACGGTATTCGTTATGCAACAGGCTTGCGCAATGTGGTTGGTGTCGACTGGAATACACAGACCAATCAACTGTATGTGATGCAGCATGGCCGCGATCAGCTGGATAACTTGTTTCCGGATCTTTTTAATGCCAAACAAAATGCAGAAATCCCTGCCGAATGCATGTACGCGCTTAAAAAAGGTGATAATGCAGGATGGCCTTTTACTTATTTCGATCGTTTACAGAATAAAAAGATCCAAGCGCCAGAATATGGTGGCGATGGGAAGAAAGAAGGAAGTTCATCGTACATCGATCCAGTTGTTGCCTTTCCGGCACACATGGCGCCTAACGATATTTTGTTTTACACAGGGAACCAATTCCCATCAAAATATAAAAATGGTGCTTTCGTTGCCTTCCATGGTTCTTGGAACCGTGCACCAGAGCCGCAGGCAGGCTACTACGTTGTTTTTCAACCTTTTAAAAATGGAAAGCCCTTTGGTAAATGGGAGGTTTTTGCAGATGGATTCTCAGGATCTCCTGAAAAAACTGCATCAGGGCGCGCGGATCATCGTCCGTGTGGACTTGCACAAGGACCAGACGGATCACTGTATATAACCGATGATTCGAAAGGTGCCATTTATAAAATTTCCTATAAAGTTGGAAGCGCTAGTTTGCATGCAAAAGAACTCGCAGCTAAACCGTCCGTTTCAAAAGTTGTTACCACAAAAATACTACCTGCCCTTAAAGCATCTTATTTGGCTGGAGCGGCTGTTTATACAAAAAACTGCCAGACTTGCCACATGGCTGATGGAGGTGGAGTACAAAATTTAAATGCGCCTTTGGTAAAAACGGACCATATACTTGGAGATAAAACCAGACTGATTAAAACGCTGATTGAAGGTATGAAGGGCGTTGATATTAGTGGCGAAAGCTATAGCAACGTAATGCCAGCGCACGACTTTTTAACAAATAAACAAATCGCCGACGTGCTTACTTATGTTCGCAATAGTTTTGGCAATAAAGCAAGTGCCGTAAACAGTGCCGAAGTCGCTGCAGCACGTAAAACTAAATAAACATGAAATCTTACTACCGCATCTCTTATTTTTTAACCTTTTCGTTGCTTTTAATTGGTTTCTTTGCTTCAGCGCAAGCGCCAGTTTATAATGTAATAAAATACGGGGCTAGAGGAGATGGAAAAACATTGGACACGAAAGCGATCGATAAGGCGATAACGGCGGCAAACGCGGCGGGAGGAGGAACAGTATATTTCCCTGCGGGTGACTATCTCTCTGTAACCATTCACCTTAAAAGTAATGTGGGCTTGTTTTTAGATCACGGAGCAACAATTGTTGCAGCAACTACTTCCAAAACCGTACAATATGATCTTCCCGAGAAAAGTGAAAATGATACCTATCAGGATTACGGACACAGCCATTTTCAAAATAGCCTAATTATTGGGGAAAACTTGCATGATATTTCCATTACAGGTCCCGGTAAAATTTGGGGTAAAGGTCTAATTCGGGATGATCAAAAAGAAAACAATGCCGGTTATGCAAATAAGGCGCTAAGTCTTAAATTATGCAAAAATGTAATCCTACGAGATTTTACAGTTGCTTATGGAGGCTGGTTTTGTTTTTTACTAACAGCTGTTGACAATGCCACAATAGACAACATAAAGATGGATACCAACCGTGACGGGATTGACCTGATCTCTAGTAAGAATGTTCGGATTTCGAATTGCACCATCAATTCACCTGGAGATGATGCCATTGTGTTGAAAAGTGATTATGCGCTAAACTATCCAAGAATTACTGAGAACATTACCATAACCAACTGTCAGGTTTCTGGGTATGATGAAGGAACCTTTTTAGATGGAACCTATAAAAAAAACGGAAGAAAAGACGCTACTGGTCGTATTAAACTTGGCACAGAATCTAATGGTGGTTTTAAAAACATTACCATTAGTAATTGTGTGTTTGACCATTGTAGAGGCCTAGCCCTAGAAACAGTGGATGGAGCTGTTTTAGAAGACATCACCATTACCAATATTACCATGCGTGATGTGGTTAACGCACCTATTTTTATACGGCTTGGCGCCCGTCAGCGTGGCCCTAAAGATTCTCCATACAGCCAACTGCGCCGAGTTTTAATCAGTAATATTGTTGCATCAGACGTGACCGGCGAACAGGCTGCAATTATAAGTGGAATACCCGGGCATGACATCGTAGATTTAACGCTCAGCAACATCCGCATCTACTTTAAAGGCGGAGGTTCAAAAGCACAATCTACCCGAGAAATCCCTCCTTTAATCGATAGTTACCCCGATCCAGATAGATTTGGCATTACACCTGCTTATGGCTTTTTTATCAGAAACGTAACCGATTTGAAGATGAGTGATGTGGAAGTGAGTTACGAAAAAGAAGACTTAAGACCTGCCTTTATCCTAGATCGCGTGACAGGTGCAGATTTTCAGCACGTAAAGGCACAGCAAACTGCAGGTGCGCCAATGTTTATGCTTAATTCGGTAAAGAACTTTAATGTGTCCAATAGCCCGCAACTTCCAAATACTAAATTGCCTGAAGTAAATAAAATGGAATTATAATTTTAGAAACACACAATAACTGATAATTTATGAACTTGATTAACAAAATTGCCTTTTTTTTTATAATGCTGACGGGCCTATCCTTTCAACTTTATTCGCAGTCGAAACCAATAGATCTGGCATCGCCAAACGGAGAAATTAAAATTTCTATCAGCCTAAGCGATAAGATCTACTATTCCGTTGCAGGCAACAAGCAGGAGCTTCTTACAAAAAACACGCTTTCGCTAACGCTAAAAGACGAAATACTTGGTAAGAACCCAAAATTACGCTCATCCAAGAAAACCAAAGGATCAGAGGAGATAAAGCCATATGTTCCCTTAAAATATTCAACGGTAAAAAATACCTACAATGGTTTAGTTCTAAACTTCAAAGGAGATTTTTCGGTTGAATTCCGTGCTTTTGATGACGGCGTTGCCTATCGTTTTATTACCGCTAAAAAAGGTGATGTAGAGGTAATGAATGAAGAGTTTGCTGTTAATTTTCCGAACGATTACCTACTGCATGTGCAGCAGCACGATGGTTTTAAAACCGCTTATGAAGAAGCTTATCAACACATTGAATCGAGTAGCTGGAAACCATCCGATAAAATGGCTAACCTACCTATATTGATCGATACCAAAAAGCAGTACAAAATATTAATAAGTGAGTCTGATCTTTCTGACTACCCTGCACTTTTTCTAAAAGGCAACGGACATAACGGACTGGAAGGCGCTTTCCCAAAATTACCACTAGAGTTTGGTCCCGATGGCGATCGAAGCCAGAAGATTCTCAAGTCAGCAGATTATATTGCAAAAACTACCGGATCTAGAAATTTTCCTTGGCGGTATTTTGTAATTACCTCAGATGATAGACAGATTATGGAAAATACAATGACTTTGAAGTTGGCGGCAAAAAGTACGATCGCAGATCCAAGCTGGATAAAGCCAGGACAAGCAAGTTGGGAGTGGTGGAATGGCGCTACACCTTATGGACCAGATGTAAATTTTGTTTCTGGCTACAATCTGAACACATATAAATATTACATCGACTTTGCAGTAAAATTTGGCATTAAGTACATTGTAATGGATGAGGGCTGGGCCAAAAGTACCACCGATCCTTATACCCCAAATCCAAAAGTGGATGTGAAAGAACTCATCCGCTACGGAAAAACTAAGAACGTAGACATTATTCTTTGGCTCACCTGGTTAACGGTGCACAACAACATGGATTTATTCAAAACTTTCCATGAATGGGGAGTCAAAGGAGTTAAGATAGATTTTATGGATAGGAGCGACCAATGGATGGTTAACTATTATGAGGAAGTAGTTAAAGAGGCCGCAAGAAACAAAATATTTGTAGATTTTCATGGTGCTTTCAAACCGGCCGGCCTGGAGTATAAATACCCAAATTTAATCTCTTACGAAGGCGTTAGAGGGTTGGAACAAATGGGAGGATGTACACCAGACAACAGCATCTATCTTCCATTTATGCGTAATGCGGTTGGCCCGATGGATTTTACGCCGGGTGCGATGATCAACATGCAGCCGGAAGTTTACATATCTGAACGTCCGAATTCAGCAGGAATGGGCACTAGATCTTATCAACTTGCACTGTATGTTGTTTTTGAAAGTGGCATTCAGATGCTTGCAGATAATCCGTCCCTTTATTATCGCAATGCAGATTGCACGGAATTCATCACCAGTGTACCAACAACGTGGGACGAAACCAAAGCGCTAGCTGCATCAGTAGGTGAGTTGGCAGTGGTGGCCAAACGTAAAGGAGACAAATGGTTTATAGGCGGCATTACCAATGGAAAAGAAAAGGAAAGAAATGTAACGCTCGACTTCGATTTTCTTGAAAAAGGCAAGACCTATACCATGACGTATTTTGAAGATGGTATAAATGCGGGTACGCAGGCCATGGATTATAGGAAAAAATCTGTTCAGGTGAAAGCGGGTGAGAAAATAACAATTAAAATGGCGCGAAATGGAGGATGGGCTGCGGTGCTGAAATAATTATATTAAGAAAAAAATATTTTTACCGCTCACTTTTATAGATCAATTACGATCAAATGAAAAATAGATTAGTCAATTCTTTCTTATTTACCCTGGTGATCATTGGGACTCTTCTCAGCGCTGTTTGTGCACAAAAACCGCAGGGTGTTCAACTGGTACTGCGCGATACGCCTTGGAAATTTTCGGGAGGATCGGCATTGAGTACGCTTTCATCAAAAAAAAACAAGGCAACCTTTACGGTGCCTTTTGACAGCAGCAGTTTTACAATCAAAATGTGGGTCAATCTAAAAGCGGAAAGCTCGACCGTTAACATTCTTAGCATTCCGGGGGTGCTGACTGTCAGTCTTTCTCAACATGATCCGAAGGATAGAAAAGTTCAAAACTATCCGGCTTATCCAATGTCGGATGGTTCTGTTCCAGTATTGGAGGCGGCGCTTAGACTTTATCCGCCTTTAGAACCGAAAGGACCGCGAGATATGCCCATAGGCATTCCATTGGCAATCTTAAAGAAGCCGAAAGGAGAACATGAAGTTGTACTACACTTTTCAGGTGTTAGGTGGACCTTATATGTTGATAACGAGCTTATGGATAATGACTTTCCAATAGGCTACCCGAAATGGGGTAAGGAAACTACTTGGGAAATAAATCCTTCGCTTGTTTCAAATGCGGAAATCTTTTTCCCTGGTATAGAACCAAAAAGAGTTGCATTGGATAGGCCTCGCGTTTCAAATGAGATGCAATATTGGACACCTCAAGGGCATAACGCTTGGGTGGGCGATGTTGCTACTTTCTATCATCAGGGGCGCTATCATATATTTTATTTGTTCGATCGCCGGGGGCATGGCAGTAAATTTGGTAAAGGAGGGCATTACTTCGAGCATATTTCGACAGCAGACTTCAAAACATGGACGGAACATGAAGCCGCGACCCCGATTGAGGCGCAATGGGAAACAATGGGAACTGGTACGCCTTTTATCTTTGACAATAAATTCTGTCTAAGTTATGGCCTGCATACCACACGAATTTATCCTAAAGAACAAACTACACTGCCGTTACTATTAGATTACTATAACAAACACGGCGTTACAGGTTCCTTTCGTTACGATACCATTCCGGGCTACCCTGCCGGATCTACTTATTCCATCAGTGAGGATGGCATAAGTAATTTTAAGAAAACAAAAATCTTATTCCATTTTTGCGAAAACCCGAGTGTTTACACCGATCCTGAAGGGCGCTTACGCATGTTAGCAAATTATGGCGCAAAGGGAACCTGGGAATCGAAATCTATAGATGGCGGTTGGCGATCTGTAAATCCGAATTTCCCTCCAGGGGGCGACTGCACATTCTTCTTTCGTTGGGGAAACTTTGACTATGTTATTGGCGGCTTTACCGGCTTCTGGTCGAAACCAGCAAATGCGCCCGAAGATAAATTTGTAGATGGTGTTAAAGCAGGTTTAGACTTTTACAATGGAATGAACGTGCCGGCCGTAACAGAAATAAAAGACGGTCGTTTTCTATTGGCCGGCTGGATTCCGATGGCCGGCTGGGGTGGATCATTAACCATTCATGAAATGATTCAATCTCCCGATGGTAGAATTGGAACAAAATGGATGGAGGAAATCATTCCTGCGACCAAAAAAGAGAAATTATTGGCTAAAGAAATTAAAGAGTCGACTACTTTTGCAACAGGATCTTCCTCCTTCCTGCTAACATTTGATGTAAAACCGGGGACAGATTTGACTGGAAAACTTGGTGCGCTTTTTTTAGGGGCAGATGGCGAAAAAAATGCCTGTGAAGTGCAAATTAGTCCAAAGGCTAAAAAAGCACAGTATGGAAAAGGAAAAATCAGCAATTACTCAGATGCCGAAAAATCATTACGTGAGGGAGGTTCTCCAAATAGTGCGCGTAATTACGCTATCGAAAATTTGGTAAATACAGATAAACCGTTTACCGTACGCATCATTGTAAAATATGAAGAAAAATATGGCGGCTCACAAGTCGATACTGAAATTGCAGGTCAACGCACGATGATTTCTTTCCGACCTGACTTAAAGGTAGAAAAACTCTTACTAAGATCAGAAGAAACTGGAATCAAAAACGTAAAAATAGCGGCACTAAAGTATTAAAGAAATTTTTTAACTATTTGATTACTATACGTTTGGAGGAACCATAATTTCTGAATGATTTAAAAACGTGTTTGCCAATAAGTGATTTAGGCGGTTAAAAAAGCGCATGGACATTAGGTGTATTCTAAAAATACACTTCCCAAAATTTAAGCATTGAAATTTTGTGATGGTAGAAATGAACAATGAACTCAAAATTGCTGAGCACTTAGCTGTTTTGTCTATCAATCCACCGTCTACAACTCCAAAATTCGTTTTTTTTCACTCCTAACCTTTCTTAACAATCCAATATCAATTTGTTATTTAATTACCGGAATGGATTTTTGACAATCAGCTTTACAAAGCGTAGCATCTATTTTTTAAACCCTACCTTCACACGTTGCGTGATAAAGCTTTGTGTCACAACAGTCAAACCAATGAGGACTAAAAACACATTTTTAGCTGCTTTAACGGTACTATTTGCTTCCCCTTCAATCTGGTCAAAAAGACCCAAACGGCAAACAAGAATTGGATGAAGGTATTTCTAAGGAACAACCAAAATTATTTAATGAAGAAATGCTGACTGGGAAGTAGGCTCAGCCAATTCCCGGACAAAAACCTGCTGTGCAAGGAATTCAGATAAAAGCTGACGGCTCAGCGAGCTCCGTAAATATGCATACAATTATCTGAGAAAATGGAAGATAAACGGCGATACTCTATTTCTGTGGAATCATAATAGAGGTGTTGGAAATCCTATTGCCAGTCTCGATACAGTTTTTGTTACAACGCCTCCCTAGGTCTCCTAAACAAGGTGTTAATAAAATACGTTACAGAGGAAGGCGAATGTAAATAGAAAGTTATTTCCTAGCGGGTAAGTAGATTAATTTTTAGTCTTATTTCAAGTAGTTGCGCAGTATTAATGCAGCAGATTTGCTTACATAACATTATAATAAAGAAACATGGGGAGTTTTAATGCTGGAACGCATAAAAATCAAAAGTGCTAGGAGCAACAGGGATTTTTTCTTTAGCTTCACTCCAATTTTAATAAAAGTAACTCTAATCCTCTAAAAATGAAAAAAGTAACAGGCATTGGTGGAATTTTCTTTAAGTGTAAAGACCCAAAAAAGACAATTGAGTGGTATCAAAAACATCTTGGTCTAGAAACCAATCCTTACGGAGCAACTTTCGAGTGGTTCGAGGAAACAGATTCTACCAAAAAGGGGCAAACCCAGTGGACACCGTTTCCGGAAACCACAAAGGAATTTGACCCATCCAAACAGGATTTTATGGTTAACTATCGAGTGGAAGATCTTGAAACGTTGGTAGGTGAGTTAAGAAAAGAAAATGTTACCATACTTGACAAAATTGAAACATACGATTATGGTAAGTTTGTACACATTTTAGATGCTGAAGGAAACAAAGTGGAATTGTGGGAGCCAATTGATGCTGTAGAAGACTGAGTAGTTTGCAAATTGTGATTATGTCGCAGATCGTGAGGTCTAACATTTTGTTGAAGGTGGATAATTTAGCATCAAAAACGACCTAGCTGGAAACGGTCAGCTATTCTTGGCCATTAAGATATTTGTTAAATCAACAAACCAACATGACTGTGAAAAATCCTTTGACCTTTCCAATTTTGACAACTGAACGATTGACTCTTCGACAACTTTCTGAAAATGATGTGGAAGAAATCTTTTTGCTTAGGTCTGATATAGTGGTAAATAAATATTTAAACAGAGCACCCTGTAACACCTTGGAGGAAGCCTTGATCTTTATTAGAGGCATCAGAAATAATGGGTTATTGTACTGGTTAATTACACGTTCCAATAACGAACAGTTTCTTGGAACAATCTGTCTTTTTGATTTTTCGGAAGAACAAAACAAATGCGAAATAGGATATGAACTTTTAGCTGTCCATCAACGAACTGGAATTATGAACGAAGCAGCGAAAAAAGTGATTGAATATGCCAGTAAAAAACTCAAAGTAAGAATTATTGATGCCCATGTAGATAGAGAAAATGTAAGTTCAATCAAACTTCTCAGGAGATTGAATTTTGAGACAATGCCCAATGCTGATCCAGGAGAGCCGTCCATGATTTTATTTCGTTTTAAATGCAGTAAGTAGAAAGTTCAAAATTTAAAATCTGATGGTTTTTATGTTAGAGAACGCATTCACCCGCTTAAAAACAAAACCAATATAAGTGCGTTATTCAAATAATTTTAGAGGTTAAAATGGCTAAATAAAATGAGAAAGAATGTCATCATTACGGGTACTTCAAGTGGTTTGGGATTAGAGACCTCGATACTTGCTGCTGAAAAAGGATTTAAAGTTTTCGCAACCATGAGAGATCTCTCGAAGGCTGAAAATCTTAAATTAAGGATGGAGGCAGGCAAATTTGACATTGAACTGTTTCAATTGGATGTAACCGACAATAGCTCTGTGCTGGAATGTATTAAAAAAATTGTCCAAAAGGGAGGCAAAATTGATGCACTTATCAATAATGCCGGGGCAGGTTTTCCCAAAACTACGGAACAAGCAACCGAAGAAGAATTAAAATGGGTGACAGACCTAAATTATTTCGGCGTAGTTCGATGTACCAAAGCGGTGTTGCCGATAATGCGGAGACAAAAAAGCGGTCGCATTATAAATATTTCATCCGTTGGTGGACTTGTTGGGCAGCCTTTTAATGAACTCTATTGCGCAGCAAAATTTGCTGTCGAGGGGTATACAGAAAGTATGGCGACCTATGTACAAGATTACTTCGGAATTAAGTTTTCCTTGGTAGAGCCAGGTGGGGTGATAACAGAATTCATCAATTCTGCCATGAAAAAAACTGGTTCAAACGGTTCCATGACTCTTCCGGAGTATCAGCCTGTTTTTCAGAAATACATGGATGGCGTTCAAAAAAGAGCTGCGGCAGGTAAAGAAAACTCTTATCAAACCGCCAGACAGGTTGCAGAAGTGATTTTGAAAGTGCTCGAAGCGGAAAACCCGCCACTTAGAATTAGGACATCTGAATGGGCGGAAGAATTTTGCAAATACAAAACAGCACAAGATCCTACCGGCAATGATCAGACAGAGGCAATAAAAACTAGGTTTTTAAGGTGACATGAAAATTCTTTATTGGTTACGAATTAAGCATAAGTCAGAAAAATGGATTAAATCACCTAGCCACATTTTAAACAAAACCCAGATAGACCTAATAATTTTCGAAATTCCTGGAGTCTTAGTGAGTTACAAATTTGGTTGAAAACTCTTTGAATATTCGAATCAGAGTTGTGTCATCGGACAAAAAATAGCAACATTATTCGAGTATAACGCTATCCTAATTTGCTGTATTTGTTGCGATATTCAATTGGAGTTAGACCGGTTATTTTTTTAAAAACTTCCCGAAAAGCTTTTTTATCAACATAACCACTTTGATACATCACTTCTGAAATATTTTGTCTGCTAGTTTCAAAACTACGCTTTGCTGCTTCAACTTTTATTCGTTGAATATATGTCATTACAGTGTTATTGGTAGCTTGCTTAAATCGTCTTTCAAAACTTCTTCTACCAATCGCTACTTTAGTAGCCAGTTCGTCAATGGTAATCTTTTCTTGATAATTCGATTCTATATACCTTTGTGCTGTTTTAATTTCGGCGTCTTTGTGTCCTTTCTGACCCTTAAAAATTGCAAATGCAGATTGACTGTATCGATCAATGTCTATTGCAAAATATTTTGAAGCAAGAATTGCTGTTTCTCGATCGGTATATTTTTCAACCAGGTATAAAAGTAAATTCCAATACGAATTTGCACCTCCGCTGGAATAAATCCCTTGTTCTTCGGTAACGATGCTGCCGTCCACCACCTCAACTTCGGGAAACATGTCTCTAAACTCTTGCTGAAATCCCCAGTGTGTTGAACATTTTTTTCCATTTAGCAGACCTGTAGAAGCAAGTAAAAATGCACCAACGCAAAGCGAAGCAACTTCCGCACCTTTGCCATATTGCTCAATGATCCAAGGCACAAGGTTTTGGTTTTTCGCAATGGCAGAAGACATATCACCAGACAGCGCCGGAATAAAAATCAAATCGGTTTTATCCACCTCTTTAAGTTGCTTATCAACATATACTGAATACATGCCATCATTCTGCTTCACTTCTTTATTCACCCCAACCAAATGCACGTTAAATAAAGGTTTTTTTCCTGATGCCGCTAAGAATTGATTAACTGCGGTAAAAAGATATTGAGGGTCGGCAATGGCCTGCATAATGGAGGACTCGGGGACAAGAATTGATACGTCTTTCATTTAATAAAGTTAAAACAAAAGCCTGTCATAATCAACCCCCAAAGTTGTCGTTAACGCTACCAAAAAAAACCAGATTGTTTCCCATATTTGTATGGTAAGTTCAACCCTAGATATTTACGAAAAAAAATGAGAAAATTAAAATTACAGATGCAACAAACTTTGGATGGTTATGTTGCTGGACCAAACGGTGAACTGGATTGGATGCAGTTTGGAACGGGTGTTGAACTTTCGGATTTTGTAAATATGCTGATTGATACTTCGGACACAATCCTTCTTGGAAGGAAAATGACAGAAGGCTTTATCAATTATTGGGAGAATGTGGTAGACAATCAACCTGATAGTCCGGAATTCTTCTTTGCGGAAAAAATGGTAAATACTCAAAAGATTGTTTTCAGTAAAACACTTAGAAACATCTCAGGCAAAAACACAAGGATAGAAAATGGTGATTTGATAACCGTCGTAAATCAGTTAAAAAATAAATCGGGCAAAGATATAATCGTTTATGGCGGCGCAAGTTTTGTTTCATCCTTACTTCAAAATAATTTGATCGATGAATTGAATCTGTTTATAAATCCCACTGCAATTGGCAGAGGAATGACAATATTTAAGGAGCCCATAAAGCTTAAATTAGTAAGTACCAAGCTTTTTGAGCACGGTGAGATTTTGCTAAATTACAAGCGTAATAATTAATATCGAGGAAAAAACGTATGAAGAGTATAGGTAAAAAAGAGAAACTAGTATTCTGGACCGCGACAGCAGTTATTGCGCTGTTTGAAGGACTTATGCCTGCGCTGACTTCACAAACAGAATTGGCAAAAGAAGGAATCAGGCATTTGGGCTATCCAGACTATTTTGGAAATGTATTAGTGGCATTCAAAATTCTTGGAGTATTGGCATTATTGATTCCACAAGTCCCCAGAAGAGTGAAAGAATGGGCTTATGCCGGCTTTGCTTATGATTTCCTTTTTGCGGCAATCAGTCATGGTTTTGTTGACGGGATTAATTTGCAAACTTTTTTCCCACTAGTGATTTTTGGTATTTTAGCTATTTCTTACGTCTACTACCACAAATTAGATTCTGCTGAAGTTTAAAAACTTAGATCTTCTCAATAGGATATTTTCTTTACTATTTTTCGAAAGATAGCACAACGAAATTTAATTAATTTCATAAACCCTTTAAAAAATAATTATGGCACTCATCAATCCTTACATTAACTTTAACGGAAACGCCGAAGAAGCATTTATTTTTTACAGATCCGTATTTGGCGGAGATTTCTCAACGATTGTACGTTTCGGAGATATATCAATTCCTGAAAACCCGACGCTCGAGAATGAATCAGACAAAATAATGCACATTGCTTTACCAATCGGTAAGAATTTTTTGATGGCCAATGACGTTCCCGAGAGAATGGGCCGGGTAAGTGAGCAGGAAAATAGATCTAAGATATTCATCAGTGCCGAAAGTCGTGAAGAAGCAGATAAATTATTTCATGGCCTTTCAGCAGGCGGCAGTGTTGAAATGCCGATTGGCGACAGTCCTTGGAATTCTTACTTTGCGATGTTTAGAGACAAATACGGAATTGAGTGGATGGTAGAGTTTGACCCAAAAATAGAGATCCAATAAAAGTTCTAGTGATCGAAGTTTCAAAAATAAAATTCAATTCTTAGTGAATTTCCCTTTCCATTCCATCTCGTTCTAGCAATTATTGGACGTCAATTTTTCATTCGATCTTTTTGACGCGATTAAAGGATTTGCCATACAAAGGCAAATTATTATCCTTAATTGGCTTTGTTTTAAAAACCCTATCAGCAAGAAAGTGTATAAATCCTTGCTGATAGTTGTGGCGAACCCTTTATTTTCGGATAAATATTTTTTGAAAGACAGCTTCAATCATGATATAATGTATTCATACTTTGCAGGTCCAATCCTCAATGAATCTATTTTGACCATTTCGCACTGACGTAATTGCAAAAAAGGCTGCTCTTTCTAGGAGCAGCCTTTTACTGTCTTTCGGTTTTTTGTACTCGGAGCGGGAATACGTTTTTAGCTTTATTAAGATTCAACTAAAAACGACAAACTAATTAAAATAGCTCCTATTAGATAAATAGCTACATAGTATCTTAAATAAAGTTTTATAGAATACGCTAGGATTAATGATAAAGTGTACCTAAATTTGTACCTAACTACTTAATTAGGGTACACTATGGCAAAGCCGAAATTTTATTTAGACACAACGATTAGCGCAAAGGGTACACAGGCAGTAAAAATGCTTTATTCATTCAACGGCCAACGTTTGAAATACCACACCCAAGTAAATATAAAAGCTTCTTTTTTTCAAGCAAAGTGTAATTCATCAAATGCGAACCCTATTAAGTCAATAGCGCCTTTTGGAGAGCAACACAATGAACGACTAAGAGATATTGAACTGGATGCTGTAAAGATAGTGACCGCAACCAAAGGCGATAAATTAACAGTCGCTTACGTCCGCGAACAATTAGATTTAATCTATAAGCCAAAACTTGAAGAACCGCAAGCCCTACAGGATCCCGCAGAAATTTCTTTTATAAAATACTTTGAGCAATCGATTCAAGATTTTAAAACAGGAAAAAAATGTATGACTGTTGGAAAGAAGAAAGGTAAAAGATATGGAGAGCGCGCGATAAAAAATTATGGTATTACGTTATCGGCAATGAATCGCTATCTTGAAAACAGAGGCTTTAAGGGTTTGGAGTTTTCAGACGTAAATAAAGAGTTCTATGCTGATTTTATGTCATTCTGCTATAATGTTGAGCAAAAGGAAGTTTCTACGTTTGGCAGCTACATAAAGTGCATTAAAACGGTAATGGCTGAAAGCGGTAAACCATTTATTACTAAAGATTTTTATTGTCCAGATGGAGAGGCCGACAAAGTTTATTTAACAACTGAACAAATAGATTTGATTGCGGCCTTAGATCTTAGCAACGCGAAAATGTATGTTGATAAAGAAACTATCAGTAAGGGTATTAAAAAAACATCTAAAATATTTTACCCCACGCTAGATAAAGTTAGAGACCAGTTCCTGGTGGGGGCGTATACCGGATTAAGGCTATCAGATTTAAACCGTTTGGAATTAAACAACATCCAAAAGGTTAAAAATAATTACTACATCAAAATAAAGCAGCAAAAAACAGGCAATAATGTGGTTATTCCTATAATGAGCAAATTAACCCCGGTGCTTGCGAAATATCCAAGCGTATTTCCATCAATAAGCGGCCAAAAATTTAACGTTTATATCAAAGAGATTGCGAAGCTCGCAGGGTTAACAGAATTACGAACCATAAAGAACACAAAAGGAAACATAGATAACGAAACAACCCACCCGTTATACGCGCTTATCTCATCTCATACCTGCCGCCGCAGTTACGCCACGAACATGTTTAAGGCGGGCGTTCCTTCTATGCTTATAATGAGCGCAACAGGTCACAAGTCTGAGCAGAACTTTTTAGTTTACATCCGAGCAACCGATGAAACAAAGGCCGCGCTGTTAGCAAACCACCTAAAAGAGCTTGGTTTATAGATAATGTTATTAACATTCTTTAAATAAAAATCTTCTAAAATATATCTCTAGTTCTCGCTCAAACTTTGCTTAACTTATATTTTTTGTATAGAAATTAGTACATGTTATTATTATGTGATACAAACATAACTCATTGATTTGTAGTTAATTGTTGATAAAAAATAAACTACTACTTACTACGTTTTCATTACGTTTGTGTTATGAAAATAGATATTTATACAGCGAGCAAGTTGGCTAACCTTAGTCAGTTTACAATTCGGGATTACTGCGCAAAGCGTAAAATTCCACACTACAAAATAGGCGGTCGCCTTTCCTTCGATGAGGCTGAAATTTTAGGCTGGGTTTCTGAAAGAACCCAAAAGCGGGGGGTAAAAAATGCTTAATAGTGAAACCCCCCTTTATGCACTTACTGTCGGACAGTTTAAGTCATTACTGAATCAAGAGATATCAATCTATAAAAGCGAAACGCTAATACCAATCGCAGCCCCCGAACCTAACGAACGGTTTGATATTGGTGGGCTTGCTGAATATCTTAAAGTTAGCAAGACAACTATTCACGCTTATAAAAATAGACGTGTGTTCCCTTTTTACCAGACAGGCCGAACCGTTTACTTTCTCAAAAACGAAGTTGATGCTGCATTAGCTGTAGGGAGAAACAAGAAGGGGTTTAAAAATGCTTAGAACAAATCAAACCCCTAATAAGAAGCCTCAAGATAAGTTTTCTATAGTGAATAGCAAAAAGTGTATAAGTGTTTATAGTTCGATGATGGAGAGACGGGAAAGCGATGAGAACGAATACAAAGATTAAAAGATACATAGAGGCTTTAGCAGCTACAATACAAACGGTAAACCGAAATAGCAAAGGAGGGGGGCAAAATGACAGAGGTTAAGATCAATGTAGAAAGGTTTATCCCGGGCTTTGCAATCGTCTCATTTTCTTACAAAACTAAATCCTACGAACTTATTGCAGCAATATCCCAACTCAAGCAACGGGATTTTTTACCAAAGTTAATGACTGAAATGTTTGGATTTGAATGTAAGGAGTTAAAGACAGGGGGCGGTAATGTTTGATATGAAAGATTGCGTTGACGTAACACCCGAAATTATAAAGGTAGATCCGATAAACCATGATGTTTTAATAGATAATCTTCTTTCAAAAATTGAAAGGGTAAATTTCAGATTGGCCGCATTCCCTGAAGTAGTGCAACTTGAGAAAGATTTAGAGGTTATAGAGCAACAAATTATAGATGTTGATGGTAGTTTCAAAAAGAATGTACCAGCTGAAATCTTAGAGACATATAAGCTGTTAAATAAAAACCTAGCGAGCAAATTTCCAAAAGCCAAACATTATTTCATTTACACCATTGAAGAACTGCAAAAAGTAGCTATCAAAAACAATTGGGGTATCTGTAGATCTAATGATTTTGTTTATCTCTATAACGGTGCATACTGGGCTGTATTTGATAAAGACGAGCTGAAAACATTCCTTAGTAAAGTTGCTTTGAGAATGGGAGTTGATAAATCAGATGCTAAATTTTACAAGTTTATAGACGAGCTGTTTAAACAGTTTCACTTTGGTGCAAACCTTCCAAAGCCACCGCAGCAAATGGGAACCACTTTAATAAATCTATTAAATGGCACATTTGAAATTTCACAGGATGCACAAATTTTAAGAGCACCGGAAAGAAAGGATTTTTTAAAATACCAACTTCCTTTCGATTACGATCCTAAAGCAACGGCACCAAAGTTTAAATCATTTTTAGATAAGGTACTACCGGACAAAGAATGTCAAACTGTTTTAGCTGAATATTTAGGATATATTTTTATACAGCCGAATGTTTTAAAGCTAGAGAAGACATTGTTCTGCTATGGAACGGGGGCAAATGGAAAATCAGTATTATTTGAGATAGTCAGAGCTTTGTTAGGGACGGAAAACATTAGTAACTATTCAATACAAAGTTTAACGGATTCTACAGGATATTATCGAGCTAGCCTAGCTAACAAACTTCTAAATTATGCCTCGGAAATAAACGGAAACTTAGAGGCTAGTATCTTTAAACAATTGGTAAGTGGTGAACCCGTGGAAGCTCGTTTGCCTTATGGTCAGCCTTTTATATTGACCAATTATGCAAAAATGATTTTCAATGGTAATACTTTGCCAAAGGACGTGGAGCATACCGCTGCATATTTTAGGCGTTTTCTAATCATTCCCTTTAACGTGACGATACCACCCCATGAGCAAGATAAAGACCTAGATAAAAATATTATCGCCAATGAGTTACCGGGTGTGTTCAATTGGGTTTTAGAGGGTTTAGAAAGGGTATTGAAGCAAAGAGGCTTTTCAAAATGTGATGCTGCTGAAAACATGGTAAGCGATTACAGGCAGCAATCTGACACCGTGGCGCTATTTGTAGATGACCACCACTATTTGGCAAGCACCACAGAAACGACCGCTTTAAAGACCATGCACGGTGAGTATAAGGGATATTGTATTGAGAACGGATACAAGCCTTGTTCAAACAGGGTTTTGGCGGATCGGTTAAGAAATTTGGGTTTAGTAGTCGAGCGTGCAGCCTCGGGTAATGTTGTGAATGCAGCGAATAGAGGGGGGTTTGGTTATGCTTAATGTAGGTAATGTAGATGAAAAAAGAACTTTTTTTTTGTGTGCTGAACATGAGCAATTTCTAAAATACATAAGGACAAAACAGGTTTTTAGCCTACGTTATAGAGGATTGAATGACGAAATGCAACCAGTCCATATTAGCAGTGTAGAGATAGAAGAAAGGTTTTTTAGATACCCCAAATTTCAAAGGAAAACAGAAATACAGCATCTTACAGATAATGGTTTTTTAGAGTTGATTGTTGAAGATAAGCGTTTTTTATATTCAGTATTACAAGGTGGAGACATTGATTTGTCTCTACTAATCATAAAGCCATTGCCCCCCGAGACTTTTTATAAAGTTATGGCCTACAATCTAAAATACGTTTCATTAAAAAATGGTGCTGAAAGCACGGATTACTTTAATTTGTTTTTGAGATATAAGGAAAGCAGACCTGAGTTGTTCTTTAAAGTTGATGCCTTTGCTCAAAGGGTGCATACTCCAATTTCAAACTTTCATAGACACTTGAGACCGTTCGTTTTATTGGATGGTATGGAAACGACAAGCTTAGACGTGGTAACAATGCAACCGATATTATTAAGCAAAATACTAACTAATTCCATATCTAAGGACAGAACTAAAAACTTAGTTAATAATGAATACAGTAAATGGATAAATACCGGAAAGGATATTTACTTGATGTTGCAAGAAAAAGCAGGCTTAAAGACTAGAGATGAGGCTAAAAAGAAATTCTTTGAGATACTGTTTTCTAAGCCCTCTAAAGCATTATCTAAAATGTTTGGTGCAAGCGATTGGATAAATTGGATAAACAATTATAAAACAACCTTTGAGCCTAGAAACCCACACGGAAAGGAAAAGCCACATAGTAATCTTGCTTGGTTGCTACAATCTACTGAGGTAGCGGTAATGAGTAAAATATGGAAAGCGTTAATAGTTGAAAAGATAGTTTTTATTAGTGTGCATGACGAGATTATAGTAAAAGTAACGGATGCACAAAAAACAAAAGAAATAATGACCGAGATTTTAGGAAGTGAGTTTGAGTATTTCCGAATATCTAGCGAAAAAAAATGTTTGTTTTCATCTACATTACCTACATCATCTACACAAAAAGAAAACAAAACAGTCTTAGAACAGTCTCAAACAACTTTACCCCCCGACCTTATCGAGCTACAACGCCAATACCAAGAACTAGAGAAAAGCGGTAAGATAGAGCCGCAGCATCACCCACAAGTAGAGCGCTACTGGAATAACATTCGGGATTGCCTTCGCAATAATAACATAGGCTTACAGCAAGGGATAAATGAACTAAATAACTATAAACAAATGATAACTAATTAAAAAGATGAAATTAAACATTAAAAGAGAAGGCGAGATTCTCAACAGCGTAGAGATAGACGATAATACGATCTACAACAGTGAATTTATGGGCATGGATAAGATAAGCGCCTCATTCTATACAGAAAGTCCATTAGATCTAAAGTTAGATGATTATGTTGATTATAATCTTCAGAAATACAGCATCAAAACCGCAATTGACTGCGAACAGATTGATAGTAAGACATTCAAATATGACATCACATTCTTTGCACCGGTTTATTCGATGTATGACGTTCTATTGATGCATTTGGGGAATGCTACGTTTTCATATACAGCCACCCCATTTGAGGTGCTTAGCTTAGTTATTGAAAACCTTAATACCGAACAGACTGGCTGGGAAATTGGCGATTGTTCGCTAATCAGCGAGCCGATTACGTTTAGCTTTGCAGAACAAAGCTGTAGGGTTGCACTAACCAATATTGCAGATGCGTTCAAGTTGGAGTATAAAGTTATCGGAAAGAAAATCTTTTTGTTAGAAAAACTCGGAGAGCTTAAAGATATTCAGCTTAAATACGGTAGAGGGCAAGGTTTAACAAAAGCCACTAGGCAATCAGTAGATCAATCGTTTGCTACCGTCTGGTTTGGGTTTGGAGGATCTACGAACTTACCAGATAATTACCGATCAGGCGCAACGAAATTAACGCTCAGCGCTCCTTTTGAAATAAACACCGATAAGTATGGGCGCAAACAGGGATCCGTAACCTTCGAGGATATTTACCCACGTAGAACATCTACATTAACCGCTGTCAATGGTCTTCAAGAAATGACTGACAGTACAATTGACTTTGATTTGAACGCTCAGCAAATAACGGACGGAGGCGCAAAGATCGTTTTTAAGTCAGGCGAATTGAGCGGCCAAGAATTTGTAATAACGAGCTACAACAATACCACAAAAGCCATAACAATAGGAACCAATAAAGACGAGACAGGCTATACACAACCAAACACAACGTTTGCACCAGCTGTAGGCGATAAATATACTTTGATTGGTTTAATTATGCCAAATAGTTATGTGATAGCTGCGGAAACTGAACTTGAAGCAGCTTTACAGGCACATGCTAAAAACAATAGTTTCCCACCGGTTGCATTCCCATTGAACGTAGACGAAAAATATATTCGTGAAATGAATCTAAACTTTAAACTTGTTGCCGGCGATAGTTTAAGAGTTCTAAGCGAAAGTTTAGGTATAAACACACCTTTACGACTCCAATCTGTTAGTTGGCCTTTGGTCAATCCATCGCTTATATCTGGGCTAGTTTCGGATGTCATTCAATACACAACAGCCGAAAGGATTATTAAGGCGGTAGTTGCAAATATAAAAGAAACTGCCAAATCGATTGCAACAGGTCTTTATGCTAAACAAGTGGGGGATGAAATTAATAACGCTGCGATTATGCAACAGTTTAAACGGACATTCGTAGGAGATAGAGCCATATTAACAGGCGCATTTGTAGCTGGTAACCCCGAAGCTGGCGAAGTAGCCGGCATAAACGGAACCGGCACCACCACGGATGAAGTTAGGTTTTGGGCGGGCAGTAGCTTTGAGAATAAAGAAACCGCACCATTTAGAGTACAGCAAGATGGTAAAATGTTTGCCACCGATGCAATAATAGAGGGAATTATTACAGCGCTAAGCGGTAAAATTGGCTTTCTCGATGTAGATAACAGCGTATTAAGCTTGGGAGCAGTTCCGGGAAGTTCTGACCCCTGGGCGTCTAATTCATCAGCCATTCGTCTATATCGAGACTCTTTTATTTATCGACTGAACGGAATGACTCGCGGCGAAATTCGTGAACTTGCTTATAATATCTATTCAAACCCCTTAGGTTCCTACACTACAGAATCAGCACGTATCACGAATAACATTACGAATAACGAAACTGGAGAGGGTGTTAATGTCGGCTTGACACTCGATGTGGCCAACGCGGACACTAATATCGCCTTAAAGGTAAATGCCGGTAAGGTTTTATTAAAGGCCGATGCAAATATTCAAGTCGATGACAGCGGAACTCTTAAAGACGGACTAACCTATGGCGTTGACGTCCGGGTCGGTGGAGATCAATTTGTAAGAATGCGCTGGGTAAAGGGTGTCATGGTATCGGCTGTAGCCCTTTAAAATTAATTAAATAAATAAAAGATAAGGAGAGAGAGATTATGAGCATTGCATCGATTGCAGAAAATTATTTAAAGACACACCACAAGTTAGAGTTTCAAAGATTGGTAGACTTAGCCAATTACCAAACGATTGATACCAAACACATAAACGAAATTTACCAAACATTGGTAGACGAGACAACGGATCCAAAAGCCAAAGAATTTTACTTTGGAATTTTGACTATGATTTATCATCCTATTTGGTTTGAGGATGTAATAAAACTAAAGATAGGATTGCGCCAAATGTTTAGCGACGCTGCAGGTTTTAACAATCCTGAAATGGTAAACGCTTATACAGAAATATTAAGACCGAGAATGAAAGGCGAACGGTTTGCAACCCTTGTAAAAAATGAAGCGAACAGATTTATAGAGCATTATACAAATCTAAAGTAGAACGAAATGGAAAATAAAAATAAGGTGGGAAAACCCACAGGAAGCCCGAAAACAGGCGGTCGATTAAAAGGTACAGCCAACAAGGTGACAACCTCACTGCGGTCCAAAATTGATTCACTCCTGCAGGATAACTGGGATAACGTCCAGAGGGATATAGACAGTTTGGAAGCTAAAGATAGATTGATGTTTCTCGAGAAACTATTAGGTTTTGCAGTTCCAAAGTTAGCAGCCACCACTACAGAATTGGAAGTTAAGGGAAAGCTTGACCAAATGAGCGAAAGCCAACTTGATGCTATGATTGAAACAATATTAAACCAATCCGAAAATGAATAGAGCCGAGAAGATAAATAAATTAGCATCCTTGCTAAGTGGAAAATTTACGGCTGCGGACTTGAAGCCAAGACACCGCTGTATTATGATAGGATGGAGTTTAGAAGCGGACGGATCCGTTAACGGTGAAGATCACAATGTTTATCTAGTTGATGGAAAAACAGTAACACGGGATCTTTGGAATGATGCAATGGATTTTAATAAAACTGACGAATATAAAGTGACTGTAAGTTATGGAAACTAGAGAAACCAAGTTAAACCTATTAACGGGATTACTAAACGGAACGGTTAAGCCCTCAGACGTAAAGCCACGGCTTGAAATCCGTTATTTCGAAGATAAACCCACTCATTATATTGTTGATGGTAAGCAAGCAACCGAAAACGAGCTACACGAACAACTAGCGAAAGAGCCTGCATTGACTAACGCACTTGTTATTTATAACGTTGACGGATCCGTTAACACTGACGAATATTATTATTAAGCTATGAATAGAGAAGAAAAAATTAAAAATCTTATATCGGTTTTCAATGGAACCCTACCACCCGCAGCACTGAAGATTAACAGATTAGTTTATTTCCATCAAATTACAGATGAGCAGAGGGCGCAAGTAGAGGCGATTGTCGGATCTGTAATTGGTAATGAAAAACTATTAGGCTTGTTTGATGGAGTGCCAATTGGTTTAACATTATTCTTTCAGCGTGGGCTAGTTGAGCATTACGATGTACCGGTAAAATTTATCGATTGCAATAATCAAATTAAATTCAATCAATTTTTAGAAACCTTGAACCATGGATAAAGAAAAACTCAAGGCAGCATTATTGGCAAATGATACAGAATTGCTTAAAGAAATAAAAGCCGATCTAGCACGTGAGCGTTGGCTAAAATCCTTTAACGGAAATATACCAATTTCAGCATGGTTAAAACCTAATCCCTTTATAAGGTTTGACCAATCGAAGATAGTAGATGCAGTAATTAAGCAATAGAAAAGCAGTTAATTATCTTTGAATATGGCATTTAAAAAACTAGAAAGTGGAAACCCTAAAGGCATGGAGCCGGGCACAATCCATTTAAAAACGAAAATTAAGCGAGTTGTAGAAAGCAACCTTGCACAATTAGAAACAGATCTTCAATTAGTTACACCTGCGGAAAGAGTGGCCGCAATTACTTCACTTGCAAATTTTATAAAATAGAAACATGGAAAAAGTAAAAATTAAAAGTGGCGATGATAGTTTCTTTTATTTCAAAGAATATCTGACAAGGCTACAACCTCAAGCCGATAGATTAAAGCAATCATTTGAAACGATAGCGGAATTTCAGAAACAATTAAGCGGAAAGGTATTAGTAGAAATATTAAACAGCCCACCTGCATTTTTTGCAACTGTGAGGTCAAACGCTGAAAATTGGATACAGAAACAAAGACCTATGCAGCAAACAGCATTGGCGGACACCTGCGAAAACCTAATCTATAAAACAGAAAAAAGCTTTGATGAATTCAACAAGGCTTTAAGAACCCACCAAATTTATAACGGCACACCATACCCGGCTGAAGTTATCGAAATAGAAAAACTTTCGGAGTTTCTGTATAGCAATTTGCAGCCCGAAACAGTAAGGCCTTTGTTTGATGAATATTTGACCACTAAAGAAGAACTTGCGTTTTATTCTTGTATGCAAAAGTTGGCAGATGCAAATAACAACGCTGCAAAAATGGCCAAGCATTGGAGCCACGAAATGGCACCTACTGCAAGTTTCTTAGATTACGACCACGCAGAAAATACATTTAAGGTTAAGACAGAATTTTTAAAAAGGTACTTAAATAGCTAATTATGCATATCAACGAATTTATGGGAGTTAATCCAATGGAGCCCAAAAGCCAAACAAAAGGCGAAACATCGGATCTAATGAAAGAGTACCTGGCTAATAAAGATAAGCCGTCACAAGCTGGCGAAGGTGTTAGTGAAATGATGAAAACGTATTTAGACAATAAAAAAAAATAGAAAATTATGAGTTACACGAAAGAACAAAGACAAAAGAACCAAGAGCTTTTAGACAGCGAAATGAAAGATTACACTCAATCAGAGCGCGGCGTTGTGAAAGGTGAATTTAATAGAACATGGCCAGACGATAAACAGGCGTTAAAAATTATTAACAATCATAAAGCAGTCATTGCGAACGAAGCAACCCCTGAAGAAATGGAAGCTGTTATGGATGAGTACAAGTTTTAAACCAAAAAATATGTTTAGTATAGAACAAGACTTTGAAGATGACTTTCTCGATAATCTTATTAACTCAGATGTTGAGGAAATAATAAACGAGCTTGCAGATACAATGTTCGAGACGGGAAAGCGATTAGTAGACCGTGCAAGGGCTAAAACGAAAACCGAGGGAGGTTTTAATAATATAACATGGAACCTTCGAGCCTCAATTGGATGTGTTTTAGTAAATAACCACGAGATACAGGAACAACACATTTATTTCCCCCCCCTTGCAGAAAGCAGCACCGGGCACGAGACAGGTGTAAATTTAGCCCGTGAGGTTGCAATTTTAGCATCAGATGGGGATCCCGTTTTAATATTGGTCGCTGGAGAACACTACGGAGTGTTCGTTGAAGCTAAAGGTCGTGACGTTATAACGTTAACAAGTGAATTTTTCGACCCAATATTTAAGCAGCTACTTGCTGAAGTACAATAAAATATAAACTTAATCTAAAAAGCCTTTAAGAAATTAGAGGCTTTTTTTTTGCACCTCTAATTTAAGCGCCCTTGCTTCACGCTCTATCATAAATTGAATTTGTTGCCCCTGGCTGCGGTTTTGATTTGCAGAAAGCACCTTTAACAATTCCAATACATTCTCATCTAACTTTACACTAATCATCTTCTTTGCCATGCACAAATATAAAATACTTTGTCAATACTAAAAAGGATAAAAGAGATAATTAAAAGATATTGATATTGTCAATACTTTATTTTACATTTGATCTTCACTTAAACCCCTATTAATATGAATTGTAATTTGATTGAAAACGACAATGTAATTTTAGAAATGACCACGGACGAATTTAATATGTTTGCCGGTGCAATGGAAAAAATAGATTTGGCGCATTTTGGAGGGCAAAACGAAGATTCTGTAAAAGGACTTTCTAGTTTGATAACACACCTCGAAAGTTTAGATCTTGAGCCTCAATATTTACAAAAGGCAAATAAGGCTTATAGAAAGTTAACCGAATTCATGCTCTTATTGTCGGCTGAAAACTTTATCGTAAATGAAGTAAACCAAGCAGCTATCCCTTTAGCTACTATCTTTTATACTGAAAATATAAATGTAGAGGGGGAATTGTCATGTTAGTTAAAAAGACATTCTTTGATAAGGTCGAAGAAATAAACGAAGAAACGGACATTAAAGCGCTACTTGATGGCCTTTGTTATGGAGCCGATCAAATAAGGGAAACCGCTTTATTGAGTGAAGATGTTAACGTTAAGAATTGCGCCCTAAATAATCTTTTTTCAATCTCAGAGGCTATTAAATTTATAGCGACCGTTAATGAGTTTGTGTTGACGGAAAAGCAGAATGTAGTTAAATAAAATGTACATTAACGTACCTAACAATAATCTTTAAAAAATTTAAATATGAAAAATCAAGAAGCTTTCGATAAATCAGCTCAGGCATTCGCTGACGTCTTAAATAATACTATTACAATTAAAGAATCAAGAAAGTTACTTAAGGAGGTAGATCTTAGTTTGAGACGAGCAAACAAAAAATTAAAATTATCCATTAAATGGGCTAAAATAGCAAACGGAAGAAACGAGCTTTCTACTCATGTTGTTGATGAAGAAGAAATAAGATGTGTTCCTTTCTCTAGTATCTCGTTTTATGATGGATTAGATCAGTTTATAGATCAAAACGTTACAATTGGTAATGTTGAGTATTGCGTCATTTGGGGCAACGATTAATTAAATCGAATACAAAATTAGAGCCCTGCAAAATCTGCGGGCTTTTTTTGTTTAGTCATTAGATTGGATAATGTTTATCAAAATATCTATATCTTCAGTCGTAAAGTCAAATTTATCGTTGAAAGCAGGCCTATACCCTTCATTGGTTTTTATAAACATTCCGCAATAAAAATTATCGATCAATATTTGACAGTTACCCCTTGCACCTTGCGGCCTGGTGATACGCACTATCGCCACTTCATCAAAAGAAGCATTAAATGTAATGTCGGACATTTAAAAATGTTATGCGTTTAGAAGTCCAAAGAAACTTAGAATGCCAACGATAATTATACAAATAAAATAAAAGTAAAAATCGCTAGGAATATTAGATAACCATTTGTTTTTCATTATTTCGGCACCTCCACAGCTTTTAATAAAATTTGCTACACTAAATTACTAAGATTTTTTAACAGTCAACACGCAAGTTTTGATAAAACGAGTGAAAACTGAACTTTGTAAATGCAGAATGTACCTAAATCTGTACCCTAAAATAAAAAAACCGCTTCTAAAATTAATTAGAGCGGTTATGCGTACTCGGAGCGGGAATCGAACCCGCACGCCTGTTGAGGGCACAGGATTTTAAGTCCTGCGTGTCTACCAGTTCCACCATCCGAGCTTAAAAGCAATGAGCTTTTAAAATAAATGCCTCCTGGTAGGAAGGCATTTAGAGCGAAAGACGAGATTCGAACTCGCGACCCCGACCTTGGCAAGGTCGTGCTCTACCAACTGAGCTACTTTCGCATAACGTTTTACCGTTGTTTTTTGGTGATGCAAATATAGAGAGTTTTATAAACCTAGCAAGTTATTTTTTATATAAATTTAAACACGGCCTTTAAAATGCTGTTTATCATATAGATAATTTGGAGTTTATGCGCTAATTCAAGTTATTAATTGTGGGTAGTAGTTTTAATCTCTAAGGCCTGATGCAATCCGACCATTATTTGATTTGGTGACTTTGGGGTTTTGATACCAAGCGATTAGCCAAAGAAGCTAAGAAAGACTGACCAACAACAGTTGTTTCACCTGGATAGTTGACTTCAGTTGATTAGTTTTTGCCTAGCTGCAACTATATGTCTTCTGATTTTGAAGATGATGCTGTACATTTGAAAACGTAATTCTTTGCAGACGACTGGATTCTCCATCTCCCGCAATATTTTTTCGCCGGGCAAAATTTTATTTATCCACTACAATGAATTTAAAATCGACAGAATATTTAGGTTTGTCATTGGCAATTGCATCAACTCTTTTTTCTTGTAACCTCACCCGAAATGTGATGAAAAGCAATAACAAAGACATTTATATTTTAATGGGACAGTCTAACATGGCCGGTCGAGGTTACTTAACGCCCGAAAATCAAGCTGCGGGCAATCTGCGGGTGCAGGTGTTTACAGAAGGTCTCAAGTGGAAAGAGGCACATAATCCGCTTCATTTTGATAAGCCGAAAGCAGTTGGCGTTGGTCCGGGTTTATCCTTTGGGATAGCTATGGCAGGTGCAAATGTAAAAACAGAAATTGGGTTGGTGCCAACAGCCGTTGGAGGCACTTCAATAAATTCTTGGGTGCCGGGTGGCAAAGATAAAAGCACAGGTAAATTTCCCTACGATGACGCTTCGAAGAGGATCAAAGAAGCCATGAAATATGGCATTGTTAAAGGAATTATTTGGCATCAAGGCGAGTCCGATTCCAACTTGAAAAGTGTAGAAGAATACATGCCGAAATTAAAAATCCTAATAGAGCGAATCCGAAAACTTACGAGAGATGAAAATTTACCTTTTGTGGCAGGTCAATTGGGTAGGTTTAATGCCGATTACGAAGCCTTCAATCAAATGATAAAAGATCTTCCGCAAAAAATACCACATACCGCAGTAGTTACCACAGAAGATTTAATAGATCGAGGTGATAAGACTCACTTCGACGCAAACTCTGCAATCTTGCTGGGAAGACGTTACGCACAAAAGATGAGAGACCTGCAAATGAAATCGCAATAGTTTCTTTAGATTTTCTTAAAAGATGATTGTGAAAATTTAACCGGAAGAGCTCTGAAAATTGGCAAATCGGGCAAAATTATAATTTTTTAAATAAAGCTTGGTAAAAATATTAATTTAGTGAAATATGCGGAGGGGTAGCCGCATAAAATTTTAGCACATCAATGACTGAGATAAAAAAATTAGAGCAAACCTTTCGATGGTTTGGTCCAAATGATGAAGTAACGCTAGCAGATATTAGACAAACCGGTGCCACGGGCGTAGTAACCGCGCTGCATCATATTCCCTGCGGAGAGGTTTGGTCTATTGAAGAGGTGGCCAAACGCAAGGACGAAATAGAAAATGCTGGTTTAACTTGGTCTGTGATAGAAAGTATCAACATCCACGAATCTATCAAAATTGGCGCCCCAGACCGCGACGAGTGGATTGCGAAGTACATCCAGTCTTTGAAGCACGTTTCGGAAATGGGATTGAGTGTGGTGTGTTACAATTTTATGCCTGTATTAGACTGGACTCGAACAAACCTCGATTTTATTTTACCAAATAGTGCCAGTGCTTTAAGGTACGATGCAGTGGCGCTTGCCGCTTTTGACCTATTTATTTTAGAGCGAGAAAATGCAGAGAAAGATTTTTCTGAAGAACGTATCGCAGAAGCAAAAACGTATTTCGACGAATTGACTCAAGAGGAGAAAGAAACTTTAAAAAACACCATTATGGCCGGTTTACCGGGAACAGATGAGGTTTTTACAACTGCGGAATTTAAAATACATTTAGATAAGTATGCAGCTGTGGATGCCAAAGTTCTTCGTGAAAATCTAGCTTATTTTTTGAAGGCCATTGTTCCGGATGCGGAAAAAATGGGCATAATGATGTGTATTCATCCGGATGACCCACCTTTTCCAATTCTGGGTTTACCGAGAGTGGTTTGCAATGCAGATGATTTAGAATATATTGTTAATGCAGCGCCATCTCCTGCCAATGGCCTTACTTTCTGCACGGGTTCATTAGGTGCTAATCCTGCAAACAATTTACCTGAAATGGTTAAACGTTTTGGTCCAAATATTCATTTTTTACATTTAAGAAATGTTACTAAAGAGTCTAATGGCAGTTTTTATGAAGCCGATCACCTGAATGGTGATAACGACATGGCTAGCGTTATGGAGGCCGTCATTCGCGAACAGCAATCAAGGCAAAAACAAGGTAGAGAAGACGTATCCATACCTGTGCGCCCAGACCACGGCCATAAAATTTTGGCCGATGTAAATAAAAATGCTTATCCGGGCTATTCGGGCATTGGCAGGATGAAAGGCTTGGCAGAATTGCGAGGACTGGAAGTCGGATTAAGAAAAGGATTGTTGGAGTAGCGATTTTGAAGAAAAGATTAATGACCCTATTTTTACTTATTTCCAGAAGGTTAAGTTTACGCATACGTAGTTTGAAATAGCGTGGACTTCAGAATCCGCAAAATGCTTTTATTTTTTGCAGAACGATATACTGGGTAAAATTTTAGACCTAAAGAATAAGGAGCAAAATTAAAGAACGGGAGAAAAAGGGCGGCATCGAGTTGAGGTATTCTGATCTTGCCGAAGGTGTTAAAATCGACTAGGTTTTACAAGACATTAGACAGCCTGACACTTACAATCTTATATATTAGGTTGTTGAATTCTAATTTATACATTTAAAATGGGTTACATAAATTCATTCCCGACCTAAGCATTCTAAAATAAGTTCTCGTTCAAAACCTCTTCCCTGCATATAAGAAAGCAATTTATACTTCCTCTTCTGTAGGTTTTTTTCATCGGTAACGCGCTCTTTTTTATCGAGTAATTTGTGAAGGATTTCTAGATATTCCTGCTCATCCAACGAATACAGCGCTTTGTGCAAAATTCTATCAGGTACGCCTTTCAGTTGCAAACCTTGTTTTATTTTTTGTCGGCCCCAATGGTTTATTCTGAGTTTGCCCGAAGCATAGGCTTTTGCAAATCTTTCTTCATTCAAAAAGTTATTCAAGATCAGGTCTGATAGCACTTCTTCCAATTCGTTTCCTCTAATTCCCCATTCAACCAACTTGTAACGTACTTCAGTTTGACTACGTTCCTGATAAGCACAGAAATTTTGTGCCTTAGCCAATGCTTGTTTTTTGTCTAAATATATGTTCGGTTTTTTATCGGTATTCATAAATATTTGCTCAACTTCGTGAGGTAAAAAGGGAACAGCTGTTCTTGATTTTTGTTGATGGAGAAACCAATATACACAATTAATAAAATCGCCGAAATTTTATCCGCGGAAGCGAGCATAAATACTTTAAATAGTCGAATAGACCAACTGTTGATAGATACCAGACTGGTATTACAGCCGGAAAATGCCCTGTTTTTAGCAATAGTTGGCCACCGCGACGGCCACTTATTCATTGATGACGCTTACCAGAAGGGGGTTCGAAATTTTTTAATAAGCAAGAGAAATTTCATTACGAAATACTCAGACGTAAATTTTTTAGTAGTCGACGATGTGCTCAAGGGTTTGCAGAAACTTGCTACATTTCACCGCAAACAGTTCGATATACAAACAATTGCCATCACCGGAAGCAACGGAAAAACTATTGTAAAGGAATGGCTTTATCAGTTGTTGGCTTCAGATTTTAATATTGTTAGAAGTCCGAAAAGTTACAATTCTCAAATTGGCGTGCCTTTGTCAGTCTGGCAAATAAGTGAAGATAACAATTTAGCCATTTTCGAAGCGGGAATTTCTACCGTAGATGAAATGCACCGACTTGCAGAGATTATCCAGCCTCAAATAGGCATTTTAACCAATATTGGGCAAGCGCATGCGGAAGGCTTTGCAAATGCAAGTGAAAAGCTGACCGAAAAACTTAAGCTTTTTGAGCATGTAACCATGTTTATTTATCCCAAACATGTATTTACAAAGTTTCCTCAAGCGAATTTGCCCGGAAAAATACAATTTAGCTGGAGCGATAGGGAAAAGGCAGATCTTCAGTTAGTAGAGAGAAAGGTAGAAGGCAACTATTGTATCTTAAAAGCTGTTTATAAAGGGGAAGAGACGACGTGCAAATTCCCTTTTACAGACACAGCGCACATAGAAAATGGCTTAACGTGTTGGGCAACATTGCTTGCCTTAGGATATAAGCAACAAGACATTGTATCTAAATTAGCGTTTTTAAGTCCAATTTCTATGCGTTTGGCGCTTAAAGATGGCATTCATAATTGTACGATTATCGATGATTCTTACAGTGCAGATATTTCCTCTCTAATCATCGCACTTGATTTTTTAAATCAGCAAAATCAACATGTTCGAAAAACAGCGATTTTGTCTGATTTTGTGGAAACAGGCCGTAATGATGAGCAGTTGTACGGAGTCATCTCTTACCTACTGCAAAAGAGGAACGTCCAAAGAGTAATCGGTATTGGGCAAAATATTAGTCGGAACAGCCATTTATTCCTTCAAACATCAATATTTTTTCCGGATACTGCATCTTTTTTAGCACAATTCCGCAGCGTCTCGTTTAACAATGAAACAATTTTAGTAAAGGGTGCAAGGAAATTTGAGTTCGAGAAGATAAGTAAAGTACTCACTAGAAAAGTTCACGACACGGTTTTAGAGGTAAACCTAAACGCGATGTTGGGAAACCTGCAGCATTACAGATCTAAGTTGAAGCCCGGCGTGAAAATTATGGCGGTGGTGAAAGCTTTTTCGTATGGAAGTGGAAGTTTTGAGATCGCAAATCTGCTGCAATTTCACGGGGTAGATTATTTAGCGGTAGCCTATGCAGATGAGGGAGTTGCATTGAGGGAAGCCGGTATTTCCCTGCCAATTATGGTGATGAGCCCCGAAGAATATGCATTAGAAACAATGATTGAGCGAAATCTAGAGCCTGAGATTTTTAGCCTGGAGATTTTGAAGAGTTTCATGAACTTGTTGTCAGATAACGAAAAAGCATTTCCCATACATATTAAATTAGATACTGGCATGCATCGATTGGGCTTTACTGCAGGAGAAATGCAGGAGCTTGGAGAAATTCTAAAAACCTCTCCTAAAGTAAAGGTAAAGAGTATATTTTCGCATTTTGTTGCCAGCGACGCTGCCGTTTTTGATGGTTTTAGCCAAAGTCAAATAGCGCGATTTAAAACAGAGACTGAATTTTTAATTGCTCAACTCGGGTACAAGCCGCTGTTACATTTGGCAAACACATCGGGCATCAGCAGGTTTCCAGAGGCTCAGTTAGATATGGTCAGGCTTGGAATAGGTTTGTATGGTTTCGATGGCGCCAGTAAGGACTTGCTGCAATCTGTTATGACATTAAAAACCACCGTTAGCCAAGTAAAAGATCTACTTCCTGGAGATACGGTTGGATACAACCGTAATGGAAAGATGCCGAATGGAGGAAGGGTTGCGACTGTTAAGATTGGTTATGCTGACGGATATAGCAGGGCGCTGGGAAACGGCATAGGTCACATGATGATTGGCAACCAACTGGTAGCAACTGTAGGTTCTATTTGTATGGACATGACAATGCTAGATGTAACTGGTTTGGCAGTAAAACCCGGCGATGAAGTGGTGGTGTTCGGCGCAAATCCTAGCATCGCAGACCTAGCCGCACAACTGAATACCATTGCCTACGAAATTCTTACGAACGTTTCTCAACGTGTTAAAAGAGTTTATTTTTATGAGTAGAAAGTGAGTGGGTTTCTAGAACCTAAAAATATTAACCCTTTTTTTGTTTAAATTTGAGGCATGAATAAACTCGGCAAAATATTACTTAATTATTTGATTAAGGGGCTGTTAGTGGTATTGCCGGTTGCTGTAAGCGTAATATTGCTCGTTTGGGCGGTGTCTACAGTAGACAGTTGGATTAATGTAAATAATATTTTAGGCGTAAATCCCGCAACTGGTGCAAGCCGAAACATACCTGGCCTGGGGCTGTTGTCCGTAATTGCCGTGGTGCTAGTTACCGGTTTCTTTGTAACCAATTTGGTGACAGAACCGATGTATAAATTTTTTAGGCGTCTTACCCATCGCTTACCGCTGTTTAATTTTATCTATACTTCGATAAAAGACCTCACAGAAGCTTTTGTGGGCGAGCAGAAAAAATTTAATCATCCGGTATTGGTAGAAGTTGAGGGCGGATTGAAAAAAATTGGCTTTTTAACTCAAAACCATTTAGAAAAATTTAATTTGCCCACTCAAGTGGCGGTTTATTTTCCGCTCTCCTATTCTTTTGCTGGGCAGCTTTGCATTGTAGAACGAGACAAGGTAACAGATTTGAAAATGAGTGCCGCCGATGCAATGAAATTGGTGGTAAGTGGTGGAGTTAGTGGGCTATAGAATATCTGATTATCAAATATTTATATCAACTTAGTTAACGAATTGAATGGTGAGTTTTATTGATAAGTTGGGCGTTCCCTGCGGGCGGGCTTTCCTTTCCAATCTGTTACCTTCCCAAACCACAAAGGGACTTAAACCCTGTAAAAAGATTTCCACTGCAATACAACGCTGCAAGGAGTAGACAGAAAGCATTTCTATTTTCTGAAGTTAATTTTTAAATAGCTCCATGGGAGGAGACGAATTAATAGCGGTGGGTTTCAACCCACCGCACCTTCAATGAGTTCACAACACCCTAACAGAAGGTCTCGAAAAATTCCCCATCCGCTAATTTGTCTTCATCTTCTCAATGTTTACTGTTCGTGGGCTTTACTAAAGCAAAACATCCGCCGTTAAAATATCTCGACTAGATCAAAGCACTCCTGGGAGACTTTCTAATTGCTAATTAATCTCCTATTCTCTAATCCTTTTTCCTTATTTTTGACAGATGCTAAAAGCTACGGATGTTACCAAATCGTACGGAAACCTACAGATATTAAAAGGTGTAAACCTCGAAATAAGAAAGAGTGAAATTGTGAGTATTATTGGACCATCTGGTGCTGGTAAGAGTACGTTGTTGCATATTTTGGGAACGTTGGATATACCAGACTCTGGAGCGGTGTCACTTAAAGACACCGTTACGAACAAATTAAGCGGGAGAAATTTAAGTAGTTTTAGAAACGAGAATATCGGCTTCGTATTTCAATTTCACCATCTATTGCCCGAGTTTAGTGCGTTGGAAAACATCTGCATTCCAGCTTTTATCGCCAAGAAAAGCAAAAAACAGGCTGAAACGAGGGCATTTGAGTTGCTAAAAATGTTTGGTCTGCAAGACAGGGCACACCATAAGCCCAACCAGCTTTCCGGTGGTGAGCAGCAGCGCATTGCAGTTGCAAGGGCGCTTATCAACAATCCTTCCATCATTTTAGCCGACGAACCTTCTGGGAATTTAGATTCAGAAAATGCAGAAGCTTTGCACCGTTTGTTCGGACGCTTGCGCGATGAATTTGGACAAACCTTTGTAATTGTTACGCATAACGAACATTTGGCTACCGCCAGCGACAGAATTGTGGCCATGAAAGACGGATTGATTGTTAGCTAATTGAATTTATAAAACATCAAAATATACCGATTTGAACATTCTAATTACAGGCGGGAAAAACGCCAAAGTTTTTAAACTGTTGCGGGCGTTTGACCGAGATTTTGTTATTTTTGGCGATTATGAGGAAGTTCCCGCAATCTCGTCCTCTAGTTACCGCTTTGCCAATCTAGGCAAAAAAAACGAGCAGAGTGTAGCGCATGTATTGTTGGAATTTTGTATTTCAGAATCCATAGAAGTACTCATACCAACCCATACTTTTGAGGTTGAACAGATGGCGAAAGCAATACAACTTTTTGCAGAATACAACATTACAGTTTTACTTCCTAAACAAGATGAAATAGATAATTATCTTGAAGAGATAAACCTCGTAAGCCCTTCATTACTAATTTTTAGACAAGGAGAATTAATTTTTTCAACAGAAGAAATTGACATAGCTATTCCCAACGCGCTGAGCGGAGTTTTCGAAATAGATTTGACCGGAAAAATTAAATTATTCTTAGTTTGATGACAGATATACCTTTGTTGCTAAATGATAAAAAAGCTATTTTCTTAGAGCTCGACGATGTAATATTTCCAAAAAAAGACTACGATTTACAAGTATATTATTTATTTGCACAATTTTTGGAAATGACAGGTGGACATTCAGCTGCCGAAATAGTCGAATTTTTTAAAGAACAGAATCGGTTAGATAGCGATGAAGCTGTTTTTGAGAAGTTCGTTCAAAAATTTGCGTTTGTAAGCAAATATCGACCTAACTTCGAAACGTTGTATAAAACAGCGCGGCTGCCCCTTAGGTTATTCGTCTTCCAAAAAATGCTAAACTTTCTAAATTTAGCAATCAAAAATGGTGTGCAGATTTTTGTAGTCACGTCGGGCGATCCTGAAACGCAACTTAATAAAATCAAGCAAATAAACTGGCAAGGTATGGAGCAATATGTCAAAGTTTTCTTTACAGAAGAACTTGGTCAAACATTTTATTCAGCAGTGGCTAAACTACTATTAGATCACAATTTTTTAGCCGCTGATACCTTAACTATTTGTAAAAATAAATTAGTTTATCCGCCATCCAATTCGTTAAATTTACCGTACGTTTTAGTAACTGAAATCAACACTACACATGGCGAACAATAAAATAGTTAAAAATTCCATTACGGGAATTTTTTTGGCGATTGTGGGATTGACCATCGCCTGCAAGAAGAACAGCAGCGACAGTACTTCGCTTCCTGCAACACGAGATCAACTCACTAAAGATTCAATTTATCTTTATGCACAACAAACTTATTTTTGGAATGTTGGTATGCCCACTTTTCAGGCATTTAATCCAAGGAGTTACGCAACGAACGATCTTGAAGTAAATGCGATCAGGGCATTATCGAGTAACGGAGGTAAGGATAAATATTCTTTTATAGATGATGGAACGGTTGCCACCGAGATTGGCGGAGTTGCAGGTGATTTTGGATTTTCTGTGTTCTTCAATAGTACGAATGATTTGCGTATAAAATATGTCTACGCCTCATCGCCTGCAGCTACCCAAGGCTTGAAACGAGGGTATCAGATTACTAAAATAAACGACCTCACCGACATCAACACTACTGATGCGAGTATTGCCAAAGTAGTTGATGCCATATTTGGCAGCGCTGCTACCGTAACATTGACAGTAAAAAAACCTGATGGGACGTCGCAAAATGTTAGCATCTCTAAAGCCACATACAACATCAACCCGATTCTATTTACGCATACTTACACGGTTGGAGCCAAAAAAGTTGGCTACATTGTTTTTAACAGTTTCACAGATAATTCCGTACCGCAGTTAGAAGCGGCTTTCGCTAATTTCGCTGCCGACGGGATAAAAGAATTAGTGGTGGATTTAAGATATAACGGTGGTGGTGCTGTTTCTACCTCAGAGGAATTTGCCAATTTAATTGCACCATCCGCTCAGGATGGAAACGTGATGTTTACTTATTATTTTAACCAAACCATGCAAGATGGCAAAGCGACTATTCTGCAAAATCAGAAGTTTATTGGCACCGATAATAAGCTTCATTCTTATTTTGACTTTGATTATAAACCTACAGTCGCGGCGGGTAATCAGACTGTCTTTAAAAAGCGGGGAACATTAGAGGGGATAAATAGGGTTTATTTTTTGGTTACTGGTTCAACGGCTTCGGCAAGCGAGTTATTGATCAATAATTTAAGGCCTGTAGTGGATGTAAAATTAATCGGTAGACAGACTTATGGTAAGCCTGTAGGGTTTTTCTCTATCCATATTGATAAGAGCGACCTCTATATACCACAGTTTCAAACAAAAAATCAATTGAGTTCTGGGGAGTATTTTGGTGGTTTTACGCCAGATAAAATAGTTAACGATGATGTGAGCAAAGAATTTGGCGATCCAACGGAAGCAATGCTTTCACAAGCTTTATTCTATTCTCAAAACGGGCAATTTACTTCTTATGTACATGACAATGCCATCAGCAGCACCACGCCGATGTCTAGAGAGAAAATGGCAGATGTTGACGGTAAATTAGATCATTCTTTTAAAGGAATGATAGACGATACGCATCCAAAATTTAAAAAACAATAGCGACTTTTTAACTGAGGTGGTAGCTAGATTCTAGCTTTTTTTTCGAATTAATACGATTTAGGTTTGCTTTTAAGGCAAATTAGTAATACTCTTGTCTAAATATTTTCAGATTAAAAATGATACCGATCGAGTTGGTGGAGAAAGACCACATCAAATACCTTAATATAATTGAAGCCAAAGACAGCAAACTACATGAATTAAAAACCAAATTAGAAGATGCGCAACGCTTGGGAAATGAGTTTAAAGCCAAGGCAAACATCACTTTTAATACTACCATTGGGCCTAAGCGGGTTTACACAACTGTTTGGTCTGTTACAGAAAAATACATTCAGTTAAAAAATAACATACACATTCCGCTGGCGAGTTTGATAGATATAGATTATTAAACTGACTATGTTATGGGGAATAAGTTAACCCTGTACCATTTTGAGCGCTCTACACAAAATTGCATTAACATTTATTAAATTAGTTGGACCTGCTACCGCCAAAAATTTGTTGGCTTACTGTGGGAGTGCAGAAAATGTTTTTTCAGCGAGCAAAAAGCAGTTGGCGCAAATTCCTGGTATAGGAGTTAAAACAATAGAAGCTGTCCAAAACTCAGGCGCTTTGCAGCGGGCAGAAGAGGAATTAAAATTTGTAGAAAAACACGGCATAGAGACTATGTTTTTTTCTGATGAAAACTTTCCCCATAGATTAAAGCACTGCTCAGATGGCCCGCTATTGTTGTATTTCAAAGGCAAGGCCAATTTAAATCACCCGCGCATAATCAGCATAGTGGGTACTAGAAATGCAACGGAATATGGAAAGGCGATTTGTAAACAACTTTCGGAACAGTTGGTGCCATTTAATGTTTTGGTTATTAGTGGTTTAGCTTATGGAATAGATGTAACGGTGCACAAGGAATGTTTAAGTTTGCAAATTCCGACGATAGGCGTTTTAGGTCATGGATTAGATCGGCTTTATCCACAATTGCATAGAAGTGTAGCACAGCAAATGGTGTTAAATGGTGGGCTACTGACAGAGTTTCCAACGCTTACCACTCCAGATAAGCAGAATTTCCCACAGCGCAACAGGATTATCGCAGGCATAGCAGATGCAACCATTGTGGTAGAAGCATCGATAAAAGGCGGCGCGCTAATCACCGCGCACATCGCCAATTCCTACAATAGAGATGTTTTCGCATATCCCGGGAGAATTACAGATCCTTTTTCTGAAGGGTGTAATTTCCTAATAAAGACCAATCGGGCCGTTCTTATAAATGACATCAACGATCTGGTGTATTATTTAGGGTGGGATGTAGATTTAGTTAAAAAGAAACAACAAGTCCAAACGGCCTTGCATTTAAATTTAACAGTTAATGAGCAAAAGGTAGTTGATTGTTTAAATGGAAAGCAATTGGCTGTTGATGAACTTGCCATCCAACTAAATATGCCACAAAGTAAGTTGGCCATCGTATTGCTCACTTTAGAGATGCAAGGAATTATTGTGTCATTGCCTGGAAAAATTTATAAGTTAACTTAGCAGACTTTTCTGAAAATCAAAGCTTTTGATATGCGAAACTTTAATTGCTTAAATGCCAAAAACTAACTTAAAAAGCAATATCGTTTTGTATATATGTTGTTTCCCTTATAATATTTCGTTGCCCTGATATTCTATTCATAAGTAATATGGTTTGCGTATTTTTGTAGCATGTGGTACAATAATATCTTAGAAACAATCGGCAATACACCTTTAGTGCGATTAAATTCGATAACAAAGGGAATACAGGCGACAGTTCTGGCTAAAATAGAAACGACAAATCCTGGCAATTCCATAAAAGATAGGATGGCCATAAAGATGATACAAGTGGCCGAACAGAATGGGAGCCTAAAACCTGGAGGAACAATTATAGAAGGAACATCTGGCAATACGGGAATGGGCTTAGCGATGGCCGCCATTATTAAAGGCTACAAATGTATTTTTACCACAACTGATAAGCAGTCAAAAGAAAAGGTAGATGCGCTGCGCGCTTTTGGTGCCGAGGTTATTGTCTGTCCGACGAACGTAGAACCAGAGGATCCCCGTTCATATTATTCAGTGTCTTCTCGTTTGGAAAGAGAAGTCCCTAATTCCTGGAAACCAAACCAATACGATAACCTAGCAAATACCCAAGCCCATTACGAACAAACAGGGCCTGAAATTTGGGAACAAACCGAAGGGAAGATTACACATCTAGTGGTAGGGGTAGGAACTGGTGGAACAATCTCCGGAACAGGAAAGTACCTTAAAGAACAAAATCCAAATATTAAAGTGTGGGGAATAGACACCTATGGATCGGTTTTTAAGAAGTACAAGGAAACAGGTATTTTAGATAAGAATGAGATTTATCCATACATAACCGAAGGTATTGGAGAAGATTTTTTACCGAAGAATGTAGATTTCGATGTGATCGATCTATTTGAGAAAGTAACTGACAAAGATGCAGCCCTGATGACTCGAGAAATTGCCAGAAACGAGGGGATTTTTATCGGGAATTCTGCCGGTGCCGCAATAGCTGGATTATTGCAATTGAAAGATAAATTGAAACCAGAGGATGTTGTTGTGGTAATTTTCCACGATCATGGCAGCAGGTACATGGGTAAAATGTATAATGAAGATTGGTTGCGCGAACGTGGTTTTTTAGCAGACGAAAAACTGACCGCAAAATCAATTTTAGCGAAGAAAGATCACAGAGAAATTGTAACCTTAGATGCTCAGAAGACGATTTTAGAAGCGATCAATATATTAAAGTCGATTAATATTTCGCAAATTCCTGTAACTCAGCAAGGAATGATAGTTGGCAAGGTAGATGAAGGTGAAATCCTTTCTGCATTGTTAGAAAACCCAAGTTTGCGATCTGCATCAGTTTCAGAGATCATGAGCTCCACCTTTCCATTCGTTGATTTAAATACTTCGATAGATAAGATTTCTGCGATGATAAATAGAGAAAATTCTGCTGTATTGGTAGAAAACGCCCATGGAAAAATAGATATAATTACACAGTATGATATTATAGAGGCGATAAGCGGGTAGGGAAGGAGAAGTCAGAAGTCGGAAGTGAGAAGTCGGAAGTCGGAGGTCAGAAGTCAGCAGTCGGCGGTCAGAGGTCGGAAATCGGAAGTGAGAAGTCAGAAGTCAGAAGTGAGAAGTGAGAAGTCAGAAGTCAGAAGTCGGAGGTCTCAAACCAAAGTCGTCATGTCGAGTATGCGAGACATCTCACATATAGGTAATCGTCCTGCTGAACTTGTTTCAACAACTTTAATGTTAGTCTGAATCAGGATTATCAGGATTTGTAGGATTTGAAGATGCAAAGCTTGAGTAAATCTTTCCCAAGCAAAAGTCGTCATGTCGAGCATGCGAGACATCTCACATATCGGTTATCGTCCTGCTGAACTCGTTCCAGCATTTTTATTCTTTTGTCTGAATCAGGATTTGTAGGATTTAAGGATTTGAAGATGCAAAGCGTTAGTAAATCTACCGAATCGTCCTGCTGAACTCGTTTCAGCATCTTTATCTTTTTGCCAACAGAAAATAAAGTTGTCAGTCTGAGCTTGTCGAAGACCAAATTACCATTTACATTTTACACCCCCTTCGACAAGCTCAGGATGACATCCCTTGGCAACATTTCGCCATCCATCCATTCCTTGCTCTTTAATCTTTTTATGCGCTGCACGGTTTCGCAACAGGGATGGTAATTAAAATTTTGAGCAGGGGATGAGCGTGGGCTCAAAATTTGCCCGCAGGGCCGTAGCGACAGCGAAGTAATGCACAGCCCGGCCGTTGCCCAAAAAATTGTCTGAATTAGGATTTTCAGGATTTTTAGATTTCCAAGATGCCTGCTGCTATAAATCTACCGAATCGTCCTGCTGAAGTCGTTTCAGCATCTTTATCTTTTGTCAGTAAAAAATAAAGTTGTCAGTCTGAGCTTGTCGAAGACCTAAGTATTATTAACGTTACGCCCCCTCGACAGGCTCAGGATGACATTACTAGGTAACATTTCACCATCCAGTCTTTAATCTTTGCTCCTTGCTCCTTAATCTTTTTATGCGTTGCACGTTTGTAGGATTTGAAGATGCAAAGCGCAAGATAAATCCTTCTCAAAATAAAATCGTCATGTCGAGCATGCGAGACATCTCACATATAGGCTTTCAACTACCTTTTGTCTGAATCAGGATTTACGAGATTTTTAGATTTCCAAGATGCCTGCTGCTATAAATCTAACGAATCGTCCTGCTGAACTCGTTTCAGCATCTTTATCTTTGTGCCAATAAAAAATAAAGTTGTCAGTCTGAGCTTGTCGAAGACCTAAGTATTATTAACGTTACGCCCCTTCGACAGGCTCAGGATGACATTACTAGGTAACATTTCACCATCCAGTCTTTAATCTTTGCTCCTTGCTCCTTCATCTTTTTATGCGTTGCACGGTTTCGCAACAGGGATGGTAATTAAAATTTTGCGCAGAGGAAAAGCTAGGCCTCAAAATTTGCCCGCAGGGCCGTAGCGACAGCGAAGTAATGCACAGCCCGGCCGTTGCCCAAAAAATTGTCTGAATTAGGATTTTCAGGATTTTTAGAATGCCAAGATGCGTGCTGCTATAAGTGTACCGAATCGTCCTGCTGAACTCGTTTCAGCATCTTTATCTTTTTGCCAATAAAAAATAAAGTTGTCAGTCTGAGCTTGTCGAAGACCAAATTACCATTAACATTTTACACCCCCTTCGACAGGCTCAGGATGACATGAATTTGAAACGTTTCGCCACCCAATCTTTGCTCTTTGGTCCTTGCTCCTTAATCTATTTAATGCGCTGCTGCTTCGCCTTCGATACGCTTAATCTGCGCGCCTAAGCTCCTCAAACGGGTATCTATATCTTGGTAACCACGTTCTATCTGTTCGATATTATAGATCGTAGAAGTGCCTTCTGCAGATAAAGCCGCAATCAACAAAGAAACCCCGGCTCTGATGTCGGGAGAGGTCATGCTGATGCCGCGTAACTTATATTTTTTATCAATGCCATTTACGGTAGCCCTATGTGGATCGCAAAGGATGATTTGAGCACCCATATCTATCAATTTGTCCACGAAAAATAAACGACTCTCGAACATTTTTTGGTGGATAAGTACATTTCCCTTGGCCTGCGTTGCAATTACAAGCACTATGCTCAATAAATCTGGCGTAAAACCAGGCCATGGCGAATCGGAAACGGTAAGAATAGAACCATCTATAAAAGTGTCAATCTCATAATGCTTTTGCGAAGGCACATAAATGTCGTCCCCTCTACGCTCCAACTTGATTCCTAATTTTTTAAAAACTTCTGGAATAACACCAAGCTCATCGTAACACACATTTTTAATGGTGATTTCGGACTCTGTCATAGCTGCTAAGCCAATAAAAGAACCGATTTCTATCATATCAGGCAACATTCTATGTTCTGTGCCACCCAATTTTTTAACGCCTTCAATGGTTAACAAATTAGAGCCGATGCCAGAAATTTTGGCACCCATTCTATTCAGCATTTTACAAAGTTGCTGCAAATAAGGTTCGCAAGCCGCATTGTAAATGGTAGTAATTCCTTTCGCCAACACCGCTGCCATCACAATATTTGCAGTACCGGTAACCGAAGCTTCATCTAACAGGATGTACTCACCTTTTAAGTTCGTGGCATCTACATTAAAAAATGCATTCTTGCTGTCGTACACAAACTTGGCACCCAATTTCTCGAAACCAATAAAGTGTGTATCCAACCTCCTCCTGCCGATTTTATCGCCACCAGGTTTAGGTATTGCAGCTCTGCCGAAACGACCTAAAAGTGGTCCGACAATCATGATGGAACCACGCAAACCGCCACCTTTAGTTTTAAATTCGGCAGATTCGAAGTGATTTAAATTTATATTTTTTGCCTCGAAGGTATACGTGTCTTTACTTAACCGCTCGACCGTAACACCCAAATCGCTCAGCAATTCTATCAGTTTATTTACATCTTTAATATCAGGAATATTGCTGATGGTTATCTTTTCTTCGGTAAGCAAAACGGCAGCTAGAATTTGTAAAGCTTCGTTCTTTGCACCTTGAGGGGTAATTTCGCCTTTTAATTTTATTCCACCGGTAATTTCGAATGCACTCATAGTTAGCGTTTTTCCTGTTTGGCTTTAGATTTTTAACTTTTACACAAACGTAAAAGATTTTTTAGATAAATCTACCTGGTTAATATTTCGGTTTGTTATTATTTCTACCTCGGCTGTTGTTATTGTTGTTCTGATGTTTTTTGCCACCATTACTTCTCCCGCGGTTATTGTTGCTGTTGGTATTTTGCCTTGGGTTAGTCTGCCTAACCTCTACCTTGGCCAAGTTTACATTATCGTCTAAACGCAGCAAACCTCCCGATAAATCTCGTAAATCTTTCAGAATGGTCTCGTCAGATACGTTGTCTTTATTAAACGAAACATACGCCATTTTCATAAAATTAGCGATGTTCTGCACCATATCTTTCTTTATGGTTTCATCTTCTTCGCGCATGGCTTTTTCAATCAGTTTTTCTACTGTTTTGCCATAATGCTTATAGGTAATGCGCTGTTGCGGATAAGGCAACGGTTCTGGTTTAATGTACGCATTCTCTATCAAAGGTTTCGGGTAGGGGCTATCTACATCAATTTCATAATTAGAAATAATGTGTAAATGATCCCAAAGTTTATGCTTAAAATCGGCTACGTCTCTTAAATGAGGCTGTAAAAAACCCATTAAATCTATTACCGCTTGGGCATATTTGTTGCGCTCTTCCTTGGTGGGTAAAGCAATAATATACTTCACCATATTTTGTACGTTGCGGCCATACTCTGATAATATCAAATGACTACGCGTAGTATTATAATCGAATTTCATGATCGTTATGTTGTTAAATGGAAATCTGAAATGCCAACACGAATTATGAAATAACCAACACGAGGGGAAGTTAAGAATTCATCGAAATGTCTATTGTCATTTACTTGAGGAAACAAAGATATAAATTATTATTAAGTATCTAGTAGGTAGTGTCAAGTATGTAGTATCAAGTATCAAGATAGCGCGGTGTGTAATAAAGCAACCAACTAAACATCTAAACAACCAACTAGCTAAACAGCCAAACGACTAACCCCTAACCTTCTAACCTCTAACCTCATTTATTCCTTGCTCATCCAATCTTTCCGCCCTGACTTTTAACTCACAACTTTCAACTTTTAACACTTTATTTCTGGTCCATCCAATCTTTCCGCCCTGACTTTTAACTCACAACTTTTAACTTTTAACACTTTGTTTCTAGTCCATCCAATCTTTCCGTCCTGACTTTTAACTCACAACTTTCAACTTTTAACACTTTGTTTCTAGTCATCCATTCTTTCCGCCCTGACTTTTAACTCACGACTTTCAACTTTTAACACTTTGTTTCTAGTCCATCCAATCTTTCCGCCCTGACTTTTAACTCACAACTTTCAACTTTTAACACTTTGTTTCTTGCTCATCCATTCTTTCCGCCCTGACTTTTAGCTAACAACTTTCAACTTTTAACACTTTGTTTCTAGTCCATTCATTCTTTCCGCCCTGACTTTTAACTCACAACTTTCAACTTACAACACTTTGTTTCTTGCTCATCCAATCTTTCCGCCCTGACTTTTAACTCACAACTTTCAACTTTTAACACTTTGTTTCTTGCTCATTCAATCTTTCCGTCCTGACTTTTAACTCACAACTTTCAACTTACAACACTTTGTTTCTTGCTCATCCAATCTTTCCGCCCTGACTTTTAACTCACAACTTTCAACTTTTAAAACTTTGTTTCTAGTCCATCCAATCTTTCCGCCCTGACTTTTAACTCACAACTTTCAACTTTTAACACTTTGTTTTTTGCTCATCCAATCTTTCCGCCCTAACTTTTAACTCACAACTTTCAACTTTTAACACTTTGTTTATAGTCCATCCAATCTTTCCACCCTGACTTTTAACTCACAACTTTCAACTTTTAACACTTTGGGCGGCTGTATCTGGCTGTTCAGGGGTTCCGTTAAGTTTTTTGAAGGAAGGAAAAACTTAACCCTCACTGCGTTCGGCCCTTACCATCCAGGCCGCGGGCCTATGCGCTATTGGCAACCACCGGGGCGGATAAATTTTAACTTTAGCCGATTCAATCAAATCTTGGCATCATCCGTTAGTATATTGGGAAAGTTAAGTCGAGAAATTTAGAGTACTGAAATCTAAGTAAAGTAGGAGAATGACTTTTTAAGATGAGGTAAATTAATAACTTAGGAGACTAAACAAATCTTTTCTTACTAGCCACAAATACATATTGATCGATTGTTAGTAAGATAGTAGCAGATTAAACTTCTTTGGTAATTAACCTTTCAAAAAATGAACTTTATAACAATCGACTTTGAAACTGCAACATCACAAAGAGATAGTCCCTGTGAAATAGGATTAACATTTGTAGAAAATGGACAGATTGTGGAGACAAAATCTTGGCTAATAAAACCATTTAACAATAATTTTGACAATTTCAACACTTCGATTCACGGATTATGTGCCAACCACGTTGCTGATAAACCAGAATTTAACGAACTTTGGAAAGAGATCCAACCACTTGTCGAAAATAAGTTTCTGATTGCTCACAATGCAGGATTTGACATGAGCGTTTTACGAAGAACACTTGAAAGATATAAACTTCCATTTCCGACACTTAGTTATTCATGCAGTTATATTTTTTCAAAAAAAATTTGGCACGGACTTCCAGCTTACGATTTAAAAACTCTTTGTAAAATAAACAACATTGACTTAAAACATCATAGAGCAGGTCCAGACAGCAAGGCGACAGCAGAACTTACTATAAAAGCATTTAAACTCGCTGGCGTTATATCAATTCAAGAATTTTCAGAAAAATTAAAAACCTCAATCGGTCAACTGTATCAAGGAGGCTACACACCATCCGAAACCAAGCGTGATCGTAAATCCGCTGACTTGAAAACAATCATTGACGACCCAATGAAACATAATATCGACAGTATTTTTTACAGCAGAAAAATTGTTATAACAGGAACTTTATCTTCTATGGTGAGAGCAGAAGCACAACAAACGATTGCTAATATTGGTGGAATTATAGGCAACAGCGTAACAAAAGACACCGATTTTTTAATTGTTGGACAACAAGATTATAGAGTGGTTGGAGATGATGGGATGAGTAATAAACAAGAGAAGGCAGTGATGTTGATAGGAAAAGGGTCAACCCTTGAAATTTTATCAGAAGATGATTTTTTAAAAAATTTGTAACAAAAAATTTAATCTAGTCATAGAATTTTCTAAACTTCTAATTCAGGCCGCAGGTTGGTGCGCAACAGCCACTTTTAAGAAATGTTTAATACTTGTGATAACCAATTCAATCCCAATTTTTGCTTAACTCCTTTTCCGCATTGTTTCCTTTTTTTTAGTCCTTATTCGTTGTTATTTGCTCTATTTAGGCTTTCCTCGACACACCTTCAACTCTCTAGCTCTTCCCTTTTGTTAAGAGAATCGAGATATTAAAACATCTAAGATAAAGTTTACGGAATACCAAGAATCATTCTTAATTAGTTATGATGTTGATTATTTTTACAGGTAGATTATATGACAAAACCTTCTGCAATACCTACAATCGCTCTCCAAAAAAAATTACTCATAAACATCTAGGCTGCAATTAAAAAAACACTTATGCAAAACGATTTTTTAACATCAATGAGTAAAAGAACAGATAAAGAACTCTTAGAAATAATTACTAAAAATAGAGGTGACTATCAAACCGAGGCAATTATCGCTGCTGAGCAAATAATTATAAATAGACATTTATGGACTGATGATCTAACTAATTTGATAACAGAAAAAAAGAATGTAGTTGTCGAGAGTGTGATTGTTGATCCAGTAGGTATTTGGAAATCTGCGAGACTAGGAATAATAACCTTCTGTATCGCACACTTTCTTTTTGAAATCATAATTGGAAATAACATAGGAGCCGCTCTTCCGGTATTCGTTAATTATATGGTTAGTGGATGGTACATAAAGGGACAAATCTCAAAACACAACAATCTTATGAGCCCCTACTTCAAAGGTCTCATTGTTTCCTTGATTGTATTTATAATTCGATTATTGTTAGGACTGCTATTTTCAATATTGTTTCTAAAAAGCATTTGATTTTTTTAGACATTTTTATATTTGATATCTTTTAATTTTTTATTTTGATAGGTTTTATTAATGTGAGTTAGTTATAAAAGAGTTTAAATGCAGGTGAATTAGTCAGATTTTTGACTATTATATGGAATAATAATTTACACTAAACTAAGTTACGAGCGACTTTTCACAGTTCTAGTAACAAGCTGAAAAATTAAAAAAAAATGAAAACAGAAAGCCATTCAATAAATGACGTTTTAGCGAAAAATGCAACATCATTTTTCATTCCACCTTTCCAAAGAGCCTACGCTTGGGGAAGGCCAGAAATCGAAAGATATTTTAGTGATATTTCAAGAATTATAGAATCTGAACTCGATAATAAACAGCATGATAAATTAGAACACTTTTTTGGAACCGTAGTAATCAAGGAAGAAAAAGCAGGTTTCGCGAACAAGTCAGTTGTAGTCGATGGTCAGCAAAGGCTAACTACAACACTAATCTTTCTGATTGCTTTACGTGATTGTGAACCAGAACAAGAAAATCAAAATTACATTACACAAAACTATTTAACTAATAATTCGTCTTCATTTCAAGATAAGATAAAGTTAAAACAAGTAACAAAAGATTGGAATTCTTACAGAGCGCTAGTAAACAAAAATCGGCCCTTACCTGGTGTGATCAGTAACGCGTATGAACTACTTAAGAAACTTATCAATGAAAAGAAAAAATTGAAGCCGGAAGTAGATTTCGAAAAATACATCGTAGCAATCCAAAGAATAAATGTAGCAGTAATATTTTTGGATGAAAGACCCTTTAAAGGGGAGGATCCCCAAATAATATTCGAAACTCTTAATTCTTTAGGAAAGCCACTTACGTTATCTGATCTTGTTAGAAATTTTGTTTTGCTAAATATGGAAAGTGAAAAACAATCAGACATTTATGAAAAGACTTGGCATCCAAAAATTGAAGAAATACTCAATGAAAATACATCAAAATTCTTTAGAGATTATCTACAGTACAAAACAGCAACTTCTTTAAAGGTTGTTAGTGACAATAATACTAAAGAATTGTATCAGCAATTTAAGGACTTTGTAGAAGATAACTTTGAAGATCATAATGATTTCGTAACCGATATTGTTAGTTCTGTTAAGTGCTACAAATGGATTATAACGGAAGTCGTGAATGACAAAATTTCCTTTAACAACACCAATGATAAAGAAATCAAGGAATTACTTAGAAATATATTCCACGATATAAAAGCGGAAGCTTTCAAGCCATTCGTGTTAGGCATACTGGAATATCATCAATATTCTATCGACGACGTTAGATTTACTGATGAGTTATTGATTTCCACTTTGACCACGATAAGAACATATTTGATAAGAAGAAGAATTTTAGGACTCACACAGGGAGAAAATAAAAACATTGTGACTTTTAGTAAAAAAATAGAAGGATTAGCAAAAGGAAATGTGTCAATTTTCGATTTACTAACGAATGTTTTTTACAGGCTTAGATTACCTAATGACAATGAAATGAAAAGTACACTCACTACAATGAATTTCTATGAAGGGCTAAAGCAATATTCAAAATTTATTTTAGGTAAGATAGAAGGACATAATGCAAAGGTAGCGGTCGATTTTCGTGATCGTAAAATTACAATTGAGCATATTATGCCTCAAACTCTAGAAGATACTTGGAAAAGTGACTTAGGCAAAGGTTCTAAAGAGATTCATGAAAATTACTTACATAATATAGGCAATTTAATACTTACTGAATTTAATAGTGAAATTGGCAACAAATCCTTCGAAGTTAAAAAAAGAAAATTGGAGAAATCTTCGTTGAATTATAGATTGGATGTAATAAATAGGGACATCTGGAACGAGCAAAGTATCAGAGAACATCAAGCAAATATGATAAATTGGTTTATCAACACTTTTCCCTTACCTGAACAATATAAAGAACAAGCAAATTGGAATACTCAATCGATTGAGAATACATCATTTTCGCCATTAGATATAGATGCAGGCGAAATGGCTGAAGGAAAGAAACCTTTCGAACTCGTCATTCGAGACAAGGTGATAAAGGTTAATTCCTGGCAAGATGTGTTTATTAAGTTTTTAAAATACTTAAAAGATAGCCCAGATTTCGCTTTTGATTTTATTCTTGACAATCAATTAGAACTTTTTAGGAAAAACGAAACAATGATAAAGTGGAGTGTTTTAAAGACATTGATTGATTCAAATATTGATTTATCAAAACGATATAAAACGTTCGACGGAAAAGTGTGGGGTAAATCGAAAGAACGTGACGACGATACGCTACTTATACATATAAATATTTCTGCTTCTACTTGTATGGCAAGAATTGGAAGTGTTATGGACAAATTTAATATGCCAACAAACTCTGTAGAGATAAAATTAAAATAAATATTACAGAACCTGAAAATGAAATATTGATTGCAGTTAAAATTGGTTTGTTTTGATAGGAATTTAAATCATGTTCAACTACCAAAACTAAATATTAGAAGATAAAATCACCCTCCCCACCATGAACGAAATTATATGCCCCAGTTGCCATAAAGCTTTTAAAGTAGATGAAGCAGGTTTTGCCGACATACTTAAACAAGTGCGAGATTCTAAATTTGAAGAAGAATTACAGAATAGACTTAACCTTGCGGAAAAAGATAAGGAAAGTGCCATCAAGCTTGCAGAAGCCAATTTAAAAAATGCGTTGCAAGATGAGCTAGCTCATAAAGATTTGGAAATTTCTCAACTAAAGGCGAATACAAGACTTCAATTAGCGGAGCAGTTGGCAGAAAAAGAAACCTTAGTTGCCGAACTCAAATCAGATCTAGAAAAGGCGGAAAGTGAAAGGAAACATTCGGTTAAAGAAGCCATTCAAAAATTTGAACTAGAAAAAGATGAACGGGAAAGAGAACTCATTCAGCTGAAAGCAAACAATGAATTAAAGTTGTCGGCTCAATCGGCAGAAAAGGAGCGGTTGGTTGCTGAGATGAGATCGAATCTGGAAAAAGCAGAAATTGAAAAAAGATTGTTGGTCACGGAGGCAGTCCAAAGGGTTGAGAAGGAAAGAGACGATTTGATGAGTGACATCAAACTTAAAGATGCCGAAAAACAGTTATTAGAAAAATCGCTTAGCGAAAAACACACGGCCGAACTCAAAGCAAAGGATGAGATTATCAAATACAAAGATGATGAAATCGCGCTTCGCAAGGATATGAAGCTAAAGCTTTCCACCAAAATGCTTGGTGAAACCTTAGAACAACATTGTGAAATAGAATTTAACAAGCTTCGCGCAACGGCGTTTCAAAAATCTTATTTCGAAAAAGACAACGATTCGAGATCGGGAAGTAAAGGCGATTACATTTACAGAGAGACAGACGAGTTTGGAAATGAAATTATTTCCATCATGTTCGAAATGAAAAATGAAGGCGACGAAACCGCTTCAAAGAAAAGAAACGAAGATTTCTTTAAGGAATTAGACAAAGATAGAACGGAGAAGAAATGTGAGTATGGCGTATTGGTTACGCTGTTAGAAGCCGACAATGAACTCTATAACGCAGGTATTTTAGACGTTTCTTATAAATATGAGAAGATGTATGTTGTCCGTCCGCAATTCTTTATTCCAATTATTACGCTGTTAAGAAACGCAGCAATGAATTCTATGAAGGCTAAAGCGGAGTTGGCCATCGTAAAAAGTCAGAATCTCGACATTACAAACTTTGAGGAAAGCATCAATGCATTTAAAATGGGCTTTGCTAAAAATTACGACTTGGCAAGTAGACAGTTTAAAACAGCAATCGATGAGATTGATAAGACGATAGACCATCTTCATAAAACAAAGGATGCACTATTATCGTCGGTTAATAATTTGAGGTTGGCCAATAATAAGGCAGACGATTTGACCATCAAGAGACTTACAAAAGGCAATCCAACCATGATGGCAAAATTTGACGAGTTAAATAAGGAAGAATAATGAGTCTAAATATACAGCCCACTTTGGCCAATGAAAAGGTAATGCTGTGTCCGTTACAGGAGAAAGACTTCGACGATATCTATGCTGTTGCTTCAGACCCAAAAGTTTGGGAACAACATCCAAATAAAGACCGTTGGAAATTAGAAGTTTTCAAAGTTTTTTTTGACGGTGCAATGCAAAGTAAAGGAGCATTTAAAATTGTAAATAAGGCAGATGGCAAGGTAATAGGTTGTACCAGATTTTACGACCATACCGAAAATGAAATACTAATTGGTTACACCTTTTACGGAACGGCTTATTGGGGCAAAGGCTTTAATAATGCTGTAAAGACTTTAATGTTAGATTATATTTTTCAATTTGCAAAAACAGTATATTTTCATGTCGGCGCTGATAACATTCGTTCGCAAATAGCGATTGGAAGATTAGGCGCTACAAAAATTGCGGAAGAAGAGGTCGCTTATTTTGGCGAGCAGCCAAAACTAAATGGTGTATATCGTTTGACACATGAGGAATGGCATCCAAAAGTCTCGTAACGACTGAAATTTTATACGCTGCAACTAGTAAACGGGAACTCCAGCCACAAACAGCTGCGGGATGGCCTAAATTTTGCCTGTAGACGGTATATGGTTTTAACCATCAAGTGAAAATTTATTAAAAAAATGATCATAGAAAGAAAACAATACGAACTATTTGGGAAGATCATTTTTGAAAAATTGACCATTCAAGCGCCTTTCAAAATACCTAACCCTATGCCTGATGAAGCTTGTTTCTTATATATGGTTGAAGGACAGATCAATTATAAGACAGAAAACCAACAAGTATCTATCCCAAAAAATGATGCTGTTTTATTAAAATGTGGTAATTATTTTACTCAAATAAAAGAGGCCGACTCCGTTAAGCACCATCAAATTATCGTTGTTCATTTTCATCCAGAAGTTTTAAAGTCTATCTATAATGCTGACCTGCCTAAGGTTTTTCAAAATCCAAGCTTTATAGATGAAAAAATTGATTTGAGTGTATTGAACAATGATTTTTTAATTCAGAAATATATTGAAAGCTTATTGTTTTACTTCGATAATCCAACTTTGGTTAATGAAGACATTTTGGTGTTAAAGTTTAAAGAAATCATCCTTCTGCTGTGTCAAACAAAAAACGCGTCGACCATACAACAGATTTTGTCTCAGCTATTTTCTCCAACTAGTTTTACGTTTAAGCAGATTATAGAAAGTAATATTTATTCTAGTTTCGGTTTAGAGGATTTTGCAAAAATGACCAACTTGAGCTTATCATCCTTTAAAAGAGAATTTACTAAAAACTACAACGATACGCCTGCCAATCACATCCGCAATCGAAAATTAGAAAAATCGGCGGAATTGCTTGCCTTGTCTGAAGAGCGGATAACAGATATTGCCTTTGATTGTGGTTTTAATGATCTCGCAAATTTCTCTCATCTATTTACCGAAAAATACAATTGTTCGCCTTCTGCATATCGCCTGAACCAAAAAAACAAATAGTTGAACTTTTAAACAAACCATGAGATTCCAATTTGCTCCATCTTTGTAGTATCAAAAGGCAACAACGCTTTTTGTTAACAACAATACAACATGGCAAATTTAAAATTAGAAAATACTTCTACGTCCGAAATAACAAATGCTATTTTAGAGAACTCAAAAAAAACGTTAGGTTTCGTGCCTAACATGTATGTAACCATGGGTGCAAATCCTGCTTTACTAGACTCCTACATCTATTCTTACAACAGTTTCAGAGCAAATTCGGGTTTCACTCCCGTAGAACAAGAAGTGGTTTTTTTGACGGTGGCTTACGAAAACAATTGTGAATATTGTATGGCTGCCCATAGTTTTATCGCGGATAAAATGTCGAAAGTTCCAACTGAAGTGACGGATGCCATTCGTGATGGCAAACAAATTCCAGATGTCAAACTTGCTGCCCTATCAAAACTTACAAGATCTTTAGTAGTAAACAAGGGTAATGTTTCGCACGACGAAATATATCAGTTTTTAGAAGCAGGATATGGTGAGGAAAGAGTTTTAGGGATAATCGCTGGCATTGCTGCAAAAACAATGAGTAACTATTCTAATCACATAACAAACCCTGAAGTCGACGAAGTGTTTGCAGGTAGAGTTTGGAAAAAATCAAACTAGCTAGTAAATAGTTTGCTCGTTAATATATGTGCTGCAACAGTTATAAACAGATTTAAACCATGAATTAAATTACTAATAAAATAGATCTCTTCTTTGAGTTCTACAATTGGTTGGAAGTTGAAAATAGCTTTTGATCCCTCGCAAGATCCTTTTAGAAGAGCTAATTGTGCGCTCGTTGTAGACATATATTCAGCACAGTTCCTCCAAGATAATATAAAAACGAGCACAGATACCGCGCTTCGAAAAGGCAGCTTTCAAAATAAAAATAGTCTATATATGGAAAAAAAATACTGTACGGAGAATTAGAGTTTAGTAGAGATCATCCATAAACTATAAAGCTATTGTCAAATTGCGTAAATTTAAGCGGTTCGAATTGGTTAAATTTACATATGGTCTTGACTTGTCGATTAACCAAATGTATTATAGAACTTAACCACTGTACTTTATGTATAAATTCCTAACAACTTCTTTGCTCTTTTTAAGTTTCGCCTTCATTGTCAATGGGCAAGTGAAAAACTTTACTTCTGACGGAAAGCAGATTACTCGTTTTGACAATTTAGGAAATGCGGTTGATGCACATGATGGGGAGATTGCTTACTTTAAGGGAACTTACTATCTGTATGGAACAAGTTATGATTGCGGCTTTGAATGGAACAATAAAACAGCGCCATTTTGTGGTTTTAAAACGTATTCATCAAAGGATATGATCATCTGGAAAGATGAAGGTTATCTGTTCGATGCTAAAACTCCCTTGTGGCAATCTAGATGTGATGGCAAAACTTACGGATGTTTCCGGCCTCATGTGGTCTATAACAAAAAATATAAAAATTATGTGTTGTGGATAAATGTTTATGACAATGTAAGCGGATATCGTGTGTTTACTGGAAAGTCGCCGATTGGGCCGTTTGTAGAAGTGGCAGAACCGAAAATAGCCGTAAATAGTAAAATGCCTGCCGCGGGATTAAATAATGGTGACCACGACCTGTTTGTAGATGATGACGGCACCGGTTATCTTGCGTTTACAGATTGGAGAACAAAAGGCACAATTGTAGTCGAAAAATTAACCGACGATTACCTTTCTGGTACAGGTAAGGTAACTACATCGATCACCTCTGGACAAACAGAAGCTCCCGCATTGTTTAAGCGCAAAGGCATTTACTACATTACCTATTCTGACCCAAATTGTGGATACTGCTCTGCAACCGGCACTTCGTATAAAACCGCTAGGTCTCCTCTTGGCCCCTGGTCTGGTGGAAAAAAAATTAGCGATAATTCCTGTGGTGGGCAACCATCTTTTGTTTCTACTATGAAAGTAAATGATGATACCATTTATTTGTATGGCAGTGATTTGTGGAACAACGCGGCCAAAAATGAAGCAATGGCTAACTTTTATTGGGCTCCGTTGACTTTTGCAGATGATGGTTCAATCAATCCTATGGAGTGTTTAAAAACTTTTAGTTTTAAAAAGAGCAATCCTCAACGAGGCCTTGAGTTTACTGCTGGTTGTGACATAGGGGTTGGAAAACAACGTTCGCAATTGTTTACTGCGTATAAAACAGGTCTGTTGAAATCTTTTACTTTTACAACGTTAAAGAGCGGTTATCCCGACCAAAATTTAACACTCGATTTTTATGAGGCAAAGTCAGGAAGGGCTTCAGGCTCGTCTCTAACATCTATAAGTATAGCACGGGATTCGATAGGATGGTCTGCTAGAAACCAGACTATTGCGCCAATGATTAATTTAATTAAGGGAAAACAGTACATCCTAATTTTAAATTCGGCAACCAAAAAGGGTTGTTATGGCTTTGCAACAGCTACCTCTGGCAGTAGCAATGGAGATTTGGCCGCAGTAAGTATTGATGACGGCAAAAATTTTAATAGCCAAGAAAAACAACAACTCAAATACAATTTACGAATAGAATAATAAAGGGGAAACTAAAATTCAACTAGATCAATCCCTATCTTCTTCATTTTTTGGATAATCAAAAAGAGCTAATTCCCCTGTGCCCATGCCAATCATTTTCCAGCTATGAAATGGGAAGTTGATGACCACAATGCCGGCGGTTGGGATGTTGTAAATATCCGATTTGCTTAATTGATTTGCAAAATCGGTAAAACCGGGATTATGACCGAACAAGATCACTTTTTGAAATTGGTCATCTAAGTTGTTCACCACATGCAATAAACTACTTGTGCCTGCTTCATAAATGGTAGGTTCGAATATGATATTGGTATAATCAAAAACTTCTGCAAAACGTTTGGCGGTAGATTTTGCGCGTTTTGCAGGACTACTTACCATCAGATTTAAAGTAAACCCCTGTTTTATAAGACGCTCTGCCATCTCTCGTGCATTTTTTTTGCCTCTACTGTTTAGAGTTCTGTCGAAATCTGCATCAGCAGGTGCATTTTTCCAGTCCGATTTTCCATGGCGCACCAAGATAAGTTGTCTAAGCATACAGTTTTTCCTTAATTTTATTTACGATGTCTGTGGAATCAACTAAATCTATACAAGGATCAACACCACATAAACATGGTTTGTTTCCGTAAATAGAAGTTGGCCTATTTGGATGATTAATCTGCAGACAATCATTCTGCTGCTGACCGTAACCTAAAAAGCCTGCATAGGGGTGAGTGGGGCCCCATATAGAAATGACAGGAATGCCCACTAATGAGGCCAGATGCATGCCTGAAGAATCCATACTCAGCATTAAATCTATATTTGAAATTATTGCAAGTTCTTCTTCTAAAGTAAACTGACCAATAAGGTTATGGATATTTGTATAATCGCTCTCCCAATGCTGTGCAATTCCTTGTTCCGTCTGACCACCGCCAAAGATAAAAATCTCCAGTTGCATTTTTTCCAGTTCCGTAATCACTTGCTCCATTTTTTCTAAGGAATACATCTTATACTTATGTTGCGCAAAAGGGGAGATGCCTATTTTTTTAAAAGCAGTATTCTTAAAAAGATTTTCAGCTGTTTTTGGTAGTTTTTTCTGATCTTTTAAAAGTTTGTGGCTCAATTGAAGGTTAAAGCCGAAAGCTCTAAACACATCGGCATAGCGTTCTACCGTTTGTTTCAATTGCTTAAAGATTTTATGCTCAATCCTAGTAAGCGCCTTCTTGTCTTTTCGCCCTTTGTCTATGCGTCTAATTTTTACTCCAGCAAGGCGGAAAAATCCAGAAAGTATTCTACTTCTAATGTTATCGTGCAAGTCAGCGACTCCAATTGCCTGAAAATGTTTTAATTCCTGATATAGCTTAAACAAGCCTACTAAACCTTTATGAACAGTCCTTGGATGAATGGCGTGAAAAGTTACTCCATTAATTTCTGTAAAAAAAGCTTCGAACTGTGGCCTGCTTACCATAATAACCTGCACAGTAGGATTCTGCACAGTAAATTCTTTTAACACGCTCGCTACCATTGCCACGTCGCCCATGGCAGAAAACCTTAACACGATAATTTTTTGATCTTTCATGTCACTCGCGTATTTTTGAGGGAATTAATCACTTAACCAAGTAATATCCGAGTAAGTGCTTTAGCGTTTTCCGTATAGAACAGGATTCAAATTTGCATCATTGTACATTTTCATCTGTTTGTACACTTTCATGTATTTTTTGCCAGTTTCGATATCCGTCAACAATTCATCAATACTTTTAGATAAATCTTCGCGCTGCGACAACAACACTTGTAATTTCGCGGTGCTCTGTGCGCGATGCAGTTCAGAAGCCGAGATTCTTACGGCCTCTTCTTGCATGTGGTAGATCTTTAAAGCTAAAATAGAAAGTCGGTCCAGAGCCCACGCAGGACTTTCGGTATTTATTTTTGCATCGGCAGCTGCCGAAATAGATTGGTAAATATTCAAAAAATAACTGTCGATATACTCAACCATATCGGTACGGATCTGATTTTGTACATCAATTCTACGCTTCAAAGCAAGGCCCTCGCTGGGCGAAATTGTTGGATTTCTAACCACATCCTCCATGTGCCATTGTGCCGTGTCAATCCAGTTTTTTTGATATAAAAGATGGTTTAAACTGTCGGCTTGAAAGGGGTTTTTGATTTGATGATCTATCTCATCAAATTTATGATAATCGGCAATTGCTTGGTTAAATATGCGGTTGGCGGTTTCACTGATCATTTCACAAATATATATTAAAAGATTAACTGCACTTTACTTTTAGCTTCGTTATATGGACCGGTAATTAATGATTTCTGTTGAAATAAAGCCCAGAATTGTTGCGCTTAACGGCCGCATCTAAATCCTAGCCTTATTTTTGGAATCAAAATATTTAGTGATCTCTTCAAGTGTAAAAGCGTTTAAGCACTGTTCCGCATTTAGTCCGCCCTTTCTTGCCGCAAGTATTCCATAGTTCATGTCGTAAAAACCCTCTGTGCGATGTGCATCCGGATTTATCGAAAGTAAAACTCCCTTGTCTAGCGCATAACGATGCCATCTCCAGTCTAAATCTAGTCGCAAAGGATTAGCATTTATTTCGATCACCACTTTATTTGCTGCACATGCATCTATCACTTTTTTAAAGTCGATTGGATAACCTGGTCTGCTCAACAACAATCTTCCGGTTGGATGCCCTAAAATGGTAGTGTATGGATTTTCTATTGCTTTAATTAACCGCGAAGTTGCCTTTTCTTCGTCCATTCTTAAATTGCTGTGTACAGAAGCAACCACAAAATCGAAAGTTTTTAAGATTTCTTCTGGATAGTCTAAAGAACCGTCGTTTAAAATATCACTTTCAATGCCTTTAAAAATTTTAAAGGGCGAGAACTTTGCATTCAGGGTGTTTATTTCTTTTTGTTGTGCCAGAACGCGTTCAATACTTAAACCTTTTGCATAAACTGCAACCTTAGAATGGTCGCAGATACCAAAATAATCCATCTGAAGATTTTCTTTGCAAAACACAGCCATTTCTTCTAAGGTATGTACGCCATCGCTCCAGGTGGAATGGTTGTGCAAACTTCCCTTTAAGTCTTTATATGCTATTAATTTAGGAAGTTTTTTTTGCTTGGCAAGTTCAATTTCTCCTAAGTTTTCTCGAAGTTCGGGTACAATAAAATCAAGCCCTGCGCGCTTATAAATGTCTCCTTCGCTTTTAAAATATTGCTGGTCAACGAGCTTTAATACTTCCTCAACATGTGCTGCACAACCGGTATATCTAAAATAATTTAAATAAAAATCATTTTTTTCCACGATGTATAACTTAACTTTTAGTCCCGATGCATTTGTTGCGACGAAAAAATCCTGCCCAGCGATAAAGGAAAGTTGTTCGAAATTTGGCAGTTGAGCCACGATGTTTTCTGATCTTTCCGAACCAATTATAATTTCTAATTCATCCACAATTTCGCAGCCTCTTCTATATTGACCAACAAATCCCAATTGCGCATCTTTGTCCACGCCAACCAACCAGGCGGAAAGGTTGGTACGTAAATCAACCACCATTAGATCCACCTGCGAGTATAGGAATTTACCATTTGCAGCAATCTTAAACTCGATGGCCTGTTTTATTTCTTCCTGAGTTTTTAATCCGAAACCTTTGGCTTCAATTAGCCTATTTTCGTTGCAGGCATAGTAAAGTTCGCCAAGATTTTCAATACCGAGTACATGCCAAATGACGGCTATTTTTTTTGGTCCGATGCCTTTTATTTGAAGCATTTCCATCACTCCCTCGGGTGTTTCTCCAATCAAATCTTCTAATTCTTGCAATTTGCCGGTGGTTAAAAGTTCCGTTATTTTCGCCGATAAACTTTTCCCGATCCCAGGGATCGCTTCTATTTCTTCAAGAGCTTTATCTTTCAGCTTAAAAGGCAGCTTATCGATTTTGAAATAAGCATTTGCGATAGATTTTATTTTGAATGGATTTTCGCCATGTAACTCTAAAAGCTGTGCGAGCAGTTTCAGCGAGCGGGCAATCGTTTTGTTCTCCATGGCGATAAAATTAAGAATAATAGTTTTATTGAACAGTTATATTTGGATCACACAAAAAGACGAAAAGTTTGTTATTGACGTATGAACATTTTAAAATATTTAGGTATTGTTGGCATCTTCGCGCTTGCTGGATGTAATTCTGCGAAGTATGACAATACAGGTAAAGATTCTACAAAGGCTGTTGCCGAAGGTCCGGGTAAGATTTTGGACGAAAAATACTTGATTGTACCTGGTAAGTCTATTGGCCAAATATCTTTGGGAGACAGTTTGCAAAAAGTTAACCGATTGTTAGGAAATGCCGATGCAGGCGATGCAGCTATGGGAAAGGCGTGGGCAATCTGGTATGCGAAAGATCCAACAACCACCCAAACGAGCGAATTTTGTATTTTTACTTCCTATAGAGACAGTGCAATGAGCGATAAGGATGTGAAAGAAATTCGTGCAACGTCCATTTTATACAAAACACAAGATGGTTTTGGAGTGGACAGAAATTTTCAAGACACGAAATCAAAATTCAGCGGATTAAAGGAAGTTTCAAAATATCTAGATGAGAAACAAGATACCATTGCCATTTATGATGATGCGTCATCTGGCATTGGATTTGAATTTAAAAAAGGAAAAAGTATAGCTGTATCCATCCATAAACCTAATAGGCCTATTCAGAGCGACTATTTAAGTCCGAATCCAAAATGGAAAAAGATTGAGTAGCGCTTAGAAATCGAAAGTCAGCCGTCGGATATCAGAAATTAGCGCTAAACGTTTGTAAAAAAAGCATGGTGCGCTTTCAATATAAAAGCACAACATGCTTTCATTTTTACTTAATTTCCACAGCAAAAGGCATTCTAGCTTGTATGCCTGTCATGCCTAATACTTTTTTCATTTCCTTATACATCGTATAGTTTTCGCCTAATTCTTGCTTGGTGTAAAATGTTTTGATGCGATCCCTACCTTCTGAAATAAACGATTTTAACGGATCTATCACTTCGGGATATTCAACGACCTTATAATCCTTTAAATTTGCTTTTTTAGCAGCAGCAACAATGGCGTCATTGAAACTGCCCACTCGGTCTGCAAGGCCAATTTGAACTGCATCTGTGCCAATCCAAACGTGACCACCACCAATGCTATCTATATAACCTGTGCTTTTTTTCCTTCCGTCGGCAACGCGTTTTACAAAACCTGCATAAACCCTATTTAGCTGACTTTGGATGATAAAATGCTCACCTGCAGTTATAGGTCTATTTACCGACATGATGTCTGCATATTCTCCAGTTTTGACACCATCGAAAGTAACCCCCAACTTATTGGTTAGCAAATTTTGGAAATTTGGAATGATACCAAAAACACCTATAGATCCTGTGATGGTGTTTGGTTGAACAAAAATACTATCGGCCGCGCACGCAATGTAGTATCCGCCCGAAGCGGCAACGTCGCCAAAGGATGCGATAACAGGTTTCTCCTTCTTGGTAAGTACAATTTCCCTCCAAATCACATCAGAAGCCAATGCGCTACCGCCCGGCGAATTGACACGCAACACCACTGCTTTTATATCATCATCTAACCTTGCCTTGCGGATTGCTCTAGAAATGCGTTCAGATCCAATTTGTTCATCAGAACCCTCACCACCAATAATATCGCCATTGGCATAAATCACAGCCACTTCGCTTTTACCCGATCCTTGATCGGTATTATTCTTAGCGTAGTCGTTAATGGTAACACTCTTAATATTTTCTTTTTTGGTTCTGCCGGATAGTTTTTTTAATTCTTCAAGCACTTGGTCTTTGTATTCTAAGCCGTCAATCAACTTATAATTTACAGCATCTTGCGGAGCCCGGATTTTAAATTTGTCAGCAATGTTGTATAGAGAATCTGTTTGCACATGACGTGAGGCGGAAATATCACCTAAAAATGTATTGTATAAACCATTTAAATAAGCAGTAACCTGTTTGCGGTTGTAATCGCTCATTTTATCTAAAATAAACGGCTCAACAGCACTTTTATAATTTCCAACCCTAATTACTTGCGCTTCAATGCCTAGTTTTTCTAGTGTTCCTTTAAAAAACGTAAGCTGGCTATTAAAACCTTTAAATTCTAAATCTCCCTCTGGATTTAAGTAAACTTTATCAGCCACAGAAGCAAGATAGTAAGCACCCTGACTGTAAACCTCGCTGTATGCCAATATTTTCTTGCCAGACTTTTTAAAGTCGATTAGTGCGTTTCTCATTTCCCTCATCGTTGCCATTCCGGCACTCGGACTGCTCACGTTCAAGTAAATACAGGTAATGTTATCGTCGGTTTTTGCTCTTTTTACCGCTTTAATAAAATCGCTCAGACCGATTCCACTTTTTCCCTCGCCTCCAAGAATGGGCAATCCCTGAAAAGGATTTTTTGGCGTGCGCTCTGAAATTGCTTGATCTAAATTTAGGTAAAGCACTGAGTTTTTATCCACCTCCACTTTTTTATCAGAATCCATGGAAGAAATCGCGACGGCAGCAATGGCAAAAATAACTACGCCCACCAATATTATGGAAATAAAAAACCCTAAAATGGAGGCAAACATAAACTTGAAAAATTCTTTCATCTACTGATTTTCTTTAATTTGCGAAGATATAAAAATACGCGCAGTTAATATGGATTTAGAGTGCCATACTGTTTATTTGTTACTTGGCAGTAATATTGGAAATCGGCTTGAATATTTAAAGCGTGCAACATTGCTTTTGGCGGAAAAAGTGGGGCAGATTTCGGCCCAGTCAGCTATTTATCAAACTGCAGCTTGGGGTAACGAAGACCAACCTGCATTTTTAAATTTGGCATTGGAAATTTATACTGATTTAACGCCTTTAGAAGTATTACAAATGGCCTTATTGATAGAAAGAACGATGGGAAGAGTAAGAAAAGACCATTGGGGACAACGCTTAATTGATATTGACCTGTTGCTTTTCGATCAGGAAATTATTGATTTGGGCGATGAATTACAAATACCGCATCCGCAGATGCAATTTAGGAATTTTGTCCTCATTCCGCTAAGTGAAATTGCCGGAACGATCATTCATCCCTTACTAAAAGTGTCAATAGATGATTTACGAAAGCAATGCAAGGATCCGTTGTTGGTTGAAAAGATATAAGACGGATTAGGCAGCTAACGACTTCCCCCTAAAATAGAAACTAGAAAAAATAAGATAAAGCAACAGTACAAATGGAATCGCTACGAATTGTAAGGCAATAATAAGCGCAGCTGAGCAAATTAAGAAAATATATTTTAACCTATTTGCAGACCACGCTAGACTTTTAAATTTAAGCGAAAACAGCCTAAATTCGCTAATCATTAGGTAAGAAGTGACGGCTATAATGCCGATAAGCAGTAACGAAGAGCCGACCACCAACGGATAGTCCACAGCGATAAAGGGAAGCGAACAGATAAAAAAGGTATTCATTGGCGTATTTAAACCGATAAAATCCTCTGTCTGTCGTTCGTCATTGTTAAACTTTGCAAGTCGAACGGCAGAAAAAACAGTAATTATAAAGCCCAAATAGGGTAGGATTGAAGAGCTATAGTCGCTCTGCTTTAACAATTGAAACATAATCACTCCTGGCAATACGCCAAAACTTACCACGTCTGCCAAAGAATCTAGATCCTTACCAATGATCGAGTTCGCCTTTAAAAGTCGAGCCATCATGCCGTCGAAAAAATCAAATATTCCCGATAGGATGACAAAATAGGCTGCGATTTGTAAAGCACCTAAGTCGCCTTTAAAAGCGAAGGCAATGCCAATGCATCCAGAAAAAAGATTGGCACACGTAATTGCATTCGGAATGTGTTTTTTCATGGATTGAAAGGTAAAAACAATAGCGCTCAACTGGTGAGTCGAGCGCCATATTCTAGTAGTATCGTTAGATTAGCTATTCATCGAAATCAAAAACTCTTCATTGCTTTTTGTTCCCTTTATCTGCCGTTGTACAAACTCCATAGCTTCTTGGCTATTCATATCTGCCAAGTGATTGCGCAATATCCAAACTCTTTGCAAGGTGTCTCTATCGTGCAGTAAATCGTCTCTACGTGTACTGGAGGCAGTGATGTCGATGGCTGGAAAGATGCGTTTGTTCGATAACTTACGATCCAACTGAAGCTCCATATTTCCTGTTCCTTTAAACTCTTCGAAAATTACCTCATCCATTTTAGAGCCTGTGTCTGTTAGTGCAGTGGCTAAAATAGTGAGCGATCCGCCATTTTCTATATTTCTTGCGGCACCAAAAAAGCGCTTAGGTTTGTGCAGTGCGTTCGCATCGACACCACCGGAAAGAATTTTACCACTTGCCGGAGCCGTTGTGTTGTAAGCACGAGCTAAACGAGTAATAGAATCTAATAAAATAACCACATCGTGACCACTTTCTACTAGCCGTTTTGCTTTTTCCAACACAATATTGGCAATTTTTACGTGGCGTTCTGCCGGTTCATCAAATGTAGATGCCACTACTTCTGCACGCACACTGCGAGCCATATCTGTAACTTCCTCTGGGCGCTCATCAATTAAAAGGATAATCAAATAAACCTCAGGATGGTTCTTTGCAATTGCATTGGCCACTTCCTTAAGTAAATTTGTTTTACCGGTTTTTGGCTGCGCAACAATTAACCCACGTTGCCCTTTACCAATCGGCGTAAAAAGGTCCATTATCCGGGTAGAATAATTGCTATTGTCGGTAAATAAGTTTAAACGTTCTGTTGGGAAAAGTGGGGTAAGATAATCGAAAGGAACACGGTCTCTTACTTCCGCAGGCAGTTTTCCATTAATGGTTTCAACCCTTACCAATGGAAAATATTTTTCCCCTTCTTTTGGCGGTCTTATGCTCCCGTTAACTGTATCGCCTGTTTTTAAACCAAACAATTTAATTTGCGACTGGGACACATAAATATCATCTGGAGAAGTGAGGTAGTTGTAATCCGCAGAGCGTAAAAAGCCATAACCATCTGGCATAATTTCCAATACGCCTTCATTTGTAATTACGTTTTCGAAATCCAAATTTGAATAGCTGTTTTCGTTTTTTTGATGATGATCACTGCTATTGTGCTTCTGGCGATTTTCATCTCGAGGCGCTTTGTCTTTGTCTTTCTCTTTAGAATTTTTTTGAATCGGTTTGTGCTTCAGTTGAGGAACTTCTTTGTTTTCTTCAATAAGTTCAGAAATCGATTTTAACCCTTCGGTTTTTACTGCAGCTTCTGGTTCCTGTTCTTTTAGTAAAACTCTAGTGTTCGGTTCGTCGAACAAGGTGACAGATTCTTTCTTATCATCAGCAGCATTCGGTATAACATCTTTTTTTACCCTTGCGCGCTTTTTAGCGGTGTTGTCAACTCCTGATTTTACTGGTTCGGACACTGGCGCAGCTTCGGCAATTGGTGCAATTTTGGCCGATTTCGCCACCTTGCTCGTTTTTAGTTTTACAGCTACTGCTTTGGCGCTTTCAGATTGTTCGTCGGAAACACCTACTTCTGATGTATTTTTTGCTAATTCTTGTTGATGCAACAGCGCCTCTACAAGATCGATTTTTCTAAAAGTATCGGCTCCTTCTAAGCCGTAGTTTTCTGCAAGCGTCCGCAATTCTGAGGTAAGCTTATCATTTAATTCTGTTTTGCTAAACATTATGATTTTTTGGTATTTCGGGAAATTTTTTTGCTAAATTATTTTAATAAGTCAATCCAGAAACTCTTTTTAGTTCGGAATTTAACATTAGATATGTTTGTGATTTCTGATAGATTTAAAGAAAAAAAAATTATAATTCGTATTGGGACACTGCACTATGAGAGATTTAGCGCGGTTTTAATCATCGAATAACTGCATAAACACATGCATAAAAAATAATAACAAAAATAGTTTTGATAAGTTTTTTGAGATATTCAGGTGCTTTACCGAGAATTATGCTGCAATTTTATGTATTTACATTGAAACCTGCAAGAAAAATATTAAATTATTTTTAGATTCTTTTGCTGCGGAGATTTAATCAATCTATTTTCTGTTAAAATTTTTCATATTTGCAGCTCATATCCATCAAATGACCAAACAACAGCTTTTCGACCAAATTAAGTTAAAACAGAGTTTTCTCTGCGTTGGTTTAGATCCTGACGTGGATAAAATTCCGAAACACTTACTGCGCTACAACAACCCAATTCTTGAATTTAACAAGCAGATTATTGCAGCTACAGCAGATATTTCAGTTGCTTATAAGCCCAACACTGCTTTTTACGAATGTTTAGGAGTGCCGGGGTGGGAAGCTTTAATTGGAACCACTAAGGTAATTCCCGATGACATATTTACCATCGCAGACGCTAAACGAGGAGATATTGGCAATACGTCGAAAAAATATGCGCAAACTTTTTTTAACGCAGAAGTTTCACAGATGGATTTTGATGCAGTAACCGTTGCGCCATATATGGGGAGCGACTCTGTCTTGCCTTTTCTAGACTTTAAAAATAAGTGGGTTATACTTTTAGCGCTAACTTCAAACGAAGGCCATCGAGATTTTCAATTGAAAGAAATCGGAAACAGAAGACTTTTTGAACACGTCTTAGAAACCTCTCTAACCTGGGGAAGTGATGAACAGCTAATGTATGTCGTTGGCGCCACTAGAGGTGAGCTTTTTGAAGAGGTGAGGAAAATTATTCCCGACCATTTCTTGTTAGTGCCAGGCGTTGGTGCACAGGGTGGCAATTTGCAAGCGGTATGTCAATATGGATTAAATGGCCAATGTGGATTATTGGTTAATTCCTCTCGGGGAATAATTTACGCCAGCAGTGGAGAAGATTTTGCTGAGAAAGCTAGAGAAGCCGCCTTGGAAATCCAACAGGAGATGGCAAAGATTCTAAGTAGTCGACAACTTATTAGTTGAGATTTTCAAATTTTTATTGGTCAAATGGCTTAATGCAACTAGCAAAATGAAAGCATCAATAGATGTAAAATTGGTCCTCGCCCTAATGGGGGTAGCCATCATTTGGGGCACAACCTATTTGGGGATAAGAGTTGCCGTAAAGACAATCCCTGCCTGGTATGTTACCGCAATTAGGCAAACCATTTCATCGGTCATTATATTGGCTATTTTACTTTACAAGAAAGAGTTAAAATGGATCGGTTGGCAAAATCTTTCGCGACAAATGGTGCTCTCGATAGCCATGGTCGTCATCGCAAATGGTTTAACAACTGTGGCAGAAAAAACTGTCCCTAGCGGAGTTACCTCTCTGATAAATTCTATTTCTCCGCTATTGGTATTTATAGTTACGGTAATTTTAGGGATGCAGAAAGCCACCGTAAAAGGGATTATTGGTATTATTCTTGGTTTTTTGGGTGCTGTGTTTATTTTTAGAGCGGAGTTTTTTCGATTGCTCGATGCCGACTACAGAAATGGAATATTAGCGCTGATGATTGCAGTAACCGGATGGACAATCGGAACAGTATATTCTAAATTACAGAGCATTAAACCAGCATATATTTTTTTAAATTTATTTTACCAGTTCGCATTCGCAGCAGTAATTCAGTTTTTTTTGGCGCTAGCATTTTCCGGTAAGGTAAACGTTTCCAATTGGGCGCATGAAAGTCTATTGGCAATTTGTTATTTAGCCGTATTTGGTTCTGTACTAGGCTATTTTTGCTACCATTACGCGCTCAAGCGGGTTTCTGCATCGGATGTTTCTATACTGACCTATTTTAATACCGTTATTGCCATTTTTCTGGGTTGGCTTATACTGAATGAAAAGGTGAGCTTAGATCTTGTTGTCGCGACGGTACTTATTGTGGCTGGCGTAATAATTACCAATTATAAGAAAAAAGCAACACCGCTAAAAGCGTGAAAAACGTGCTTGCTGAAGGGAAATAATAATCCTCTAAAAACAGTTATAAATTTTTGCATGCCTAAATCTAAAACTTCATTAGGCCTCCAACTGCTTAATTATCAATAAATAAACCTTATCTTCAAAAATGGGTTTTCCGGAAGAGTTTTTACACTATGTTTGGCGCTTTAAGTCTTTTGATTTTTGCAATTTACAATGTGTTGACGGAACCCCTTTTTCTATCTTACACGTCGGTTTGCTCAACCAACATGCCGGACCAGATTTTAGTCAGGCAAAAATTAAGATCGAGGACACAATTTTGGTTGGCGATGTAGAAATCCATCTAAAATCTTCTGATTGGTTGAGACACAACCACCAAGTAGATCCTGCTTATGATACTGTCATTTTGCACGTTGTTTTTGAACACGATGCTGACATTACCCGAAAAGATGGAACATTAATACCGGTTTTGAAGCTTAAAAATCGAATAGCAATTGATTTAATAGAACGATATGCAGATTTGTGTTTAAATTTAAATGCTTTTCCCTGTTCGGCTCAAATAGGATCAATTGACAAATTTATTGTGGATGCTTTTTTATCGCGCACCCTGATAGAGCGGTTCGAGCAAAAGGCAGATTTATTAGGTAAATCGCTTGAGCAACTAAAAGGAAATTGGGATGAAGCCTTTTACCACATGCTAGCTGCAAACTTTGGATTTAAAGTAAACGCGCTTCCTTTCGAGCTATTTGCAAAGGCTTTACCACAACAAATTTATGCCAAACACAAAGAAAATGCGCTGCAGGTAGAGGCGTTAGTTTTTGGCGTAGCAGGATTTTTAAACGATAATTATTTAGAGCAGTATCCAAAGGATTTAAAAACTGAATTTGAATTTCTAAAAAAAAAGTATGCGTTGCAGGCTTTAAGCCCGAGTATCTGGAAGTTTATGAGGATGCGCCCACAGAATTTTCCTACGGTTCGGTTGGCGCAATTTGCAGCGCTAATTCTTAAAGAAAATCATCTTTTTTCTAAAATTTTGAACATTAAAAGCCCGACGGAGTTGCGGGCGCTTTTTGAAAATTTGCCTTTAAATCCATATTGGAAAACACATTACCATTTTAAGAAAGAAACGCCTGCAGTGGGCGCTCAAATGGGTCGCGCTTCGATCGATAATATTTTATTAAATACAGTGGCACTTTTTTTGTTTGCTTATGGCAAGCACACTGGCACAGATGGTTACGTACATCGGGCAATTAAACTATTAGAACAACTCCCGGCAGAGATTAACGCAATTACTGCGTCATTTAAGAGTGCAGGTGTGCAACTAGAACACGCTTTTGCATCGCAAGGCGCCATTCAATTAAAAAAGGCTTATTGTGATCAAAAAAAATGCTTATTTTGTGGTATCGGAATTAAAATTTTAAAGCAGGCATAATATGTTTCAAAAAACAATCACCTATTTCGAAAAGCAAAGTTTTGGCGTTTCCACTTATCTAGCAAATAAGTTCGATATGAGCACCGCAAAAGTGCGTTTGTTTTTTATTTATTCTTCTTTTCTGGCGGTTGGTTTTCCAATCTTATTTTACTTTTTGGCAGCAGTTGTGTTAGACATTCGACACTACATGAGGCGAATGCGACTGAGGGTGTTCGAATAACGTATTTCTACTAGATTTTTTTGTTTTCTACAAAAGCTAAAAACCAAACTTGTTTAGAAGTGTCTTTCTACCGATTCACAAAAACAAAGATAGCATTATGGAAACGTCACAAGAAGGAAGTAGTAACAATACTCAAGAAGAAAATATTAAGGATTTAGGAGGTAAAGAAGCTGTAGAAAAGCTTAGAGAACTGGCCGAAAAAGCGGAAAGCTGTTTCTTCTGTACCAACATTAAAACAGGAATTCCGATTTCAGTGCGCCCGATGGCCATCCAACAAGTAGATGATGAAGGGAATATTTGGTTTATGAGCATGAAGGAAAGCCACAAAAATCAAGAGATTGCTGCAGATCCATTTACCAATTTAATGTTTCAGGCCTCCGCACATTCTGGTTTCGTAAACATTTACGGAATAGCAGAAATTAGCAGAGATCAGGCAAAGATTGATGAGCTCTGGAGCCCGATAATTAAAACTTGGTTTCAAGGGGGGAAAGACGATCCAAGTATCTCATTGATTAAAGTTGTGCCTTCAGAAGGATATTATTGGGACAATAAGCATGGCAATGCGATTGCATTTTTAAAAATGGCCGCTTCAGTAGTTACCGGTAAAACCATGGATGATAGCGTTGAAGGAGATTTGGATTTGTAGAAGTAAATGATTTAATTTGGATTATTTATCTTCCAAATAATCGTACCCCTCTACATCTTCTCTTCTATTGCTCTTAAAGGAATGGTCCTCAGAAGACTGTTTTTTGTTGGAAAAAAAGCTTTCAGCCTGTATTCTTTTAATTAGATTCCGCACCAGCGACAGATCGAAGGAATCTTTATTTAATTTAATACAATATTCTTTATCGGTTATTTCTAAATAGGAAGTTTCCATATTAACAAAATTTATTTTCAGTAAAAATAGAAAAGGCTTGGCAAATTTAATCGCCAAGCCTTTTAAGTTTTTGTTATGGTTATGTTAAGAAAACCAATTCATTACATCTTCTTTAGATGGCAATGTAATCTCTAGCTTTAACTTTTTGCGCATTCCTCCTAAATCATTGAAAACCTTATTGGGGTTTGCAGCTTTTAACTCATCTATCGTATTAATGTTCATTTTGCGAAGCACTTGCACCCATTCTGCAGAAACGCCAATTGCCACAAAATCTGCATCAGTCGTAACCTTCGCTTTCTTCTCAGGCCGCATTTGAGGAAAGAATAACACTTCTTGAATGGTACTTTGGTTGGTCATTAACATTACCAACCGATCTATTCCAACTCCCAAACCAGAAGTTGGCGGCATACCGTATTCTAATGCTCTCAAAAAGTCTTCATCCATGGCCATAGCTTCATCGTCGCCTCTGTCGGCTAGTTTTAATTGTCCAACAAGCCTTTCTTTTTGGTCAATCGGATCATTTAGTTCCGAATACGCGTTGGCAATTTCTTTTCCATTTACAAAAAGTTCGAAGCGTTCTACCAATCCTTCTTCTGTGCGATGCATCTTAGCTAAGGGCGTCATCTCTACCGGATAGTCGGTTATATAAGTGGGTTGGATTAAGTTTGCCTCAACCTTTTCGCTGAAAATCTCATCTATTAATTTTCCTCGTCCCATGGTTGGGTTCGTCTCGATGTTAAGATCCTTGCAGATCTTTAGCAATTCCTCTTCGGTCATTTTAGAGACGTTTATTCCGGTATATTTTTCAATAGATTGATACATGGTTAACTTTTCGTAGGGTCCTGCGAAATTTATTTCGTTTTCTCCTACCTTAACCATTGCAGTTCCATTGGTTGCGATAGCTACTTTTTCTAAACATTCCTCTACCATGGCCATCATCCAGATATAATCTTTATAAGCAACGTAAATTTCCATTGCGGTATATTCTGGATTATGCGTTCTATCCATTCCTTCATTACGGAACATTTTTCCAAACTCATAAACACCGTCAAAGCCTGCAACAATTAATCGTTTTAGATATAATTCGTTTGCGATCCGCAAAAATAACGGCATATCTAAAGTATTGTGATGCGTTGCAAAGGGTCTTGCTGCTGCTCCACCATGAATGGGCTGCAGAATAGGCGTTTCTACTTCCATCCAACCCTTACTATCGAAATAGTTTCGCATGGTATTTATAACCTTGCTACGTTTGATGAAAATCTCCTTAAAATCTGGGTTGACAGTTAAATCTACATAACGCATTCTGTAACGCATTTCTGGATCTGTAAATCCATCGTAAATTTTACCATCTTCATCTCTCTTAACTACAGGTAAAGGCTTCAACGCCTTTGCCAAAACAGTTAAGGACGTAACGTGAACCGATATTTCTCCTGTTTGCGTGGTGAAAACGTAACCGGTTATGCCGATGAAATCTCCAAGATCTAATAGCTTTTTAAATACAATATTGTACAGCGTTTTATCTTCTCCAACACAGAGATCATCTCGTTTTAGATACAGCTGCATTCTACCAGAAGAATCCTGAATTTCTGCAAAAGAAGCATTGCCCATAATACGACGCGACATTATCCTGCCAGCCATTTTAACACTTTGATAAGCAATTTTATTCTGCTCATAGTTTGCGTGGATGTCTGTTGCAAAAGTATCTACTTCAAAAAGTTCTGCAGGGTAGGGGTTTATGCCTAATTCGCGAAGTTGTTTTAAAGAATCTCTACGTATTATTTCTTGTTCTGATAATCCTGTATTCATGTCGATGATCGATTTTCTGCAAAACTAATCATTTTTGAATATTTAATCCGAATATGGACAAAATAGCAACTGAAACAAAGATTTGAATGTTAACAAGATTTGAGCAGCTTAGCTATGCATTAGTTTCAAAACAAAATATCGGTAGGTTTAAACTCTTCATTTCGATTTTTAAGTTGGATCATTTCCTCACCATCTGAGCAAATAAAATCTACTAGATCGACTTCTAATATTTGAGTAATCTCGAAAAGACGGTTTAGCGTAATGTTGCTATAACCTAGTTCAATTTTACTGTAGGCATTTTGTGAGATGCTAAGTTTGCTGGCAAGGTAATCCTGTGTGTAATTTCTATACTCTCTAATTTTTCTGATGTTCGATATTAGTTCTTTGGTTTTCGAGTCGCTAATTTGTTTCATAGTTTGGTTATAAGCTTTATAAACGAAATAAAAAATGATCTGGTTTTGTTAAGCGCCGCAGATAGGTGGATAAATAATTGATATTTTTAATCTACTCTTTTGGGTTATAATGTATTCTTTCAAGTTGTTTGGTATCCACTTGAAGAGAAAACTGGGTGATGATTAATCACGTTTATTAGTCATATATATTGAAAGGGAACGCTGAAAACCTTTAATAGAGTAAGCAAAATAAAACCATAATAATTATGAAAATGCAAGAACTAAACAGTGTTGAATTACAAGAAGTGAACGGTGGAAATAATTCATCATCAAGTGAAAGTGGTTTTTTTGGATCGTTTGACATCACCAGCTTGTTCTCTTATCAGAGTTCAAACCAAAATCGCAACCGCAACAGCTCTAGCTCTTTTTCATTAGGAAATGGAATCAGTTCAGGTTTCGGTGGCATGTTCGGCCGAAGTTCAAATTCTAACTAGGAATATCGTAGTGGCAGTTTTTGCTGTCTGTACGAAAGTAAAATGTACAAGGGGATGGTTATGCTATCCCCTTGTTATTTTAACACAAGATAGCGTCAATTTCCAAATGACAATAATTGCCTTAAATCATTTAGCAATAGATGTTTATGAGAGATAGAGTGCTACGCAAGCGCTGTTCGTTTCTTTAAGCAGCAATAATAATGCATCGTTTTTACCGATTTAGAAGTTCAAAAATATCGGCAGGAGAGAAAATCGATCTAAATCTGCGCATTGAGAGGGAATTAAATATCTCTTCCGCTAAGGAAATGTTAATAGGAATTGTGCGCTAACTCGTTTATTTCTTGCAAATACCTCTAGTCTAATTATAAATGCTCAAAGATTACAAATCACTGAATGGACAACAATGACGATAAGATATTCCCTGCAGAATTTCTGTCATTAACTGCAGAATATCATTTTAAGAAATATAACCCTCAAACGAATACAGTTTATCTCCTTGTGGTTGGCTCCGTACTAGTAGCCCTATTTTCCATGTTTTTTATTAAGGTAAATATTAATGTAAAAGCGCTCGGCACCATTAAATCTTCTACCGAACACAACGAAATTAAATCCTTGGTATCTGCAACGGTCGATTCGATATTTATAAAGGAAAACCAGCACATTACGAAGGGACAGATTTTGGTCAGGCTTAGGTCGGCAGCCATCAATCAACAAGATTTGTCTGCCCGTTTACAACAACGTGAGTTTGAAGCACAATTGACCGATCTTAAATTATTGGTAGCGATTGTTAGGAATAAGAATTGGAAAGGCAGGCCAAATTTGGCTTCTGCATTGTATGGGCAACAGTTTGTACTTCTACAGCAAAAAGCACGTGACGCGACAAATAGGTTGGCTGCTGCCAATAAGGATGAAGAACGTTACCGCTTTTTGTACAAAAATAAAGTAGTTTCAGCTTCGGAGTATGACGCTGTGCACTTAACTTATCAAAATGCAAGAAGTGCCTTGCAATTAATTTATGATAGCCAAGCCGCTCAATGGGAGGCTGCCTTGAATGAACTCAAAACACAGATGCTAAATCTAAAATCGCAGGGCGAATCTATTAATCAGCAAAAAGACCTATATACTTTGCGGGCACCCGTAAGCGGTACGATACAGAATTTACAAGGCATCCAACCCGGAAGCGTCATTGCCGCAAATGAGCTGATCGCTGAAATTTCGCCTGAAACAGGAATGATAGGAGAAGTATATGTATTGCCTAGAGATGTTGGTCTTATTAGACTTCGCAACAAAGTAAATTTTCAGGTGGATGCCTTTAATTACAACCAATGGGGACTTCTTACCGGTGAAGTGTTGACAATATCGAACGATATTTTTACAAAAGATGGTCAACAGCCCTATTTCAAGATTCGGTGCAAACTCGATCAAAATTATTTGAAGTTGAAAAATGGCTATGTAGGTAAGGTAAAAAACGGCATGACCTTGCAAGCGAACTTTTTTGTAACGCGCCGAACTCTCTTTCAGTTATTGTATGATAAGGCGGACAATTGGTTAAATCCGGGGCAGTTACCAAATAAATCTACCAAACAAACCTAATATATGGCAAGTTTCGATCATATCGTTACCAAAGCAGAAAGCTACTGTAAAATAATTCTTAAGCGAATTGAAAAGTTGCCCTTCATTAAAAAATGGCAAGCGATAAAGATAAATAAGCGGATGCGCAAGCGCATTCAGGTTATGCAACATGATATTATGGACTGTGGGGCTGCCTGCCTTGCATCTGTAGCGGCTTATTACAAATTAAATATGCCTATCGCCCTCATTCGTCAATACGCATCAACTGATAAAAAGGGCACAAACGTATTAGGTATTATAGAAGCCTCTGCAAAAATTGGCTTTTCTGCGAGAGGGGTGAAGGGTGCTTTCGAAAACCTATTTGAGATACCCGTACCGACCATTGCACATGTAATTATAAATAAGCAACTGCACCATTATGTTGTCATATACGGTGTAACGGATGCCTACATTGAAATCATGGATCCCAGTTATGGGCATCTTCGTAAGGTGACGCACGATGAATTTAAGGAAATTTGGACCGGTGTTCTGGTACTTATAGCTCCCAATGATAGCTTTGTTGCAGGTGAAAAAAAGATTTCAGTTGAAAAGCGCTTCGTTTATCTCCTTAAACCGCACAAATCGATGTTATTGCAGGTATTGCTAGGGGCTATTGTTTATACAATCCTAGGATTATCAACTGCTATATTTCTCCAAAAAATAATTGATAATGTGCTTCCAGAAGCAAACGCCAACTTACTAAACCTCATGGGTATAGGAATGGTTGTTGTTATTTTTCTGCAAATATTTATTAATCATGCACGGACCTTAATTACCCTCAAAACCGGTCAGCAGATTGATGCTCGCCTAATTCTAGGATATTATAAACACTTACTTCGGCTGCCCCAGCAGTTTTTTGACAATATGCGCGTTGGCGAAATAATTTCGCGGATTAATGATGCTGTTAAAATTCGATCGTTCATCAACGAAGTGTTGGTGATGTTTGCCGTAAACATGTTTATTCTTATATTTTCCTTTGCGCTTATGTTTACCTACTATTGGAAACTGGCGCTTATCATGCTGATTATTGTTCCGTTGTTTGCCCTTATTTATAAATTTTCCGATCGGGTAAATAAGACCACACAACGTAGGCTTATGGAAAGGGCTGCAGATCTGCAAACTCAACTTGTTGAATCTGTAAATGCCATTCCTACCATTAAACGTTTCGGTTTGGAAGATTTCGCAAATTTTAAAACCGAAACGCGCTTCATCAACATGCTTAAGACGGTCTACAAATCAGCTACTAATGGTCTGTGGATTGGCAACTTTAGTACATTTGTTTCCAGTATTTTCACCGTAATTCTATTATGGGCAGGTTCTATGTTTGTAATGGATAAAATTATTACTCCGGGCGAGTTGCTTTCGTTTTATTCTATAATAGGTTATTTTATGAGCCCGATGGCAGGTTTGATAGGAATGAATAAGACTTGGCAAGATGCCAGGATCGCAGCCGACAGACTTTTTGAAATTATGGATATGGAGCAAGAGCCAAATGAGAATCGGATAGCGCTTGATCCAGACATGGTCGGGAATATTGTGTTTAAGGATGTACATTTTAGATATGGTACGAGAGCCACTGTTTTTGAGGGACTTGATCTGAATATTCCAAAGGGTGAAATTACCGCGATAGTCGGAGAAAGCGGGTCTGGAAAAACTACCCTGCTATCTTTGATGCAGAATATCTACCAACTGCAATCGGGTTTTATTTTTATTGGTGACTACGACATCAAATACATCACAAATGAAAGCCTACGTTCAGTGGTAGGAGTGGTGCCGCAAGATGTTCACCTTTTTGCAGGCAATATTATAGAAAATATTGCGGTGGGTGATCTTTCGCCAGATATGAAACAAGTAATGAAGATTTGTCGGGAACTCGAGATAACCAGCTTTATTGAACGTTTGCCCAATGGCTTCAATACCTTTTTAGGGGAGAACGGTACCAATCTTTCAGGAGGACAGCGCCAGAGAATAGCTATCGCTCGTGCGCTCTATCGCAATCCAGAAATATTAATTTTAGATGAGGCTACCTCGTCACTTGATTCGGAATCTGAACAACACGTGCAAAATGCAATTGCTTTATTGAGAGCACAAGGCAAAACCATTATTGTAATAGCGCATAGATTAAGTACGATTATGAGTGCGGATAAAATTGCAGTATTGCACAATGGAAAACTAATTGAAGAAGGTTCACATCACCTGTTGATAAATAAAAAAGGAAGATACTTTAACATGTGGCAAAAACAGTTTCCTTCGATGAACCCAATAAACTAGTGGAGATGCCGTTTACCAAAATAAAGAAAACTCATTGATAAGTGATTAGTGACGGGAGGTAGTGAATTCAAAACTTAGCTGAGTTCTGTTTCGAAGTGTGGTCGATTCAAATCGAAGAATTATCGCTTTGAGTGGAACAAAAGGTTTCATAACTAGATATTAATGCCTTTTCTAGTTAGTAATCTCTTTTTACCTGTAAATAATGGAGATAGACTAAAACTTACTGCTTTTTTAAAAAATCTAAATTTCGTCTTAAACCAGCAAATTTTGTACGTTTCACTGCGGAATTTTTAAACACCTTTTTAAAAACCTCATCAGAAATTTCTGTAAGATCTCTGGCCGACAGTTCTAACAGACCGTTTTTTGGCATAAATTCCTCCTCATTGTGCGGTTTTGAAAATCGGTTCCATGGACAAACATCCTGACATATGTCACAACCGAAAGCCCAGTTTTCCATTTGTCCTTTAAATCCTGTTGGAATTTGATCTCTCAACTCTATAGTTAAGTACGAAATGCACTTTGTGCTGTCTATCGTTTGCGGCGAAATAATTGCATCTGTTGGGCAGGCATCTATACATTTTGTACAAGTGCCGCAATAATCAATTTGAAACGGTTCATCATAATCCAATTCTAAATCGATAATTAGCTCTGCTAGAAAGAAAAATGATCCGCTTTGTTTGCTGATGATATTAGCATTTTTACCAACCCAGCCAATACCTGCTTTTTTTGCCCAGGCCCTATCTAAAACAGGAGCGGAATCCACGAAAGCTCTACCGCCAACGTCGCCAATCTCTTCCTGAATAAACTTAAGCAAGCTTTTAAGTTTATCTTTTATTACATAATGGTAATCTTCTCCATACGCATATTTAGAAATCTTAGGGGCAGATAAATCCTTTTGTACCTCTTTAGGATAATAGTTTAGCGCCAAAGAAATTACAGACTTCGCATCATCAACCAATAAACGTGGATCTAATCGCTTATCGAAATAATTCTCCATATAGCTCATTTTGCCATGACTGCCATTTTTAAGCCATTTCTCCAATCTTGGCGCCTCTTCCTCTAAAAAGCCAGCTTTCGCAATGCCACATTGAAGAAAACCAAGTTTCAAGGCTTCCTCTTTAATAAAAACACTATTTTTTTTTAATTGGCTGTGCATCGCCAACAAAGATAGGGCTAAAAACCAAAACATTTTAAAGGCATCCCTTGTTACTTAACAGAACACAAACTTTTATATGAGATGCTTAAAATAGTATTTTAGGCCACAATTTTTCTAAAACCTAAGCAAATGGAAAATATAGATCCTGCACACACAGAAGGACAAGAGCCTTCCAAACCGATAGAGACAAGTTATGAAGATCATAAACACGATCCAGGGCCGGGAGAACCAGCTGTAACAGAAAAAGATAAAAACGGAGCAAGTAAGGCCTTAATGTGGATTCTTCCAATCTTGGTAATAGCCTTATTAATTTTCTGGTTCTTGATCAGAAAATAAATGCGTTAGTTTTAAAGAAAGAAAATGATAGAAAGACCTCAAAGAAATAACAAACGTTTCTTTGAGGTCTTTTTTTGCAACATTATAATCGTTCTGTTTTATATACTGAACTGTTACAGGCCCAACTATTTAAGTAGCCTAACCTCATAAAGATCTGTCCGTCTGTCTTTTAAAAGTTTTACTGTGCCATAGTGATGAAGCTCGTCTAATAAATGTAAATCTACATCTACTACAAGCATCATTTCCGTATTGGGCGTGGTTTCTGCTTTCACTGCGTTCGTTGGAAATGCAAAGTCTGAAGGTGTAAAAACAGCAGATTGCGCAAATTGAATGTCCATATTATTCACCTTCGGTAAATTGCCTACACAGCCAGCAATCGCTACATAACATTCATTTTCAATTGCTCTCGCCTGGGCGCAATGTCTTACTCTTGTGTATCCATTCTGCGTATCAGTGAGAAAGGGAACAAATAGAATTTGCATCCCTTGATCTGCATAGATCCTGCTAAGTTCGGGAAACTCTACATCATAACAAATCAAAATACCAACTTTACCGCAATCTGTATCGAAAACTTGCACTTTATCGCCGCCTACCATGCCATAATATTTTCGTTCATTCGGAGTGATGTGAATTTTACAATACTCATCTATTTTGCCAGTTCTATGGCATAAGTAAGTAGCGTTATATAGCTTACCGTCTCGCAGCAGCGGCATACTGCCAGAAATAATATTTACATTGTAGCTAAGTGCGTATTCATGCATTTTATCTACAATCTCCTGTGTTTTTTCCGCGAGTTTCCGCATGGCCTCAATTTCGGGTAAATGGTTATAAGGCTGTAGAAGTGGCGTGTTGAACAATTCTGGAAAAAGAATAAAATCCGACTGGTACCCGCTCACGGCATCTACGAAAAACTCTACCTGCTCATAAAAGGTTTCCATGTCTGGAAATAAGCGCATTTGCCACTGCACCAAGCCCAATCTAATATTTGCCGCAGAACGTGCAGATGCGTCAATTCCTTGGTAATAAATATTATTCCACTCAATTAGTGTGGCAAACTCCTTAGATTCATGATCTCCCGGGAGGTAATTTTTAAGCACCTTACGCACATGAAAATCATTTGACAGTTGAAAAGTCAGGGTTGGATCGTAAAACTCCTTAGACTTAACTTTATCTATGTATTGTCGGGGCGTTAACGTTTCAGCATGTTGGTGATATCCGGGGATGCGGCCGCCAGCAATAATGCTTTTAAGATTTAGCGTTTCACAAAGTTCTTTTCTAGCTTCGTATAACCTTCTGCCAAGTCTTAATCCGCGAAACTCTGGATGAACAAAAATCTCTATCCCGTACAAGGTATCCCCGGTGGAATTGTGCGTAGAAAAAGAAAAATCGCCTGTGATTAGTTTATAGGTATGCCTGTCTCCGAATTCATCATAATCTACAATAATGGTAAGCGCGCATGCGACTACTTTATCATCTACAGCGATGCAAAGCTGTCCATCCGGAAATATTTTTAATAATTTTGCTATGTTATTTTTGCTCCAAACTTGTCCACCTAAGGTATCATATGCTTGTAGCATGGATTCTCTTAAATCGGCATAATCTTCAAGCGTAAGTTTTCTTATTTCTATGTTCATATTGTTTTTTGCTATTGTCAAAAATAAAACTAGTTCTTAAATTCTAGTCGCACTCAGGAACGGTATATGTCCATGTTTCTGTATTTGTGCCGGGGATTACAAAACCGTTTCCTCTTAAATTTTCAAACCAAAGTTTTCCACGTAATTTTTCCACAGGAGCAACTTCATTCATGGTCAAGCTGTCGTATAGGCGGCCATTAATCATTACATATTTGATTTTCTCAGAATTTCTGATGTCGCTAAGTGGATTTGCATCCATGATCACAAGATCTGCCAACTTACCTGTTTCCAAAGAACCGATTTCCTTATCCATTCCCAAGTAACTGGCGCCATTTAGTGTTGCGGATCTGATTGCTTCCAAAGGGCTCATACCTCCCTGCACCAACATCCAAAGTTCCCAATGTGCGCCAAGGCCTTGCAGCTGTCCATGCGCGCCCAAATTTATTTTCGTTCCTCCATCGGCAATTTTCTTTACTGCTTTTGATACATCTATGTGGTGATAATCGCCATATTCTGAGGTAGTTCGACGTCTCGAACGCGCATCTATAATAGATCTGGGCGTAAAAGAAAGCAATCTTTCATTTTCCCACACATTGGTTCTATCATACCAATAATTTTCGCCCCATTGACCTCCATAAGCCACAATTAAAGTAGGCGTGTAGGCAACCTTTGTGTTGTTCCAGAAACTTACCACATCTTTGTAAATCGGTGTTACCGGTATGGCATGTTCGATACCTGTGTGGCCATCCGCTATCATGTTCATGTTGGTAAAAAACGTAGATCCACCTTCTGGAACAACTTCCATTTTTAACTGGCGTGCGGCTTCCAAAATTTGTTGCCTCTGATCTCTTCTTGGCTGATTGTACGATTTTACCGAAAACGCACCAACAGCCTTTAACCTTCGCAAATTTGCTAATGCATCATCTAAACTATTGATTACGACCTTAAAATCGCCATCGGCACCATATAAAATAGAACCTGTAGAATAAACTCTCGGCCCCAATAAACGCCCTGCTTTAAGCATCTCACTCTGACTAAAAACCATTTCCGTATTGCTAGATGGGTCATGGGAAGTGGTTACCCCAAAAGCAAGATTTGCCAAATAACTCCAATCCGTTTGCGGAGTTATACCATCTGGACTTGTTCTTAAATGTGCATGAACGTCTACTATGCCTGGCATAATGGTTTTTCCACTTACATCAATTACCTTTGCATCTTCTGGAATGGTTACTGCATCTGCCTTTCCAACCGCAACAATCTTATTGGCCTCAACCAAAATTGTTCCATTTTCAATTACCTCATCACCCTTCATGGTAATGATTCTGGCGCCCTTCAAAGCAATTTTGCCTACCGGTACATCTGTGGGAACCGCCAAGCTTATTTCTACAGAAACTGATTCAGATTTTTGGCCTCCGCCATCAAAATTAAAAGCATTTTTTGCATCTATAGTGAAATACCTCGAACCCAAAGTCCAATGTAGGTTTTTGCTGTCCGCACTCCAGTGGATGTAGGTTCCCCCGTCAGTAGTTACTTTTACTACGGGAATTGATTTATTGTCTGCCGAAGCGTCTTGTGCGGTTCCGGTAACCACCATTGGTGTGATGTATACGTTAAATAATTCATTAAAAGCGAGCCAATTATTATCGGGACTTATTACAAACTGGTTTGCATATTTGGAGGTAAACAAGGTACGTTCGTTGGCACCAGAAAGATCAATGCTATTTAATGTCTTCTTCCCATCTTGATTGCTCTGAAAAAATATTCGACTGTCGTCCTTATTAAATTGGGGCCTGATGCCGCTTTCGCTAATTAGTGTTTTCGGGCCACCGTTTGCAGATGCCATGTAGATGCCTGTCCCTCTTCCAAAGTTATATCCCAATACATCATTGCCGCTTCCTTTCCTAAAAACCACTTTATCGCCCTTGTTAGAAAATTGTGGAGAGTAGTAGAATCCTCTTTCATCGCTAATGGTGGTTATTGTACCAGTCTTCAGTTCAATTTTCTTAACAGATCCCCTTAATTCATCATTCCAGGTGGTAAACACAAGAAAGTTTCCATCATTGCTAAAACTAGGTTCAAATTCCCAATCTAAACCACTTGTTAACCTCTGTGGACTTCCATCCGGCATGTCCTGCTTGTAAAGAAAACCCATGGCATTAAATACAATCATTTTACCATCAGGTGATGTAGTGAGTTGACGGAGCATTTTTGCCTGAACATCTTTAGTAAATACTTTTTGATCGAAATGTAGAGAGGCTTGCACTGTTTGATTACTTGACACCTGAAATGGGATCTCTTCGCTCTGTAAGCTGTTTACATCGGCTTTTTTAATTTTTCCTTTTGCATAAAACACCACAGATTTGCTGTCCGGCATCCATGCAAAATTAGGATATACCCCAAAAATGGCCCAAGTTTCCTGCTGATCGTGAGACAATTCGTCATATACAGGCCACTCCTCGCCAGTTTTTATATTCTGCACAAATAGCACAGATTTTAATCTAACACGCTTTATGAAAGCAATTAAAGTGCCGTCTGGCGATACTTGTGGCCTTGCCGAACCGCCTTGTTCGTCAATAAAATTGTTAAGTTCACCCGTTTTCAAATCTAATTGGCGAATGACATAAATGGTTTTGTTTGGATCTTTATTGTATTCAAAATTTGGCCCCTGTGTTGCGTCTTCACTAAAATAGAGATATTTACCATCTGGTGAGATATTTGGTTCGCCAGCATCTTGTTGATCGTTTTTTCTTTTAGTCAACTGGATCCCATCGCCACCGTTTAGGCTATACATCCACATTTCGCCAGCACCCAAACTTCTCGATCCCGTGTAGTGTTTTCTTGCCACTAAGTAATTGCTATTTGGCATCCAAGTGGCATTGTTTAACAACCTAAAAGTTTCCTTGGTTATCTGTTTTTTTCCTGAACCATCTCTATTCATGATCCAAATGTTATCCCCTCCCGATTTATCGCTGGTGTAAGAAATAAATTTTCCATCCGGACTAAAACGAGGTTGGATGTCCCAAGCAATGCCGCCGCTAAGTAGCTTTGCATTACCCCCAGAAATAGGCATCACATAAATATCACCCAGCAAATCAAACGCAATTTCTTTGCCGTCAGGACTCACATCTAAATTCATCCATGTGCCTTCGTCGGTTGTAATACTAAAGTTTTTTGTAGGGCCTAAGTATTTTTCTACATCCCATTTTTTATCTTGTGCGGTAACACCAAATGAAACGAAGAGCATAACAAAAAGGAAGTAGATTTTTTTCATTCTAGGATTTTAAAAATTAACGCGCAATTTAACAATATCAAGCGTTTTTTTATAATTTTGATATCGTTGATTTATGACAACAGCAGATATTTTACAAAAGTATTGGGGGCATTCTTCGTTTAGGCCGCTCCAAGAGGAAATTATTTCTGCTGTATTGGCTGGGAACGATGCGCTCGCGCTTTTGCCTACCGGCGGTGGTAAATCTGTCTGTTTCCAAGTGCCAGCAATGGCCATGAAGGGTATATGTATTGTCGTCTCGCCCCTAATTGCTTTAATGAAGGATCAAGTAGAAAATTTGTCTTCCAAAGGCATCAATGCTATTGCGATTTATGCGGGAATGGGTAAAAGAGAAATAGACATCTTGCTAGATAATTGTATTTACGGCGACATCAAGTTTCTTTATTTATCTCCAGAAAGGCTGCTATCGGAGTTGGTCAAAACCCGAATTTCGTACATGACTGTTAACCTGTTTGCGATAGATGAAGCGCATTGTATTTCTCAATGGGGTTACGATTTTCGACCACCTTATTTGACGCTGTCGAAATTAAGGGAAATCCATCCCGAGGTTCCTATTTTAGCTTTAACAGCAACGGCGACAAATAGAGTGCGTATCGATATTTGTGAAAAGTTAACGTTAAGAAACCCAAATATTTTTGTTAAAAGTTTCGCTAGAGAAAATTTAAGTTACTCTGTATTCGATCAAGAAGACAAGTATCAAAAATTATTGGAAGTTTGCAAAAACGTAGCAGGTACTGGCTTAGTTTACGTGCGAAATAGGCGAGAAACAGCAGAAGTAGCAAATTTTTTAAATAGGAATTACATCAAAGCCGATTTCTACAATGCCGGTTTAGAAAGAGAGCTAAGGTTTAAAAAACAAGAAGATTGGAAAAGCAATAGATGTAGAATTATGGTAGCCACCAATGCTTTTGGAATGGGTATAGACAAAGCGAATGTTAGGTTTGTAGTACATTTAGATTTGCCCGAAAGTTTAGAAGCGTATTATCAAGAGGCAGGTAGAGCAGGTAGGGATGAGCGCAAAGCCTATGCAGTCCTGTTGGCAAATCGGAGCGACATCATTAGTTTAAATGCGCGCTACCTGAGTAACTTCCCATCCGCCGACGACGTTCGACAAACCTATCAGTATTTAGGCAATTACTTTCAGCTTGCCGTCGGCGCCGGAGAAATGCTTAGCCTAATGTTCGATCTAGCCGATTTTTGCAAAAAATTTAACCTTAGTGTCTTGAGAACAATCACAGCCTTAAAATTTCTAGAACACGATGGGTACATCACCCTTTCTGAAAGCGTTTTATTATCATCCAGAGTGATGTTTACCATTGCACATGAGGATGTTTATAGATTTCAGATTGAGAACAAAGGTTATGATACGCTGATTAAAACTATTTTAAGGTCTTATGGAGGCGCTTTTGATGGGTATGTTAAAATTAAAGAAAGCGACCTTGCACAGCGTACAAAAATTTCTTTTAACGACGTGGTAAATATGTTAAATAAGCTGCAACAGCAAGAAGTGCTTTCTTACCTGCCTCAAACAGACCAGCCACAGTTGCAATTTCTACGACCGAGACGAGATGTGCAGCATTTCGATTTAGATGTGAAATATCTGCAGCTGAGGAAAGAAATAATCCAGAAACAAATTGAAGCAGTAATTAATTATGCCTGTACCAATGTTTGTAGAAACATTCAGTTGCTTCGTTACTTTGATGATGAGTCTGCAAAGAAATGCGGCGTTTGTGATGTTTGTCTTGCAGAAAAACGCGCCGCATTTGATGTCGAAACGAGCGATAATATAGTTTTCGAACTGGTTCAGCATCTGCAAATTGTAAGTGCTACACTTCCCGAACTTTTATCGAGCATTAAAGTGGGTACCGAAAAAGAAAAAATTAAAATTCTGCGCGAACTGATGGATGCGGGCAAAGTTAAAAGCGACGGTAAAAAATATTATATTTAGCAGGTGAAAGAGTCCTGTTAAGTTTCTTCGCTAGACGGTATAGCGCGTAAAACCAACTAAAACGTACATGATAGAAAAAAATAATAAGAAAACAATCCGCTCATGGGCTTTCTTCGATTGGGCAAACTCTGCTTATAACCTAGTCATAACCTCTACTATTTTTCCTGCCTATTATACCATTATTACCACTACAAAAGAATTTGGCGATAAGGTTTCTTTTTTCGGTCATTCTTTTACAAATACTGCCTTAAGCAACTATGCCCTAAGTTTTGCCTATTTGATAATGGTTATCGCACTGCCTGTTTTAAGCTCTATTGCAGACAATCGTGGGAACAAAAAATTCTTTATGAAATTCTTTACCTACATGGGCGGTATTGCTTGCGCGGGTTTGTTTTTTTTCAAACTAGATACACTTGAGACTGGAATTATATGTTTTATGCTTGCAGCAATGGGATACATCGGCGGCGTGCTTTTCAATAATTCTTATCTGCCCCAAATTGCCACAGAAGACCAACAAGATAGGGTAAGTGCTCAAGGATTCTCGTATGGGTATATTGGTTCGGTACTTTTACAACTTATTTGTTTTCTATTTGTACTTAAGCCAGAGTTGTTTGGAATAACGGATGCGTCTTTGCCTGCAAGAATATCATTTCTGTTGGTAGGCATTTGGTGGATTGGGTTCGCACAAATACCTTTTGCTAATCTCCCATCAGAGAAAAAATCCTATGTAAGCGGTAAAAACATAATTGGCGAAGGTTTTAGGGAATTGGCTAAAGTCTGGCAAAAGTTAAAACGAATGCGGCGACTAAAATACTTCTTAACGTCTTTCTTTTTCTATTCTATGGGCGTGCAAACGATTATGTTGGCGGCAGCTGGTTTTGCAGAAAAAACGTTGAGACTTGGAACCGCAAAACTGATTGCAATTATCTTGATCATCCAATTAGTTGCCATTCCGGGTGCCATGTTAATGTCTTACCTATCAACAAAAATGGGAAATGTTAAAGTATTGATTTTTGTCGTAGTCATTTGGATTGGTGTTTGCGTTGGCGGATACTACATTCAAAATGAATATCAATTTTATGCCCTTGCCGCATTGGTGGGTTTGGTAATGGGCGGAATTCAATCGCTTTCTCGATCAACTTATTCTAAGTTTTTACCAGTCGATTCTACTGATACGACTTCTTTTTTTAGCTTCTATGATGTAACTGAAAAATTGGCAATCGTTATTGGCTTATTCAGCTTTGCATACATTGAGGAAATTACAGAAAATATTCGTAATTCTATTTTTGCGCTAGCCATATTTTTTATTATTGGCATGGTTTTTTTAATCATCTTACAGAAAATTGAAAAGAAAGCAATCGCTAATGCCTAATTTAGCGGCTTTAAAAATTTGTTGATGAATGTAACCCTATTTATCCCTTGTTTTGTAGATCAAATGTATCCCGATACCGCTTTTAACACCGTAAAGTTGTTAGAGAAAGCTGGATGTAATGTTCAGTACAATCCAAAACAGACCTGTTGTGGCCAACCAGCTTATAATGCAGGTTTTTGGGAAGACGCCAAAGAAGTTGGTGCAAAGTTTTTAAATGATTTTAGAGAACCTGGTTATGTAGTATCCCCATCTTCTTCTTGCGTTGGAATGGTAAAAAACGGCTATAATGATCTTTTTACAAATACGATAGACCACAATACTTGTAGAAGCTTACAAGGAAATATCTTCGAACTTTCTGAGTTTCTTATCCATATTGCTAAGAAAGATTATTTTGGTGCAGAGTTAGAGGGGAAAGCCGTTTATCACGATGCTTGTAGTGCATTAAGAGAGTGTAAAATTAAAGATGAGCCGCGCCAGTTGCTCTCTAAAGTGCATGGCCTAGAAATGTTAGAAATGGTAGATACAGATATGTGCTGCGGTTTCGGTGGAACTTTTGCCGTAAAGTTCGATTCCATATCCTCCGCCATGGCGGAGCAAAAAATAAACAATGCCTTAGATCAAAAAGCCGATTATATAATTTCTGCCGATTTATCTTGTTTAATGCATTTGCAGAGCTACATCGATAAAAACAACATTCCCATAAAAACCATTCATATTGCGGATGTGCTTACCAATGGATGGTTAGAGAGTACGGAATATTAATTAATATTACCTGATAGAACGTGGTGTTTGCTATCCAAAAGATTACAAAATTGGAGGGAAAAATCGCTTAGTTGGTCAAAACAAATTAAACCAATAACCCGTTTTCTTATCAAACAGAAAATTTCCAATAAAAATGAGAAAAATCATTGTCGCTTTTTTTGCCATCGCATTTTTTGTGATAGATGCAAATGCCCAAAATAAAAAAACTTCTGGAGCCATAGAATTTGAAACAACCATAGATCCTTCTGCTGTAATGTCGGGAAACGGAATACAGTTGCCGCCCGAAATGATGGCTAGAATTCCATCAAAGAGTACAGCGCCCTTTGAGCTACTTTTTACACCTACACAAGCCAGTTATATGGGTGTTCAAGAGACTGAAGACAGCAACGGCGGTGGAAATAATGGCGGCTTTGCTAGAATGATGAGCCGATTTGGCGGTGGTGCCGGAAGCAGAGAATATTATTATACCTTTCCGGATAAAAAATTGACCGAAGTATTTGATTTAAATGACACGACCTACTATATGCAAGGAAAGTTGACTTTAAAACCAATGACCATCGGAGGAAGAGGGCCTGCAAAAGGTGCTAAAGATTCATCCGCTATTAAACCAGTTGAAGCACCAAAAATAGAAGTGCTTAAAACAGATTCAACGAAAGAAATTTTGGGTTTTAAATGCAAACAAGTCCTCGTAAAGTCTACCAGAAAAATGGATATTTTGGGGACAGAACGGAACGTGGTTGAGGAAACAACAATTTGGTACACAGATGATTTAGGCTTCGATTTTTCTCCAAACCCGGCCATGTGGACGGAAGGAGCTGTGCTTGCAATTATTAGCCACGGCTCTTCTACAATTGCAAAAAGCATCAATTACAGACACGTTGCATCATCAGACGTAACTGCACCTAAACGAGCCGTGCTAATAAGCGAACAAGATTATGAAGCAAAGCAAAAAGCAGTTATGGCAGGATTAAGAAACAGATTTGGAGGCGGGCAAGGTAGAAGGGCTAACTGATGAGTGTTGATTTAAAAAACTATTATTAGCAGTAATAGAGGAGATTTCTCCAGAAGGTTTGATGTTTTTTGAATTGCGATATTTGGCTTTTATAGGTTTACCAGATTTAAACTCCATCCTAATAAATTCCCTATTAACAACTTTAAATAGGCTCACATTGTTAATTCGATCTGGAAATCGATACCGTTCGACTACGCTAAAGTTTATCCAAGCTTAAGTGTATAGTAGAATAATATTCTTCTAAAGCACCAGCAAACCGTGTTTTCGTAGTGTATTTATAGGTTTTGAAAACCAGAACAGTTCAAAGTTTTTAAAGGTTGTTTCGAAGCTTTCTTTTATTGCTCCAAAAGTGTAGATTTTTTCATTTGTTACTGACAGGTTATTGAGCATTTCTACCAGCCAAATGCCTTGCTCCCGATCAGTTTGGATGCTAATGGTTTCTTTTTTTGTGTGAAAAGTAATAGATGCCATTTGCCACGTATTTCCCTTCTTTGATTTTTCAAAAAATGTAGCGATAGGTTTAGCCGAAATCCAAACCACTTTAGCGGTAGACCTAATGTTAAAGAGGTGCTCGTTTACTAAAGCATCCTGTATAAACATTGCGGGAATTTTTGTTTTCGGGATTTTGAAATCGAACCATTCCTGTAAGTCAAAATCGAAACAGATGCCATGCATAAAGTTGAACAATGATTTTTTTAGACCATAGCTAAATTGGTTGTGATTGATGCCTGTTTTATCAATATAGTTGATGTCATTGTTTGCGAAGGTTCCAACACTTTCCGTTTCCTTACCTACACCAAATTTTTCTGGATACATGCCAACCGGGCTATGTGCGGTCATCGCAAACTGATGCCAAAAACCTGACTGTAAGACACCTGTTTCAAACATTTGCCTCACCATTTCTAAACTATCAATCGTTTCTTGAATGGTTTGGCTCGGATAGCCGTACATTAAATAGGCGTGTACCATCACGCCAGCTTCGGTAAAATTTCTTGTCACCTGCGCCACTTGCGCAACCGTAACGCCCTTGTCTATGAGCTTAAGTAACCGATCTGAAGCGACTTCTAAGCCACCTGAAACGGCAATACAACCGGCCGATTTTAGTAAAAAGCAAAGATCTGCGGTAAAACTTTTCTCAAATCTGATGTTTGCCCACCAGGTTACGGAAATATTTCTTCTCAAAATTTCCAGAGCAACTTCTCTCATCAATGCGGGCGGCGCTGCCTCATCAACAAAATGAAATCCGTTTTGCCCCGTGTTTGCAGATAACTCCTCCATTCTATCTACAATCATAGCTGCGGCCACCGGCTGGTAATTCTTGATGTAATCGAGAGATATGTCGCAAAAAGTACACTTTCCCCAATAGCAACCGTGAGCCATAGTCAACTTATTCCATCGCCCATCGCTCCACATTCTATGCATTGGATTTACCATTTCAATCACGGAAATGTATTCATCAAGTCGCAAATCGCTGTAATCCGGCGTGCCAGTTTCAGCTTGTTTATAGTCGCGCTGGAGGGAATCATTGCGATACACTACTTGGCCGTCAATTAAGAGAAAGGTTCTCTTGAAAGATTGTGCTTCCTCGGGAATGTTGCCGCAACTATTTCTGTGCAGAAGCTCTATGGGCAGTTCTCCATCATCTAAAGTAACATAATCGAAAAATTCGAATACCCGCGGATCGCTTAGCGAACGAAGTTCTGTATTTGGGAATCCGCCACCCATAGAAATTTTAATGGCGGGATAATTTTGTTTTACGAATTTGGCGATGCGAAAGGCACTGTATAAATTGCCCGGAAATGGAACAGAAATCAAAAGTAGTTTTATTGAATTATGCGCCAGTTTTTCGGCCATTAAATTAAGCAAAACCCTATCAATATAAGTAGGCGCTTTCGATAGCGTGTCGTAAAGTTCATCAAACGAATTTGCGCTACGTCCCAATCGCTCTGCATATCTGCTAAAACCAAAATTTTCGTCCACACAGGCTACGATAAAATCAGATAGATCTTCTAAATATAGTGTTGCTAAATGCTTCGCCTTATCTTGAACGCCCATGCTGCCAAAGGCCCAGTCTAATTCTTCCAACTGATCAAATCTAGAAGCCTGTGGTAAATAATCACCGCTACTAATTTGCAACGCTAAAGTTGGGTTTTTGCCTTGCAAAAAAGCTACAACTCCATCAATGGTTTTTAAATAGTCTTCTTTAAGCGAGAAAATTCGAAAAATATTAGGTAATTCAGCAACAGATTGTTTGTCTGCGAAATTAAAAATGTTGCGCAGCCCATCTTTTGAAAAAAGTTTTGCAATAACCTCAATTCCTAAATCTGCTTGGTAACAGGCAATTTGTTTTGTGTTTAAAAACCCTTTTATGTATGCTGAAGCCGGATACGGAGTATTTAGCTGGGTGAAGGGCGGCGTGAGTATGAAAATATCCGATGTCAAAGGCTTCATAGAATTAGACAAAAGTAAAGCTTTTAAAAGTAGTTAGCGTGAAAAGCAAAGGCATTTCTAAAAATTGCTAGGCAAATCGTTAAAAATTTTTGTTCATATTTTCGTTTTTATGTTTGATGAAGTATTAATTGTACTTAATCTGCAAAATTAACGTTGAACAAATTGTACCTTATAATGTCTATGCGTTTAAAATATTTTGTAGTTTTTTTGCTGTTGACACGTGTTGCGGCGGCGCAAAAAACATTTCGATTTCCTAAGCTACCTGCAACAATAACTGATATTAAGCAATCTATTCCGGCAGATTGGCATCTTTTTTCAAAGGCGTTTGGCGATTTAAACGCAGATGGGACAGAAGATTTAGCAGTGATTTTGGAGGCAGATCGAGAAGTAAATGAAACCCGTGTGTATGGTGATAATCATACAGACATTATAAAGGAAAAGCAAAAACCCAGAATTTTGGTGCTGTTTTTCCGTGATAAAAATTCGAATCGATTTCAGTTGTCGGCACAGAACAATAATTTTATTTTAAGGGAAAAAGAAGGAGGCATATTGGGCGAACCTTTTGAGCAAATTGCCATAAAAGACGAACAGCTCTACTTGCGTTTCAAAGGAGGAAGTATTTGGCGCTGGGAGATGGGCTACACCTTTAAGTTTTTAAATAACGATTGGACATTGACAAATGCCATAACCTCTTATTACAACAACAATACTGGTGCTTTTACCGAAAGAATTTTCGATTTCAACAATCGGCAAATGTTTACCAATTTAGGGAATCTATATCAGCGCGACTCCGCAAATCAGAAAATAAGTGAAATTTTATTGTTTAGTAAGATGAGAACCTTCGACACTTTTAAAAAACCCTGGGCTTGGGAAATTATGCCTGATGTTTATTTATAGGGTTAAAAAACGACAATCCGCTCCAACAAAAAAAAGGTATCTGTTGGGTTCAGTTGTTTTTAAGAATTATTTACTAGGAAATTACAGCGTTTATCATCGACAGTGAAATCCCTATTTATTTTTCAACTTCTCAAAATGAGCAGTTAAAAATTTTTCTATTCCATCGGTCGCGTAACCCAACAATCTCGCATTTTCACCAAGCTCAGAAGAAACTACTATCGTTTCTTCGCGTATTTGAGTCATGCAATACGTGTTTATAGATTGTTGCATAGGTAAGGTAATGTATTGTTTTGCCTTTGCAATTTTGCCACTTAATACAATTAACTCTGGATTAAACAACTGTATTAAAATAGATATTGCTTTACCCATATTTGCTCCGACATTGGATAGAAGCTGAATGGCGTATTGATCTCCTCTATTTGCAGCGTTTATAATTGTTTCTGGGTCTATTCGTTCGAGATCAGTTTTTGAAAGCTCGTTAAGCAAAGATTTTTTGCCCAATGATAAACCTTCTTTTGCTGTTTTAGACAAAGCATTACCAGAGGCGATCGTTTCTAAACAACCGTGTTTGCCACAATAGCAAAGTGCACCGTTTTCTACAAAAGGGATATGGCCAAACTCACCGGCGAAACCAGTTGCACCTCTTCTCAATTGCCCGTCCATTATAATGCCTAATCCAACTCCCCAATCCATTAATAATACAAGCACATTCTTCTTTCCTTTAGCCAAACCATGTTTAGATTCTGCAATGGCAGATCCAGCAGTGTCATTCTGAAGAATAACTGGGAGCATTAAGGCTTTTTCAAAACATTCGGCTAATGAAATTTTACTACCATCGTCTATAAGGTAACTATAATTTTCACCTTTTACGGTATTTACCAACCCTGGAATCCCGATGTAGCAACCCAGAATTGTTTGCCGGTCGATGCTGTTAGTCTTTAGTAAACCTTTAATGTAAGGGAGTAAGATGGAGAGGAAATCAGCACGGTTTTTAGATAAAGACAAGGCTACTTCAACAACTTCCACCACAAAATTACAGTTGTTGTCTAAAATAGCTATTCTAATGTGAAATAATTCTACATCGATACATATAATTAACGCCTTTTTATCTTTTAAAACATATAAATCTGGCTTTCTTCCTCCAACAGAAATACCCGTTCCACGCTTCTCTATCCAACCTATAAGCACCAAATCGGTCAAAAATTTCAGCATGCTTGGCATGCTTAGGTTTACCGCTTTGCAAAGCTCTGATGAGGAACTTGGCCCACTGGAAAAAATATGTTTTAAGATTCGATATCGGTAAGCAAGATGTTTGTCGCTTTTTGCCAAAGAGGTAATAACATTATTTAATAGGGAAAGGTTCATGTTTTTTTGAGTATTTCAAACAATATTACTAAACTTTTATAAAATATTTATTAAAGTATTTTATTTAAATAAAAAAATCGTGTTTTGATTTTATTATAATAAAAAAACTATTTACCTTCCATCAATCAAATAGCCGGTATAAAGTTTAACCCCGTAAATCATTCCAATGATTGAGTTTATGATAGAATAAATTTCCCTTGAAGAAAACAAGAATCCTTTAACAAAAAAAATATTGATTTTTCCCTTCTTGGATTTCGCTTGTCGAGATGAAGGGAAAATTTAAAACTTGCAAACTTTAATCGTTACCCTTTTTATTTGCTCAACAAAAAAAAATATTCAGAACTTCAGCAAGGCCATGCCCTCGAGGTGCTTTTTAACGCTTACCTTAAACCATCAACATAAACTATGGAACCGAAAAAACAAAAACTTCAAGAAACCAGAAGAGATTTTATCAAAAAAGCGGTAGTGGGGGTTGCGGCCTTTACCATTTTACCGCGCTATGTGCTCGGTGGCACGGGCTTTATTGCGCCGAGTGATAGACTCACGAAAGCTGTAATTGGCGTCGGCGGAATGGGACGAAATCATTTTGGCTATGATGGAACACAAGTAGTGGCCATTTGCGATGTAGACACAAGACATATTGACCTAGCCAAAGGAATGTTAGACAAAGGGGTTAAATCTTTTAGCGATTACCGAGAATTGATTAAACTGCCTGAGGTAGATATTGTACATATTGCTACACCGCCGCACTGGCACGGAATTATGGCAGTTGACGCAGCCAACGCGGGTAAAGACATTTGGTGCGAAAAACCGATGACCCATACCATTGGCGAAGGAAAGCGCGTAATGGAGGCAGTTCAGAAACATGGGACAATGTTTCGTTTAAACACTTGGTTTAGGTTTAAAGATACTTTTTACGGAATGGGCACCACGGTAAAGCCAATTAAAAAGCTAGTAGATAGTGGGCTGTTAGGTTGGCCATTAAAAGTTACCGTAGGAAAACATACTGGTTATGATTGGAAGTTTTACTGGGTGGGAAAAGATAACTTATTGCCACAACCAGTACCAGCAGAACTGGATTACGACAAATGGCTTGGTCCTGCGCCATTCAAGCCTTACAATGAGCATAGAGTTCATCAAACATTTCGTGGCTATTGGGATTACGATGGTGGCGGATTAAGTGACATGGGCCAACATTACATAGATCCCATCCAATATTTCTTGGGAAAAGATGGCACCAATCCAATTTCTGTAGAAGTTGATGCCCCTCAACAACATACCGATGCAGTTGGAACTTGGCGAAGAATAACCTATACCTACGCAGATGGTTGTCAAATTATATTAGATGGTGATGGAACAGAAACCAATGTACCCTATATTGAAGGTCCAAAAGGAAAATTGTATCCGGGATTTAAATCGGATATTCCTGATTTAGAAAGGAAATTAGCCGCTTTTCCAGATCCTGCTGAACAAATGACAGATTTTGTGACGTCAATTAAAACGAGAGAAAGGTTTGCGCTGAATGAAGAGAATGGCCACCGTTCTTGTAACATCGTAAATATGGGTTTGGTGGCTTTAAAACTTGGTAGGTCGTTAAAATTTGATCCGGTAAAGCAAGAGTTCATTGATGACGAAGGAGCAAATAGGATGATTAATCCTGTTATGCGTGCGCCGCATTCAATTTAATGTAGTCAATGCTTTAAAAAATCTAATTTTTACTTCTATCAAAATGATAAAAAAGATACTATTTATACTAATAAGTGCAATGACGTTGCAAAATGCAACACAAGCACAGAACAAAAAGGACCAGCGAACAGTAACCACTAGAATAGCGGATTTACTTGCTCAAATGCCGGCAAATGACTCAGCTTTGCTCAGGAACAACAATAACGAAATCGCTCAACTAGGAGAAGACGGTTATATAACGTTAATTGGGAAATTGGCCGCTCCTGGCACCGCCAATAACGCGCCGCTAGAATATGCTATTGGCGGTTTCTCTGCCTATGTAAGTCAAAGTAGCCAAGAGGAATTACGGCAAATGGCAGAAAATGCGTATGCTAAAGCGTTAACTAAATTAACCAATAAGCAGAATAAATCATTTGTTATCAGTCAGCTAGAACTTGTTGCTAAAGACGATGCAGTTTCGGTTTTACAAGCGTTTTTGACAGATGAAGACTTATCAGATCCTGCTTGCCGAGCTTTGGTAAAAATCAATACCCCTAAGTCAAAATCAGCTCTATTAAATTCGTTATCTGACGCAAATGGCAAGGCAAAGCTTTCGATAATTCAAGCGCTTGGAGATAGCCATACAAAAGAAGCTTCAAGTGCAATTAATGCCCTCGCTACTAGCAGCGATGAAAACACGCGGAAAGTAGCTTTGTATGCGTTGGCTTACATCGCTGATCCTTCATCGGAACATACATTAGCAAACGCTGCTGAAAAAAGCGGATACAAATTCGAAAATACCGATGCAACTTCCAACTATCTGATATATGCTGAACATTTATTAGCCAACGGAAATGCATCACTAGCAATTGAAATTGGGAAAAAGTTAATGCTAAAAACTGGCGATGATAAATTATTAAGGATTCGTACAGCTGCATTAAAAATATTAGTTGATGCAAACAAAGCTAATAATCAAGACATTCTGTTGGCAGCTGCTGGCGATAAAAATGCGCTTTATCGTGCCGCTGCGCTAAAGTTTGCTGTTCCGTATGTTACAGCTAACAACACAGCTGCGTGGGTTAAAAAGATAGATCGGGTAAATGATGATGCTAAAACAGACATTATCTATATGCTCGGCGAGAGCGATGCCAAAGAGGCGTTACCGGCAATTTTAAAATTATGTAGCAATAAAAGTTCAACTGTAAAATTCGCTGCTTTAAATGCTGTTACCACGATTGGCCAACAGCAAGTGCTCCCCGATTTACTTAAAATCATGAGTAAAGGAGACAGTTCAACTACCGCAACCATCGCTAAGCTAATTGATAGAATGAAGGGAAATCAGGTCGCTGAGATGGTTGCTGCAGCTATCTCGTCTGCAAAACCAGAAGTACAAATTTCATTACTCAATATTCTTGCTTCAAGAGCCGCCAACGCACAATTAAATACTGTTTACGAGCAGTTGAAAAGTAAGTATCCTGAAGTACAGCAAGCCGCCTATCTGGCTTTGAGCAGTGTGGTGGTTAAAACAGATTTACCGCAACTATTTACCTTGTTGACCACTAGTTCAGGAGCACAAGAACGGGCAGTGCAAGAAGCAATTATCGCCGCAGTAAAAAACATCGACAATAATGCTGAACAGGTTGAAGCGGTATTGGCACAAATGAATATCGCTGATCCAAAAAAGAAATTACTTTTCTATAAGATTCTCGCAAATCTAGGCGGGGAGGAATCATTAAGAGCTGTAGTAGATGCTTACCAAAAAGGCGATGAGCAGGTAAAAAAAGTAAGTTTGGAAGCGCTTGCTGCTTGGCGCGATGGCAATGCGATGGAACAGTTGATAAAAATTGCTCGCAATACAAAAAATGCAAGCTTTTTAGATATGGCGATAAATGGATATTTACGTTCGATTGAAGATAGTAAAGCGCCCGCAGCGCAAAAATTATTACTGCTTCGCAACGCGATGGAAGTTGCTCAAACTACAATGCAAAAAAATCAGATAATAAAGGCTACAGAACAGGCAAAATGTTTTAATGCCATCCTCTTTGCTGGCAAATATTTAGACGATCCTACCTTACAGCAAACTGCAGCAAACGCAGTAATGAACATTGTGATGGCTGGTGAATACAATGGCGACTTAGTTAAAGTGTTGCTAAACAAAACCATCTCGGTAATTACTGGAAACGACAGCGGTTATCAGAAAGAAGGTATGCGAAAGTACATTGCAGAAATGAAAGCAGGTCCGGGTTTTGTATCCATATTTAATGGAATGGACCTAACAGGTTGGAAAGGATTGGTAGCAAATCCAATTGAGCGTTCCAAAATGGACGCTAAAACGTTAGCAGTTGCGCAGAAAAAGGCTGATGCGGCAATGGCTGAAAGCTGGAAGGTTAATAACGGGGAATTACGTTTTGTTGGGCATGGAGACAACTTAGCAACTACCAAAAAATACGGTGATTTCGAAATGTTAGTCGATTGGAAAATTATCGACGATAAAAAAGGAGAAGGTGATGCTGGTATTTACCTTCGAGGTACACCACAAGTGCAAATATGGGACAATGCACGCACAAACGTAGGCGCTCAGGTAGGTTCGGGTGGTTTATACAACAACCAAGTGAATGAAAGTAAGCCACTCACAGTAGCAGATAACAAACTAGATGAATGGAATACCTTCCGTATTTTAATGAATGGAGACAGAGTTACCGTTTATTTAAATGGAGTCTTAGTAACTGATAATGTGATCCTTGAAAACTATTGGGATAAGAACATTGCTATTTTTGCTGAGGAGCAAATTGAATTGCAGGCTCATGGATCTCCGGTAGCTTACCGCGATATATACATTAATGAACTTCCAAGCGTAAAACCGTTCGAACTGTCAGCACAAGAGAAAAAAGAGGGTTATAAAATTCTTTTTGACGGCACCAATATGCATCAGTGGATGGGAAATACTGTAGATTACACCATAGAAGACGGAAACATTGCCATCCGTCCGAAGCCAGGGAAAGGTTCTGGAGGCAATTTGTTTACTAAGGAAGAGTTTAGCGATTTTATTTACCGTTTTGAATTTCAGTTGACACCGGGCGCTAATAATGGTTTAGGTATAAGAGCACCCTTAGAAGGCGATGCCGCTTACGAAGGAATGGAACTGCAAATTTTGGACAATGAGGCGCCCATCTATAAAGATCTGCATGTATACCAATATCATGGTTCTATCTATGGCACTATCCCTGCAAAAAGAGGCTATTTAAAGCCTGTTGGAGAATGGAATTATGAAGAAGTAATTGTAAAGGGACCAAAAATTATGGTCATTTTAAATGGCACAACTATTCTTGATGCAGACATTACCGAAGCGCGAAAAAATGGTGCAGCAGATGGTCAGCCACACCCGGGATTGTTGCGCAATAGTGGCCATATTGGTTTCTTAGGTCATGGTTCTTTTGTACAGTTTAGGAACATCAGAATAAAAGACCTTAGTACAGGTAAAAAATAACATGGAGCTTTGATGTTATCCTAGCCGGTACGTTTCTAATAAATTAAAGATCAAGTTACATAGATCCAACTGCTAGCTTAGCCGTTGGATTTATGCTTACTGCAAGAACAAATTTCATTTTGGAAATAGTTTTACCTCTGATAAAAAGTTCAAACATTACTATACTTTTTAAAAAAAAGCTGAGATTTTTTAAACACATGCTAGCGCTAACGATTGGAGCGATATCCTTTTGTACTGCGCTTTTGAGCAGGGCAAAAGATTTAGCGGAAAGCGTGTAAAAGCGCCCAAATATCAAATAAAAATTTACAGATTTTTCGCGATTACAAAACCACTTGCCCAGGCCCATTGAAAATTATAACCACCTAACCAACCAGTTACATCTACACACTCGCCGCCAAAGAATAAGTTTGGTACTTTTTTGCACATCAGCGTCTTAGAATTAATTTCCTTGGTATCAATTCCGCCACGCATTACTTCAGCTTTTTGATAGCCTTTATCGCCCGCTGGTTTGACCTTGAAATGGTGGATAGTTGTTGATATCTTTGCCAACTCTTCCTTACTTAAAGATGCGACAGGCTTATTTAAGGGCAAAAATTTAGCAAATGCATCGGTTACGCGCTTAGTATAAAACCGATGTAAAAAAGCGGCTAATGGTATTTTTCCATTAAACCCACGTTCTTTTTCTAATAATTCGGAAATATTTTGGTGAGGTAAAAGATTCAAATTGATCTCTTCGCCTTTTCGCCAATAAGAAGAAAGTTGTAAAATGGCCGGTCCACTTAGGCCCCAATGAGTAAATAGAATATTTTCTTCAAAAGCCATTTGACCGTTGCTCACTTCACAAAAAATACTGTTTCCAGACAGGCTAGCAAACCACTCTTCGTCTTTCCCGGTAATGGTAAGTGGAACTAAGGCCGGAGCTGTTTCTACAATACTTAGTCCTAATTCTCTCGCAAAGCGCAATGCAAAATCGGTAGCTCCCATTTTTGGAATTGGCAAACCTCCAGTAGCAATAACCAAACTTGAGGACTTAATTTTTTTCGATTTTCCGGAATGTTCAAACACTACTTCAAATCCGTCAGAATTAATATTTATGTCCATCACATTTGCATTACACACCATCGTTTGGCCGAAATCGGCACACAACGACAAAAAAATCTGCACCACATCTTTGGCGTTTTTACCTTCAGGAAAAAGCTGTCCCAAGGTTTTTTCGGCACCGTTAATGCCATTCATTTCAAAAAAGTTGACACTGTCGTCTACAGTCCACTGTGCCAAAGCTGATTTGATAAAATGTGGGTTATTAGAGATGAATTGTTCTTCCGTAGTGTGTAAATTAGTGTAGTTGCACCGGCCTCCACCAGAAATAAGTATTTTTGCCCCTACTTTATCATTTCTTTCTAAAAGTATTACGTTTTTGCCCAAATAACCTGCCTGAACGGCACACATCAATCCACAAGCACCGCCTCCAATTATTATTGCATCTGCATCCATCAATAAAAATTTATACTTTTGTACAAAAGTAGCATACTTTTTCAACCTCATGGCAAAACAGATAAGCGATTTAAAATTAGGGATTTTAGGCGGAGGTCAGCTTGGCAGAATGCTGATCCAACAGGCTATCAATTACAATTTGACAACCTTTGTACTAGATCCAGATCCAGATGCGCCATGCAAGGACCTTTGTAAAGTATTTGAAAATGGTTCGATCACCGATTTTGATACCGTTTACAACTTTGGGAAGAAAGCAGACATCATCACCATAGAAATTGAAAAGGTAAACATTGAGGCTTTAGAGCAGTTGGAAAAAGAAGGAAAAAAAGTTTTTCCGCAGTCGCGAGTAATCCGACTAATACAAGATAAAGGGGTACAAAAGCAGTTTTTTAAAGAGAATGACATTCCAACGGCTCCCTTTCAAATGGTTACAGGCAGAGAAGACATTCTGCAAAGTCAATTTCAATTTCCCTATGTTTTAAAGTTGAGAAAGGATGGGTATGATGGGAGAGGAGTGATGATCATCAACAGTGAGAAGGACGTAGAAAAAGCATTTGAAGCGCCGTCGATTATAGAACAATACATCGAATTTGAGAAAGAAATTGCTGTTATTGTAGCTAGAAATGCTAAAGGCGATGTCAGTACTTTTCCGATGGTGGAAATGGAATTTAATGCTGAGGCGAATCTTGTTGAATTTTTAATTTCTCCATCTACTTATGGGGAAACGGTGCAATTGCGTGCGGAGAAAATTGCGAAAGACATTGCTTCTGCCATGAACATAACAGGCATTTTGGCGGTTGAGATGTTCATTACCAAAGACGGCGAAATATTGGTAAACGAAGTTGCTCCAAGGCCGCACAACAGCGGTCACCATACAATCGAAGGGAACTACGTTTCGCAGTATGATCAATTAATTAGGGCTATCTTTAATTTGCCTTTGGGCGACTCCCGCAGTATAACAAATGCGGTGATGATTAATTTACTTGGAGAAAAAGGATTTGATGGTGTTGCGAAGTACGAAAATCTAGACAAAGTATTGTCAATAGAAGGTGCCTATGTTCATTTGTACGGGAAGAAATATACAAAACATTTTAGAAAGATGGGTCACGTTACCGTGGTAGATATCGATAGAGATAAAGCGATAGAAAAAGCCAGATTTATACAAAAGACATTAAAGGTTATCACTTAATAGTTATTCTTCTCAAAACATTATTTATTCCGCATTATCATAAATTTGAATCAATGGAGCACCAAAACACAAAACCGATTGTCGGTATTATTATGGGAAGTAAGTCTGATCTTGGAGTGATGCAAGATGCAGCAGATGTGTTGATGAAATTCGGAATTGATTTTGAACTTACTGTGGTTTCTGCGCATCGGACGCCCGAGCGGATGTTCGAATATGCAAAAAAAGCAGTGTCGAGAGGCTTAAAAGTAATTATTGCTGGTGCTGGTGGGGCTGCACATTTGCCCGGGATGGTCGCTTCCATTACGACGTTACCTGTTATTGGCGTTCCAGTAAAATCTTCTAATTCTATTGACGGTTGGGACAGCATCCTGTCTATTTTGCAGATGCCAAATGGTGTTCCTGTAGCTACCGTAGCCTTAAATGCATCAAAAAATGCAGGCTTGTTGGCCATTCAAATTCTGGGTACCGCCAATGATTCATTGCGGAAAAAAATGCAGGATTATAAAAACGAAATGCGAGAAGCCGTAGAAAAGAGTGCAGAAAGTTTACAGTAGATTTTTCACTTCATATTTAACTTGCCGCCAGCGGTTTTTGAATTACCTTGATTTAAAACCACTTACAAAAATTAATCTATTTTGGAAGAAAATTTCAGGTGTGACATTTAGATAAGATCTCTCGCGCATAGAACCTGCAATGAAGTAGATGCCTTACTTTGAGTAAATAATCTGTAATCTTTTACCAAATACTTTAATTCAACCTTGGATCTGATGAAAAATTCCCAATGTGAGCATATTTCGGACCTAAATTCACCACTACATCACGCCATAGTTTTTCATCGTCAGCGCTAAAAATATTGTCTGGATTTGGAATGTCGCTGACCATCCAAGCATTTTGCTCTAACTCTTGTTGAAGCTGTTGGTATCCCCATCCAGAATACCCAATAAAAAATTTTATTTCAGATTCGGTTATGGCATTGTTGTTAATCAAAATTTTCAAAGTTTCAAAATTACCTCCCCAATAAATACCATTGCCGATGGACGCTCCGCTTAGCATTTTGTCATAACATCTATGAATGAAAAAAACACTATCGGTTTGAACTGGGCCACCGAAATAAACTTTATTTTCCGCATCCCAAGTGTCAGGCAAAACGTGCTTGAGCTTTAAGTTTTTTGGTTGATTTAATATAAACCCAATCGTTCCTTCATCATCGTGGGTAGTAATCAGCACCACATCGTTTAAAATTTGGATCGGCCATGAATGGCTCGGAAATCAGCAATCTGCCTTGAGTCGGTTTTATAGTGTTGAGCATAATTTTTTTTGTAAGCCATTTAATTTGGCGTAAATTTGTTGGTATGCAAATTACCACTGAAGCGCTACAAAATATGCGCCAAAATTACATTAACGCTACCTTAGATGAGGCAGATGTAGATGAAAATCCTTTTGTTCAATTTAAAAAATGGTTTGAGCATGCGGTACAAAGTAAGGTGAATGAGCCCAATGCAATGACACTGGCAACGGTTACGAAGGCGGGAAAACCAGATGCACGAATTGTTTTGCTTAAGGGTATTGATGACAATGGATTTCAGTTTTACACAAATTATCTAAGTGCAAAAGGAAAAGAACTTAAAAAAAGTCCTTACGCAAGCTTGGTATTTTTTTGGCAAGATTTAGAGCGGCAGGTACGTGTTGAAGGAACGGTTACAAAGTTAGATAAGGAAACTTCCGAAGCTTATTTTAAGTCTCGGCCGCGTCAGAGTCAACTTGGTGCCATTGCTTCGCCTCAAAGTCAAGTGATAGCAAATAGAACAATTCTTGAAGATAAATTTAAAGAGTTAGAAACTCAAAATGAGGGAAAAGAAATTGCCAAACCAGCACATTGGGGAGGCTTTTTGGTAAAGCCAACCAGGATAGAATTTTGGCAAGGCAGGAAAAGCCGTTTACACGATCGAATCAATTACGAACTTCTGGCAAACAAATGGGTGAAGACTAGACTTGCACCCTAAATTTTCGCATATGAATAGTGGCATTAAAAGGATAGCGGTGGTCGGTTCTGGTACCATGGGTAATGGTATTGCGCATACTTTTGCGCAATTTGGGTACCAAGTCAATCTTATAGACATTAACCAAGAGGTTTTGTTAAAAGGCTTGGCAACGATAGAAAAAAATCTCGACAGACAGGTTATAAAAGAAATCATCAGCGATAAGCAAAAACAACAAATTCTCACCAAAATTACTTGCATAAACGATTTGGAAAAAGGAGTTGCGGGTACTGATCTTATAATTGAAGCCGCTACGGAAAATATAGCGCTTAAATTAGCTATATTTAAATCCTTAAATCAGTTCGCTCCGGAATCTGCCATTTTAGCTTCCAACACTTCCTCTATTTCCATTACAAAGATTGCCTCTGTTACCAATAGAGGAGATAAAGTGATCGGCATGCATTTTATGAATCCGGTACCGATCATGAAATTGGTTGAAGTCATCAGGGGCTACGCAACCAGTCAAGAAACGACCAAAATTGTGATGGATTTGGCGATTTCATTAAAGAAAAACCCAGTGGAGGTAAATGACTATCCGGGTTTCGTGGCCAATAGAATATTAATGCCCATGATTAACGAAGCCATTTATACCCTTTACGAAGGTGTGGCGGGGGTAACCGAGATAGATACGGTAATGAAACTTGGAATGGCGCATCCAATGGGGCCATTACAATTGGCAGATTTTATTGGTCTAGATGTTTGTTTGGCGATTTTAAAAGTATTATACGAAGGTTTTGGAAACCAAAAGTATGCGCCCTGCCCATTATTGGTAAACATGGTTGTTGCAGGTAAGCTTGGCTCAAAAACTGGTGAAGGATTTTATCACTACACAAAAGGAAGCAAAGAATTGGTGGTGGCAGAAAAATTTATGCGAATAAACATGAGTTAAAATGATTTGATTGACATCTTTAATGTTGCAAATAGCAGAAATTGGAAGCCTAACCTGGCTCTAAAATCAACCGTACAAGAATGAACGATAACCTTGATCCATCTTCAGAAAACCTAAACCAAACCGATAGAGATATTGAGCGCGTACTCCGTCCGCAGGAATTTGAAGATTTTACAGGCCAAGAAAAAGTGATGGCGAACTTGAAGATTTTTGTTCAGGCGGCAAAACTTCGTGGCGAATCTTTAGATCACGTGCTGCTGCATGGTCCTCCGGGTCTTGGAAAAACAACTTTATCCTATATTATTGCGAACGAGATGGCAACTGGCATAAAGGTTACCTCAGGACCAGTGTTGGATAAACCCGGTGATTTGGCGGGATTGCTTACAGGATTAGACACCGGTGATATCTTATTCATTGATGAAATTCACCGATTATCACCCCTAGTAGAAGAATATTTGTATTCTGCGATGGAAGATTTTAAAATAGACATTATGTTAGAGACTGGCCCGAATGCCCGCTCTGTACAGATCTCTTTAAATCCATTTACATTAGTTGGTGCAACTACGCGTTCTGGTCTGTTAACTGCTCCGCTTCGGGCCCGTTTCGGGATCAATTGCCGATTGGCTTATTACGATTCTAAGCTTCTAACCACCATTGTGCTGCGATCATCTACCATTTTAAAGACAGAAATTAGTGACGAAGGCGCCTACGAAATCGCGAGGCGCAGTAGGGGAACTCCTAGAATTGCAAATGCGCTATTGCGAAGAACAAGAGATTTTGCTCAGATAAAAGGCAACGGAAAGATAGACACAGAAATTGCGAGATATGCATTAAATGCGCTAAACGTTGATGAGCATGGCTTAGATGAAATGGACAATAAAATTTTGATCACCATCATTGATAAGTTTAAAGGTGGCCCAGTGGGCTTAAAGACGATTGCAACTGCCGTTGGAGAAGATGAAGGGACTATTGAGGAGGTCTACGAACCATTTTTAATTCAAGAAGGCTATATTATGCGAACATCCAGAGGAAGAGAAGTAACGGAGGCGGCTTATAAACATTTAAAGAAAAACTATCCCAACCAAACAGGAAAGTTATTTTAAAATACCCAGGCTGGCCGAACGGCAAACTTAATTTTTCTAAAAAGTGGCTATTAAATTTAATGACAACATCGAAAACATATAGTTTTACAGCACTCGGCTTCTCCATAATTGCGTTCCTTTTGTTCGTTTTTGGAGGAAATTTTTTTGTAGGCATTCCAACCATCGACTTGTTTTTTGCGCTGGTTGCGTTAGCCTATATAACCGCATTTATTGGGCTGATGAAGAATACAAAGTCCTTTATTAGTTGGTTGGTGATTGTATTGGTTTCTACATTGGTGGTTTGCGTGATTTCTTTTATAAGCAATTTCTAAAACCAAGGATAGCAATATCACAAGTGTAAACTATTAAATTTAAATTTTCTGTAATTTTTTATTCATAGGGTGACTTTTGGTTCGATCATATTTTATAGAAAATTGAATTGAAGATTTGGATTTTTATACTATTTTCGTTGTGGGTAATCTAAATTAATCACGATGAAAAATTCCATTTCACTGCTTTCCGTTTTTATGATTCTGTTTTGGGTGAGCTGTAAGAAAAACGTCTCGAAAAGCAGTGTAAAAGAAATTAAATCTTTTAAAATAGAAGCGGCCAATAATACGGGTGTTCTTCAACAAGATATTGTCGCCACCATTCAAAACGAAGAAATTAAGCTCGACATTCCGCAGGGAATATTAATTCAACCGCTTAAAGCAACTTTTACATACGAAGGTGTTAACGTAAGCGTAAACGGAATAGAACAAGTTTCTGGGGCATCGATCATTGACTTTTCGAAGCCTATTACCTATAAGGTTACTGCAGAGAACGGTAGTCAGGTAAGCTACAACATAACGATCAATGCCATTGAAGACAGCGGACTGAAATTTGCGTCGTTTGGTTTTAAAAAGCTTTACAATCAAAGTTTGGCCGCAGATGTGGTGGCAACGAAAAATGGAGATACATTGGCTTTTATCCTTAAAGGGTATACGAAAGCGCTAATCCCAACTTTTACTACGGAAGCCAAAGAAGTATTAATTAGTACTGTTAAGCAAACGTCTAACGCCACCAAACAAGATTTCTCTGAGCACATTACTTATGTACTTAAGTCGGCTTATGGTCAGCAAAAAGAGGTTATAGTAAAAGTCACTTGGAAAAATATTCCACGGTTAAGCATAAATACGACCGGCAATGTAGACATCACTTCCAAAGACGATTATTTAACAGCAACCATAAAATTAGATGGTAACGGGCTTTATCCGGATTACAGTGCGACAACAAAAATTAAGGGCCGTGGAAATAGCACCTGGGGAGCTCCTAAAAAACCCTATCGGCTCAAGTTAGATCAGAAAGCATCGCTCTGCGGCATGGTTGAAGATAAAGATTATGTGTTGCTTGCAAATTATCTTGATCCTACCCAAATGCTTAACGCAGTTGCTTTGAAAGCAGGCCAATTGTTGGATATGCCTTATGTTAATCATGTTGTTCCTGTCGATCTTTTTGTGAATGGTGTTTTCAAAGGTAATTATATGCTAACAGAACAAGTAACAGTCGGCGCGGGCCGAATTAACATTAAAGATGGAGGAACTCTGCTAGAACTTGATAGCTATTTCGATGAGGCTTATAAATTTAGATCAGACAATTATCAGTTACCCATAAATATTAAATATCCAGACCTTACAGATCAGGCTCAAGTGGCACCACTAAAAGCTGACTTTGAAAAATTAGAAAATTTGGTAAATTCGAGTAATTTTCCAAATAATAATTATGCAGATTATATAGATTTAGATCAATTGGCAAATTATGTTTTAATCACAGATCTTGTTTGTAATTTGGAGATTGGTCACCCAAAAAGTGTTTATATGTTTAAGCCGAAAAACGGTAAATATATAGCAGGTCCACTTTGGGACTTCGACTGGGCTTTCGGCTATGCTGGCGATAATTTTGACTATTTTAAAAGCACAACGTATCCGATTTTTCTTTTTCAAGAACCTGGTTCCGATTTTTACAAAAGATTTTTTATGGATCAAAATTTTAAAACAAAATACAAACAGAAGTGGAATGATTTTAAGGCAAGTAAAATGCCAAAATTACTCACTTATTTAGACGATTATGCATTGTTGATTGGAGATTCTTATGCTATGAATTACACCTTATGGCCAGGCGGAACCGGTAATCTGGATGGTTATAAGTCATCGATAAAAGTCTGGTTGCAAGGAAGAACTGCGTATCTGGACAACTATGTGTCTGGGTTTTGAAATATAACTGTTGCCATGAAAAGCAGAGGTATCGTCGATCGGTAGGTGATTGTACTCGTTTTTATTTTCGGCGGGTTGCTTGAGTTATTTCATTAATCATCTCTACAAAATGATGTTGAATTTTGCAGGAGAAAACAGAATTTATCAATGCGAAAGATTATTCGGCTCTTATTGTACAGCTTGTAAGTCGGTTAAGTTTATCTAACTAATTTCCAAATTATTCCTATAGATCAGTATTTACCTGTTGGTGTTATTTCTGTACAGTTTCGGTTTTAGTTCGAGCGTTCACGAAAATGGCCGTCTTTCTTTATATAATGAGCCAACCTAAAATAAGTGACTTTCTTTTACCCTTTCATCATGCTGAGAAATACAAATTCACAGGCACACTGATAGAACATGTTTACAAATAACGTTCCGTTTCGATAATCGATTCCAATTGCATCGTAAAATTACCAAGTACCGGACTGAAGGTTTTAGGTTATATTCTGGTTTGTGCAGGAGGGTACAGGACGGGCTCTTTCTTTCTTTCTCGTAATTTGCTTCCATTAAAGTACGAAACCTATCAATCGTTAACCAAATAATAATGAACTCTTACAGGATCAAAACAAAAGACATTTCTTTTTTTTGTCTCGCTCTATTTCTAACAGCTTGCACACTTCCAAAAGCTGCCAACAAATCGAAGCGTAATAGTAATTTACCTACGGCAAATCTAGAAATGAGTTTTAGAAATGCACCTGATTCGATCCAAACCAGTGTGTATTGGTATTGGATGTCTGATAATATCTCAAAAGAAGGCGTAGTAAAAGATCTAAAAGCAATGAAAAGTGTTGGGATAAATCGGGCGTTTATTGGCAACATAAGCATGGACAGCACCCCTTATGGAAAAGTTAAAATATTTTCTGACGAATGGTGGGATATTTTACATACAGCTTTAAAGACGGCAACTGAATTGAATATAGAAATTGGCATTTTTAACAGTCCGGGGTGGAGCCAATCTGGTGGGCCTTGGGTAAAGCCAACACAAGCGATGCGTTATTTGGCGTCCTCTCAGACGTTTGTTAACGGCGGGAAAGAAGTTTCGCTTAAGCTGCCTAAGCCAGAAGGAGATTTTCAAGACGTTCGTGTCATTGCCTACAGAGCACCAAGAGACTATGGCCAAACCATCAATAGTCTTCATCCAAAGTTGTCAACGAGTGCTCCATTGCCAGAATTGAATAAAATGTTTGATGGGGATCAAAATACAGAGGTGATGATACCAAAATTAAAGGAGTTCAGCATCGATTTCTCAACCGAAAAAGAATATACCGCCCGAAGCTTGGTTATTTATCCAGCACATCAGCAAGCCCGAGCAACTGCCGAGATTCAGATAAAGAATAAAGACGGTTATAAAACGATCAAGTCATTTGAGATTAATAGAAGCAACGCTGCGTTAAATGTAGGATTCATCCCGTATGGACCTATTGCCATTTCTATTCCTGCAGCTACATCTAAAAATTTTAGGCTGGTATTTACTGAGGTATCAGATAATTTTGGGATTGCAGAAATTGAACTCGGTGGAACGCCGCGGGTGGAGCGATTTATAGAAAAAACTTTGGCCAAGATGTATCAAACTCCATTGCCTTATTGGAACGAATATCAATGGAAGCCACAGCCAGTGATAGAAGATAAGAGTTTGATAATTGATCCATCTACGGTCGTTGATATCAGCGATAAGATGGACAACCATGGAACGCTAACTTGGGAGGTACCAAAAGGAGATTGGTTGATTGAGCGTTCGGGAATGTTGCCGACAAAAGTTGAAAATGGACCCGCATCGCCAGAAGCGACCGGTCTGGAAGTTGATAAAATGAGTAAGGCACATGTTGCAGCTCATTTTGAGGCGTTTTTGGGTGAGATTATAAAGCGCATTCCTGCAGCAGATCGTAAAACTTGGAAAGTAGCCGTACAAGACAGTTACGAAACAGGTGGCCAAAATTGGACTGATGGAATGCTCGCTAAATTTAAAGCGAATTATGGCTACGATGCAATGCCATATTTACCAGTTTTAAGAGGCGAGGTTGTTGCTAGCGCAGAAATGTCTGATAAATTCTTATGGGATTTAAGGAGATTTATTGCAGATAGAGTGGCATACGACTATGTGGGCGGATTGAGAGAAATAAGCCATAAATACGGATTACATACCTGGCTAGAAAATTACGGGCATTGGGGATTTCCCGGCGAGTTTTTACAATATGGCGGCCAATCTGATGAAATTGGTGGAGAATTTTGGAGTGAAGGCGAGTTAGGGAATATCGAAAATCGAGCAGCTTCGTCGGCGGCGCACATTTATGGAAAAAATAAGGTTTCCGCTGAATCGTTTACTGCCGGTGGCCAACCTTATGTCCGTTATCCTGCTTTGTTGAAACAACGCGGCGACCGCTTCTTTACAGAAGGGATCAATAACACGTTGCTACACGTGTACATTGAGCAACCTTCCGACGATAAAGTTCCTGGAATTAATGCTTTTTTCGGTACCGAGTTCAATCGCCACAACACCTGGTTTAGTTATATGGATCTTTTTACAACTTATTTAAAACGATGTAACTTTATGTTACAGCAAGGCAAATACATTGCCGATGTAGCTTACTTTATTGGTGAAGATGCTCCAAAAATGACTGGTGTAACTGATCCTGCATTGCCAAAGGGTTATTCTTATGATTACATTAATGCAGAAGTGATCAAAAATCGGGTAAAAGTAAAAGATGGTAAACTCGTTTTGCCAGATGGGATGACTTACAGCGTACTGGTTTTACCGAATTTAGAAACCATGCGACCTGAACTTTTAGCGAAAATAAAGGAACTTGTGTTGCAAGGTGCGAATGTGCTAGGCCCTGCGCCGTCTCGTTCGCCGAGCCTACAAGGTTACCCTAAAGCAGATGCAGAGGTTAAAAACCTGGCTAAAGAATTATGGGGAAATGTTGATGGGGTTAGTTTAAAATCAAGGCAATTTGGTAAAGGCAACATCATGTCTGGGATGGACATGCAACAGGTTTTTCAAAAATTAAACATCCGTCCGGATTTTGAAACCAAAGCAGACGATCCTGCTTTATACATCCATCGAAAAACAGCGGATGCGGACATCTATTTTGTTAGCAATCAGTCAGAAAATACCATTAACATCAATCCCAAATTCAACTTAGAAGGAAAACAGCCAGAAATTTGGAATCCAGTAACCGGAACGATAAGAACATTACCACAGTTCAGCATCGCCGATAAGGGAACAACTATACCTTTAACATTAGAGCCGTTACAAAGTGCTTTTATCGTATTTCGAAAATCTACTTCGGTAACGGTTGGAACAGGTTTAAATTTTCCTAATCCAGAAACAATCGCCACCATTGATAGTCCTTGGTCGGTCACTTTTGATCAAAAAATGAGGGGTCCAAAGAATCCTGTAATTTTTAACCAACTTACCGATTGGACTAACAATGCAAACGATAGCATCAAGTATTATTCGGGTACTGCTGAATATCAGAATGTTTTTAGCCTGCGGAAACCAAGTGAAGGCAACCGAATTTATCTAAATTTTTCAAATGTGAAAGTGATGGCTAAAGTTAAAGTGAATGGGATTAATGTGGGTGGTGTTTGGACGGCTCCTTGGCGTGTTGACATTACAAATGCTGTAAAAAAAGGTAAAAATGAGCTAGAAATATTGGTGGTAAATACTTGGGTAAACCGTTTAATTGGTGACAGTATGCTGCCCGAAAAAGAGCGTCAAACTTGGACTAGTTTCCCACTCTACGATGCTAAAAGTGCATTACAGCCATCTGGCTTAACCGGCGACGTAAATGTTACAACAGTTGATTATAAATAGTAAAAAAGTGAGAAAAACGATATTAATTAATTTGGCGCTGACGCTAACTTTCTACGCAAGCACTTTTGCACAGCTTCCTCCAATTTTCACTCCGGCAGAGAAATATGTGACCGAAAAAGACAACAGGGCAAAAGTTTATTTAACGCCTAAACGAATCGTTTGGAGATCTGACGAAACCGGGAAATATGTGATCAACACAGAAAAGTTGTTGAAACCTGGCAATGGACAAGCAGAGTTATTGAACGATGATTTAACTGTTTTAAAAAATGATAAGGAACATAAAGCTGGACTTTTATTAGACTTTGGGAAAGAATTGCATGGAGGTTTACAGTTGGTTACTGGTCTCATGCAGGCGCATGGTCCAGTGAAAGTGCGCATTCGTTTTGGTGAATCTGTAAGTGAAGCCATGGCCGATATTGATACCCTTAAAGGCGCAACCAACGATCACGCCATTCGTGATTTTACATTAGAAGTTCCTTGGCTTGGCGAACTTGAGATCGGAAATACTGGATTTCGGTTTGTGCGAATAGATCTGGTAGATGACGATGCAGAATTATTGTTAAAAGAAGTGAGAGCTATTTTTATCTTTCGAGATGCCCCTTATCTCGGTTCTTTTCACAGCAGTGATGAAAGGCTAAATAAAATTTGGTTAACTGGCGCCTATACTGTGCAGCTAAACATGCAACAATACCTTTGGGATGGCCCTAAGAGAGATAGGTTGGTTTGGGTTGGAGACATGCATCCTGAAGTAATGGCCATCAACACCGTTTTTGGTTATAATGAGGTGGTGCCAAAAAGTTTAAATCTGATTAAAAATGTTACTGCGCTTCCGAATTGGATGAATGGGATAAGCTCCTATTCCATGTGGTGGATCAGGATTCAACGAGAATGGTATCAATATCAAGGCAATCTCACCTATCTTAAACAGCAAAAGGATTACCTTTTGCCATTATTAGATCTTTTAATTTCTAGGGTAAAAGACGGAAACGAAGATTTAGACGGGATGCGCTTTTTAGATTGGCCCACCTTTGCCAACAAACCAGCTGTTCATGCAGGCTTACAAGCCATGATGATGATGACACTAAATGATGGCGCACAGTTGTGTCGTGCTTTAGGCGAAGTAAAAACGGCAGAAAAGTGCGAGGCTACGGTGGTGGAAATGAGGAAACACGTTCCAGATGCGGTTGGAAACAAACAGGCTGCAGCGCTGATGGCTCTTGCCGGTTTAATGCCCGCGAAAGACGCCGATAACAATATAATTTCTGTAGGAGGAACCAAAGATTTTTCTACCTTTTATGGATACTACATGCTCGAAGCGAAGGCAAAAGCTGGCAACTATGAAGGTGCTTTGAACAATATTAGGGATTATTGGGGAGGAATGCTTGATCTGGGCGCGACCACTTTTTGGGAAGACTTTGATTTAAGTTGGATGAAAAATGCTGGACGGATAGACGAATTACTTCCCGAGGGGAAAGTTGATGTCCATGCCACTTATGGGGCTTATAGTTATAAAAAATTGAGACATAGTTTGTCGCACGGCTGGGCATCCGGACCAACATCATGGCTTACACAGCATGTATTGGGTGTGCAAGTGATGGCTCCCGGCTGTAAAGTCTTAAAGATAGAGCCACATTTGGGTGATCTAAACTTTGTGGAAGGTGCTTTTCCTACGCCTTTTGGTGTGGTAAAAATCAAACACACTAAACTTGCAAATGGAAAAATAGAGTCTAAAATTGAGGCGCCAAAGGGAGTACGAATTATTAAAGCATAAATCTTCGTGAGCAAGCATTCTTGTCCACATTCGCTATTGTAAATTAATTGAAACAGCGCGGACAATCAAAAACTCTCCGCTCATTTAGTTCATGCACAATAGCCGACTTAAGTTTTTGAGCCTTAAATGAGGATGCGAATACTTCTTTTAAGATGATTCGGAAACTGAATGAGGTTATTTTATTAAATTATCTCTACTTTTAAAGGCTTATTACCAAATTGGATACTTGTGAAATTAAGAAACTTTTTCAAGCTGATACACATAGATGAATATTCTTCGACTCCAAAATATCTGCAACTAAACGACTCCATCATTACCGCTATAGAAGAGGGGAAGCTAAAGACGGATGACATTTTACCGTCCATTAATGAGATGAGTTATATGCTCGAAATCTCGAGGGATACGGCCGAAAAAGGATATAAGTTTTTGAAATCAAAAGGCATTATTAAGTCGGTACCAGGCAAAGGATATTATATCAGTCGAACCGAATTTAAAAAGAAGCTCAAAATATTTTTGCTGTTTAACAAACTTTCAGCGCATAAAAAAATAATTTATGATGCATTTGTCGCTTCGATTGGTGAAGATGTTTCCATCGATTTTTATATTTATAACAACGACTATACCATATTCAAAAAGTTAATTCAAAACAGAAAGGTAGATTACTCGCATTATGTAATTATTCCTCATTTTGTAGAAGGAGGAGAGTTGGCTTATGAAATAATTAATACACTACCTAAGGATAAGCTTTTGCTTTTGGATAAAAAAATTGCCGGAATAGACGGAAGTTATTCCGCAATTTATGAGAATTTTGAAAAAGACATTTATGAAGCTTTACTATCGGCAAACAAAAGCTTAGGGAAATATCATACTATTAAAATGATTTTTCCGGAGAAAAGCTATTTTCCTAGAGAAATAATAAAGGGCTTTATCAAATTTTGCCAACAATTTGCATTTAACCATAAAATCGTTAGTAATATTGCGTTTGAACCAATTTCATCAGGGGAGGTATTCATCAATTTAATGGAAGATGATTTAGTAGTACTTATAGAAAGAATCGTTTCTATGAATTTGACGATGGGTAAAGATGTTGGCGTCATTTCTTACAACGAAACTCCGCTTAAAAAACTCATTCTCAACGGCGTAACCACCATTTCAACCGATTTTAGAGGCATGGGGACGACGGCTGCAGATATGATTAAAAACCAAGAAACTGGCAATCGTGAAGTTCCATTTCATCTGACTTTAAGATCTTCACTTTAAAGTTTAAAGCAGCAACTATTAAATAATTCGCAACTCGATTTGACTTTCTACGAAACTTTCTACCAATCAAATTCAAGTACTTTTTCAGCATCATTTCATATGTATTTGTTTTTGGAGTGTTAAATCATTTCCGTAGGTTATATAGTTAACCTTCTATAAAATAAATCTTTGTAACATTTTCTTCCATATCATCCCAATTATAAGCTTCTTTTGCGCTTAGCCAGAAAGTATTGAAATCAAACTTTATGGCCATTCCGGAATTTGGGTCGAAGTAGGTTCACTTGATTCAAGTTTACAAAGCATATTTCATAGAAATCTGCCAAGGAAATGTAGCATTCAGAAAAATATGGTTTCGTGGATATTCAATGCTTTCGGGCGTTTTTGTGAAGTTGTTTACATTTTAAAAATTACAAAAAAAAGTATCGGTATCAAAGTGGAAATTGAAAGTGCAAAAATTTTTATTGCTTCATCTTAAAATCTGCAGCTCTAATCATCAAAACTTTAATGTACATACGTAGGAACAAACATCCGACTATTTCATTTTTTATTATCAAAAGTTATGACAAGTTTTTTGACCATGTTAAGAATTGATTCTCGAGCTGACAACAGTCATTGCTTTCAAATATATTTTTATGAAAAAATATAATTTGTGGTCAAGTTGTTAGTAGATTTTTTTGCCGTCAAAGAATTTTGGCAGTACAACAAGGCGAGTCACAATAAGGTGCATTGAGTATTGCATTTAATGGTTTTGTATGAAATTTGGGTCAATTATTACTTCTCTTTGGATTTCGACAGCATGTAAAAAGCCATTTGAAATGGTAAAATGGTGAAGTGAAAGACTGGCTGAAGAAATAATTGCTAACGTACATGACAGAACATGACGGTTCTAAAATCAGCTTTTCTTATTTTAGCAAAACCAAATATAAATTTAATTATAGAAACTGTTATGCAGGCATTATTAGGCGTTATTTATCATTTCTTTGGCGGTTTCGCCTCAGGCAGTTTTTACATCCCTTACAAAAAGGTAAAAGGTTGGTCCTGGGAAAGTTATTGGATAGTTGGAGGGGTTTTTTCGTGGCTCATTGTACCGCCGTTGGCAGCCTATTTAACAATACCTGGTTTTGCCGATATCATTAGAGGTGCATCTGGAACCATTTTATTTTATACTTTTCTCTTTGGCGTATTGTGGGGTATTGGCGGTTTGACCTATGGATTGGGCGTGAGATATTTGGGCGTTGCTTTAGGAAGCTCGATTATTTTGGGCTTATGTTCTGTATTTGGGGCATTGATTCCTTCCATCTTTTATCAATATTATCCGAAAGCTGGCAAAGATTCCATCAGCATGATTGCTGGCTCCACTTGGGGACAACTTGTATTGTTGGGGTTATTAATTTGTGTTATCGGAATAACGGTTTGTGGGATAGCGGGCACCATGAAAGATAAGGATTTAGGCAGCGCAAAAAAAGATGCTTCTGATACGGAGTTTAAAATCGGCTTGGGTTTATTTGTGGCAATCATTTCTGGGATTTTAAGTGCTTGCTTTGCTTTTGGTATTGATGCGGGAAAAGACATGGCTAACGTTGCCAACGAAACTTGGAAGTCAGTCCATCCAAATCAAGGAGAGTTTTTATATCAAAACAATGTTACCTATATTATTATTATGTGGGGAGGATTGCTAACGAACTTTATATGGTGCATGATTTTAAATTTCCGTAACAAAAGCTTTGGTGATTATTCGAATAGAAAAACGCCGCTTTTTAAAAATTATATCTTTTCTGCGTTGGCCGGAACTACTTGGTTTTTGCAGTTTTTCTTTTATGGAATGGGCGAAAGTCGTTTAGGCAACGGCGCCAGCTCTTGGATTTTACACATGGCATTTATTATATTAGTGGCAAACCTTTGGGGAATAATTTTAAAAGAATGGAAAGGTGTTCGCAAAAAAACTTTCGGAACAGTGGTTCTGGGGATCGTAATAATACTCGTATCAGTACTCGTTGTTGGATACGGCAATTCAATTAAATAACAATAAAACTAGTTAATAATCATATGTCAGTAAAAACAACTTCTTTTAAACATGTAAGTTATTTGTGGGATGAGTCTGAAGCAGCCAAGCTCGCAGGCGACGAAGTAGCGCTGTTAATTTATCGGTCTAATTTGTTGGGCGCCGATTTAAGGTTGACCAACTATGGTGGGGGAAATACGTCATGTAAAGCCATTGCCAAAAACCCTTTAACAGGCGAAAACTCGGAAGTTATGTGGATCAAGGGATCTGGTGGAGACATTGGTACGCTTAAAAAAAGCGGACTCGCGGCACTATATGTTGATAGATTAAGGTCTTTAGAAAATGTCTACAAAGGGATGAATTATGAAGATGAAATGGTTGAACTATTTAACCATTGCATTTACGATTTAGCCTCAAAAGCGCCTTCTATTGATACGCCTTTACACGGTTTTTTGCCTTTTAAACACATAGATCATTTACATCCAGATGCAGCTATTGCCATCGCGGCAGCTAAAGATGGAGCGCAGATAACAGCGGATTTGTTTGGTGGTGAGATTGGATGGGTACCTTGGCAAAAGCCAGGTTTCGATCTGGGTTTGCAATTGAAAGAATGCTTAGATAAAAATCCCGGTATTAAAGGAATTATGCTAGGATCTCATGGGTTGTTTACTTGGGGTGATACCGCCTACGAAAGTTACATCAATACTTTAGAGGTCGTTGAGAAATGTGCGGAGTATCTAGAACAAAACTTCGGTAAAAAAGGGCCTGTTTTTGGGGGAGCGAAAATCCAGAATTTAGATAAAGCAGATAGATTAAACAAAGCCGCCGATTTAGCGCCAATTTTGCGTGGCTTCTGCTCTAGTGAGCGAGCAATGCTTGGACACTTTACAGATGATGATAGAGTATTAGAATTTATAAATTCAAACGATCTAGATAAATTGGCGCCGCTAGGAACCAGTTGTCCAGATCACTTTTTGAGAACGAAAATTAGTCCGTTGGTTCTAGAATTAAGCAAAGATGAAGACTTAAGTGATGTAAGTTTAATTAAGGCAAAATTAGCGCCGGCATTTGATGCTTATAGGAAAATGTATGCCGAATATTACGAAGCATGCAAACATTCCAATAGTCCGGCAATTCGCGATGCAAATCCCGTAATTATTATTTATCCAGGTGTCGGCATGTTTTCTTTCGCAAAAGATAAGCAGACGGCACGCGTCGCGTCAGAATTTTACACCAATGCAATTAACGTAATGAAAGGTGCCGAGGCAATTTCCTCATACACCTCATTGCCACGGCAAGAAGCTTTTAATATCGAATATTGGTTGTTAGAAGAAGCAAAATTGCAACGTCAACCAAAGCCAAAAGCGCTTTCAGGAAAAGTGGCTTTGATTACAGGTAGTGCCGGTGGGATTGGAAAAGCAATTGCAAGAAAATTTGTAGAAGAAGGTGCATGCGTCATTTTAAATGACATGAATGCCGAGCGACTGGCAGATGCAGCAGAAGAGTTTAAAAAGGACTTCGGGAAAGATACTTATGCCATTGCTGCTTTAGATGTAACCGATCAAACACAAATTGAAGGAGCAATGAAAGTTGCCGCGTTAAGCTTCGGTGGTGTTGATATTATTATAAATAATGCAGGCTTGTCCATTTCCAAAACAATTGAAGACCATACTCAAAAGGACTGGGATTTATTGTATGATGTTTTGGTAAAAGGTCAGTTTTTTGTAACACAAGCAGCCGCAACCGTTATGAAAAAGCAGGATATGGGAGGGGATGTTATCAACATAGTAAGCAAAAATGCGTTGGTAAGTGGCCCAAATAATGCAGGTTATGGCAGCGCCAAAGCTGCTCAATTGCATTTAAGTAGGCTAAATGCTGCCGAACTTGGCTCCGCAGGCATCAGAGTTAATGTAGTAAATCCCGATGCGGTAATCAGCGACAGCAACATCTGGTCTGGAGGTTGGGCAGCCGGTAGGGCCAAAGCTTACGGCATTACGGTGGCAGAGCTTCCTGCGTATTATGCGAAAAGAACATTGCTAAATAAGATCATCCTTCCGGTAGATATTGCAAATGCCTGTTTCGCATTTACTGGAGGTTTACTTTCAAAATCTACAGGTAATATGTTAAACGTTGATGGTGGCGTTGCGATGGCTTTTGCTAGATAGTATTTAAAATATGGAGCATGTACACCCTTTTTTTTGGGGTATAAATCTTTAAAAATTGATAATCAAATATGAGAATAGATAAAGCACTTATTACCGAACATAATGAGCATTTAGGTTTAAAACACCAGCGAAGATTGGCTAATTTTTTAGAAGAAAACGAAGGCGCTGAATCTCACATGCAAAAGTTAAGAGATTTTCAAATTGCCATTCCAAGCTGGGCCTTAGGAACGGGAGGCACTCGTTTTGGTCGTTTTTCTGGCAGTGGAGAACCAAGTAATTTAGAGGAAAAGATGGAAGACATTGGTTTAATGCACCAATTAAATCAGGCAAGCGGTGCCATCTCACTTCACATCCCTTGGGATATTCCAGAGAATATTGAAAAGATTATGAGCCTGGCAAAATCGCTACATCTAAAGTTTGATGCGATGAATTCAAACACGTTTCAAGACCAGCCAAATCAAAAATACAGCTATAAGTTTGGTTCCTTACAAAACGTCGACAAGAATGTTAGAGACCAAGCAATTGCACATAATATAGAGGTAATTAAGCATGGAGAAGCTTTAGGTTCTAAATCTTTAACCATTTGGTTGTCGGATGGGTCTAACTTTCCTGGTCAATTGAATTTTAGAGAGGCTTTTGAAAACACGTTGGCGGGATTGAAAGAAATCTATGCAGCATTGCCAGCAGATTGGAAAGTATTTATCGAATACAAGTCTAACGAGCCAAATTTTTACTCTACTACTGTTGCAGATTGGGGTCAATCTTTATTATACGCTAACAAATTGGGTCCAAAAGCATATACGCTGGTAGATTTGGGTCATCACTTAGCAAATGCAAATATCGAGCAAATTGTTTCATTATTGTTGATGGAAGGCAAACTCGGGGGGTTCCACTTCAACGATTCAAAATATGGGGATGACGATTTAACGACCGGTGCGATTAAACCTTATCAATTGTTCTTAATTTTTAGCGAGTTGGTAGAAGGTATGGATCATGCGAACATCAACCATGCTGCTGGTTTGGCCTGGATGATTGATGCCTCACACAATGTGAAAGATCCTTTAGAAGATTTATTGCAGTCTGTAGAAGCAATTATGATGGCTTACGCCCAAGCACTTTTGGTGGACAGAAAAGCTTTAAAACATGCTCAACAAAAAAACGATGTAAGTTTGGCCCAGGAGATTTTACAGCAGGCTTATCGCACAGATGTTCGCCCACTAATTGCCGAAGCAAGACTGCAAAGTGGTGGCGCATTAGATCCAATTATGTTATTTAGATCGGCGAAGGTTAGAGAAGAATTGATTAAGGAAAGAGGCACCGAAAGTAAGGCAACGGGACTTTGAGGTAGATATGAGATTTGAAAGTCTTTCATTTTTCATTAAATTTCTATTTTAAGAAGTTCTTTCCTGCAAATGTTATCAGTAAAGAATAACTAGTGTGTTTTAAAAGACGTGCGATGAAAACTGCGCTAAAGACCTTATGGTCAGTTTGTTTAACCTAGCTGTAATTTTCGCATTCTCAAACCTTATTTCTCAAATCTCATTTCTCACATCTAATATAAAGAATGAAGACTCCTGTTATAGCCATATTTGATATTGGTAAGACCAATAAAAAGCTATTTTTATTTGATGAGGATTATAAAATAGTTTTTGAACGTTCTGCCAGATTCCTAGAAATTAAAGATGAAGATGGCGATACGTGTGAAAATTTGGAAAGTCTGCGGCTTTCTGTTTTTGACTCTTTGCACGAAATACTGAGAAACAAGCAGTTCGAAATAAAAGCCATCAATTTTTCTACTTACGGCGCAAGTTTGGTGTATGTAGATGAAAATGGAAGACCTTTGGCACCCCTTTACAATTATCTTAAAGAATATCCGGCTGCATTAAAAGAGCAGTTTTATTCCACATATGGTGGAGAAGAGAAAGTGACGTTGTGTACCGCTTCGCCAGTTTTAGGAAGTTTAAACTCTGGAATGCAGTTGTATCGCATCAAATATGAAAGACCAGAACTGTTTGAGAAAATAAGGTATGCCCTCCACTTGCCTCAATACATGAGCTCTATCATTACCGGAGAGATGCATAGTGACATTACTAGTATCGGTTGCCACACCAATTTTTGGGATTTTGAAAAGTATAGTTATCACAATTGGGTTTACGAAGAAGGAATAGCCAATAAGCTAGCGCCAATCTTTCCAGGCGATGAGGTGATGAAATCTACTTTCCCAAGCGAAAACTATTTAGCTGGAGTTGGGTTGCATGATAGTTCTGCAGCATTAATTCCGTACATTGAGAGTTTTAAAGAACCCTTTATTTTATTGTCAACTGGTACTTGGTGTATTAGTCTAAATCCATTCAATGATAAACCCCTAACTAAGGCAGAATTAGATAAAGACTGTCTTTGTTATTTGTCTTATCAGGCAAAGCCTATAAAAGCATCTCGGTTATTTACTGGTTTTGAGCATGAAGAGGAGGTTAAACGAATTGCTGAGCATTTTAGCTATGCCGTAGGAAAACACCGAACAGCTAAATTATCGCTTTCAGTTATTGAGAAATATTTACCAAAAGGAAGTTTAGCCGCCTATTTTGATGGGTTAGATGACGGCGACTTATCTTTTGCTGATAAGCGGTTGGAAGATTTCGAAGACGATGCTGATGCCTATCATTATTTGGTTTTTACACTTGTTTTTAAGCAATATAAATCCACGCAGTTGGTTTTGAAAAATACCTTGGTAAAAAGAATATTTGTGGATGGCGGGTTCTCCAAGAATCAGATATTTATGAATTTATTAGCGATGGTTTTTCCTGAAATTGAGGTTTATGCTGCTTCTATGGCACAAGCAACCGCTATGGGTGCTGCAGTTGCCATACACAAACACTGGAATTCTAAACCGTTACCAACCGATATGATTGGATTGAAGTTATTTGTATCGCCTGTAAAAAATTAAGAAATGAAAGTTGCATTGTTTATTCCCTGTTATGTTGATCAATTTTATCCAAATGCAGCCGTTGCTACATTAGAATTGCTCGAGAAGTTTGGCTGCCAAGTGACGTATCCAAAAAATCAGACCTGTTGCGGACAGCCCATGGCAAATTCGGGTTTTGAGCATTTAACAGGAGGTTGCGATCGTAATTTTGTAGATAATTTTAGAGGTTTTGATTACATAGTTGCACCTTCTGGAAGTTGCGTTCTCCACATCCAAGACCATTTACATGACGATAGGTATCCTGAGGAAGCAGCTAGAATTAGAGCAACCACTTATGAACTGATTACATTTTTAACGGATGTTTTAAAAGTTGATAACATTCAAGCAAGGTTTCCCCATAAAGTGGGTATTCACCAGAGTTGTCACGGTTTAAGAGGTTTAAAACTTGCCCAGATGAGCGAGTTAAATGCTCCAGATTATTCTAAACCTGTTCATCTTTTAAATATGGTTGATGACATTGAGCTTATTCAATTGGGTCGAGTAGATGAATGCTGTGGTTTTGGAGGTACGTTCTGTGTTGCAGAAGAATCAGTCTCCGTAAAAATGGGTAAAGACAGAGTTGCAGATCACATGCTTCATGGGGCAGAATACATTACAGGTGTAGATATGTCTTGTTTGATGCACATGGAGGGTTTGCTTCATCGAGATAAAAGCGCCATTAAAGTCATCCACATCGCAGAAATATTAAATGGAGGGTAGAAAATGAAAGTAGCAGACCACGCAGAAAGATCCAAAGTTTTTAATGAAGACGAAAACAGAGTTGATTGGCATGATGAAACGCTTTGGTTTATTCGTAAAAAACGCGATGCGGAAACGCATAAAGTTCCCGAGTGGGAAGCGTTAAGAGAGGCAGGTTCTCAAATAAAAAACCACACACTTTCTAATCTCCACGATTATCTTCTGGAATTTGAGGAAAATGCCATTGCCAATGGTATTGTAATTCATTGGGCGGCAGATGCAAAGGAACACAATGACATCGTGCTGAATCTGCTGCGGAAACATAAGATAACAGAAATGGTAAAAAGCAAGTCTATGTTGACTGAAGAATGCCAAATGAATCATTTTTTAAGTGAAAATGGCATCGAAGTAATTGATTCTGATCTTGGAGAACGCATTGTGCAATTGGCCGGTGAAACACCTAGCCATATTGTGTTGCCTTGTATTCATAAAAAGAAAGAAGAAATCGGGGAACTGTTCCACAAATTTTTGGGTACACCAAAAGGAAATGCTGATCCACAATTATTGACAGAGGCAGCAAGACAAAGCCTAAGAGATACATTTTTGACAAGGCGCGCAGCACTAACAGGCGTTAATTTTGCTGTCGCAGAAACAGGCGAATTTGTAGTATGTACAAATGAGGGGAATGCCGATATGGGCGCGCACTTAGCCGATATCCACATTGCGAGTATGGGAATAGAAAAAATTATTCCCAAAAGAAAACATTTGGGAGTCTTTTTAAGGCTACTGACGCGCAGTGCCACAGGACAGCCAATAACCACTTATTCTAGTCATTTTGCAAAACCTGCAGATGGCAAAGAATTACATGTCATTTTGGTAGATAACCAAAGAACGCGACAATTGGGGCGGCCGGATTTTAGAAATTCCCTAAAGTGCATTCGTTGTTCGGCATGCTTTAATACATGTCCCGTTTATCGGCGGAGCGGTGGGCACAGCTATAACAGCGTAATTGCAGGACCAATTGGTTCTATTTTGGCTCCTAACTGGGATATGAAAGCGCATGCCGATTTACCTTTTGCATCCTCTCTTTGTGGGTCATGTAGCAATGTTTGTCCGGTTAAAATAGACATTCATGAACAGTTGTATAAATGGCGACAAGTTATTGTGAAAGAAGGGTATGTAGACCCTAAAAAAGTGGTTGCAATGCAGGTTATGGCTAAAACATTGGCTTCGCCCACGCTCTATAGATTTGCCGGAAAAGCAGCTAGAACCACCCTTAAATATGCGCCGTTTGTGGTTAACAATAAATTTAACCCGTGGTTTTTGCAAAGAGATATGCCCGAGGTACCGAAGGCATCATTTGGAGAATGGTACAGTAAAAATAGAAAAGACAATGACTAGCAGAGAGAAAATATTGGCTGCGGTAAAAGAAAGTCAACCAGAGCTAACGGGTTTACCAAATCTTGATCTATTCTATCAAGTCGCAGGCGAGCCGAAAGAAAACTTACGAAATTTTATCGCAACTGCAGAACGAATTGGATCGACTGTTTACGAGGTAGAAACTTATCATCAAATCGTTAATCAATTAAGAAGTGATTTTGACTTATTAGGAAAGAGAGTTGTATCTGCAGTCCGTGAGTTAGATGTCATCGCAGATGAATACAATGGTACTGACAATCACGCCTTGGCAGACGTGGAGTTGATGCTACTGCCTACACATTTTGGAGTGGCAGAAAATGGCGCTTGTTGGGTAAATGACGCCCTCTATAACGAAAGGCTACTGCCGTTTATTCCGCAACATTTAGTTTTTGTTTTAAAAAAAGAACATATTGTAGCTAACATGCATTTAGCTTACGAGCTTATTTCAGACAATTCTTATGGCTTTGGTGCATTTATTGCAGGTCCGTCTAAAACGGCTGATATAGAGCAAAGTTTAGTATTAGGCGCTCATGGTCCAAGGAGTTTGCGACTGTTTTTGATTTAGTAAAAGTGTTGGAAAATTTTAAAACATTTAATTTGTAGTTTTAAAAGCCTCTTGTTAAAAGAAGAATTGCAGTATTCTAATGCCTACTGGAAGAGTCGGAGTGAAAAAACTTTTTTAGGCTTGATACCGATAAGCCAATAGTTTTTTAACATGTTTTTAATAAAAAAATAAAATTTTTTATTAGAACAACCAATCTCAATAACAGTTATAACTTTTTCAAGGCAATACCGTATGGAATCAAGTCGTACTTTACTAGATCTAAAACAGGATATTTTGACTGTCTTTCCGAAAATCTGTAGGTCTGAAACCCGTTTTCTCTTTAAATATTTTAGAAAAATAAAAATAGTCGAAGTTTAGATCGAAAGAAATTTCTTTTATAGGCGTGCTTGAGTTAGATAAAAGTTCCTTCGCTTTTTCGATTTTCAGTTGCAGATAATATTGGCCGGGCGATAAGCCTGTATAATTTTTAAATAATTTGCGAAACCAAGAGTAACCGACATTTAACTCTTGCGCAGCACTTTCTGGCGAATATGTATTGTTCAGGTTTGATCTAAATAGCAAGCGAGCTTTATTGATTAGAATTTCTTCTTCCTTATTTTCGGTAGCGTTTTGTTTTACGGTGGCGTGGCATGTACCGAGTAAGTGAAGCACTGCCCCAGAAATAAGCGGTTGATAACCCGGCCTCTCTAGTTTTGTTTTTTCAATAATGCAATTATAAATGTCAAATACGTTTTCATTAAAACCTATATGCAAACATGGATTTTCTCGCCTCAAATATCCGGTTGCAACTAAATTGTCTATCACATTACCCTTTATACCTACCCAGTATTCATCCCACCCAGTCTGACTGTCTGGTTTATAACGATGTCTTTCGTTCGGAAACAATACGATCACAGTACCTGCATTTACTACGGTTTGTTTAAAGCTCTCAGATTCAAATATTCCCTTTCCATTTGTAATGTAAATAATTTGGTATTCTTGCAATACTCTCCAACTGCCCCAATTGAAATTGTGATGCGCGGGATGGCTTTTTAATGGATAAACATTGGTTGCTTGAATATGTGTACAGCCAGCGTTTAAAACAGCTAAGCCCCAACTTTCATCTTCTTTGCTAACAGGAAGGTACTTATAATAGTTCACCATGGCTAAGTATAAAAATCCAAATAAAATGATTTTTTGGAGGTAGTAGAAAGATAAATTTGGTTAGTAAAAGCAGTACTTAGTGTAAAACTAAAAATAGCAAATCCTTTCCGATTTGTTGGCATATAAATCAAAAAGTATAGCCTATTTATCAAAATATTAAGTTGTTTCCCTAAACGACGTTTACATTGTAAATGAACAGAATTAATTCCTCTGCCATTGGGGTTTCAAAAGGTCAAAATGTGTAGGTTAATTGCCAAATCATCCATTTTTACGCATCAGTATTCAAATACTTTTGGAAAGTTATTGTCGGCTGAAGAAGGTTTTTTTAAATACAACTCTTAAACTGATGTAATCAACAAAAAGGTAGGTTCAAAGCTTATCGGAATTTTTTAACCAAATTGAGCGCGTTTGAGGTTCAATCGCGTATTATTTAAATAAAAACCAACTCATGAAGCGTATAGCAACCATTGGCTTAATTTTGCTCGTCCTTCAGGTTAGCGCACAAATTCCCGAAATAAAGATTCAGTGGGATCATACTGTATTCACCTCGAAATCGACACCTACCTTACAGGTAGTAGGCAACCCAATGTTGCGCCAAGGTGCTCCAATGCATAACGCTGCCTTTAACGCGCTGCAGAATTTGGACGCAGATTATGTAAGATACGTCCCTTGGTTTCCCTATCCAAGGTTGGCAGTGGCAGAGTTGGAGCCTCCGGGCGATAAAACATCTTGGGATTTTAGGCTGATAGATCCAATGACCGCTGACTTTATGAGACACACCGAGGGACATGCTGTAATGATGAACTTTAGCACCATTCCACAGTGGATGTTTAAAACAGACATTAAAGTTATTTATCCTGATGATCCCAATCAAGTAAGTTGGAGTTACGGTGGCGGTACTAAATTTAGGGACACAACGCTAAAAGAACTCACTGATTATTACGTTAGACTGGTAAGTTGGTACACAAAAGGTGGGTTTACCGATGAGTTAGGCAAGTATCATAAATCAGGCTATCACTATAATTTCGACTATTGGGAGGTATTAAACGAACCAGATTTAGAACATAATATGTCGCCGCAAACTTATGCGTTGGTATATGATGCAATAGTTACTGCGCTCAAACCAATCATGCCAAAAACCAAGTTTGTTGGTTTGGCATTGGCTTACGAAAAACCCGAATGGTTCGAGTATTTCCTAAATGCTGCGAATCATAAACCTGGTATCCCAATAGACATGCTATCCTATCATTGTTACGCAGGGGCAAATCAAAATCAAAAAATCGACGCTGATGATTACACGGTTTTTGATAAAGCAGAGGGTTTTATAGATAAAGTGAGGTTTATAGAAAACATACGGGCGCGACTGGCGCCAAAAACCCGTACAGATATTAACGAACTGGGGACATTTGTAAGTGACGAGATGCGAAATCAACCAATTGACCCAAAATTTTTTAATATATCTGCAGGCGTATATGGCTACTTTTTCGTAGAATTATCAAAGCTTGGTATCGATGTGATCGGAGAATCGCAATTGGTAGGATTCCCCACTCAGTTTCCCGACGTTACCATGATTAACCATTTAAACAATAAACCAAATGCGCGTTATTGGGTGCTTAAGTTAATTAAAGATCATATAACGGTAGGCAGCAAATTAATTCAAACCAATGTTGAGGTTAATAACGGTGATGACATTTTAGCACAGGCCTATAGCAATAAAAAAAGCCGAATGCTTTTAATAATTAACAAGCGAAACAAAACCATTAACGTTAAATTGCCTACCGAATTTAAAGGTGCCGAGATGAGTTCAGTTGATGGTGAATCTGGGGACAATGAACCGATTGCAACAGAAATTACAAGGGAAACCATAGATGTAAAACCTTTTTCGGTAAAATTGATAGTTTTAACTAAATAACCATCAAATGATTAGAATAGCATTCAAAATGAAGTTAAAGATCGGTGTGAATCAAGAATATAAAAAACGTCACGATGCACTTTGGCCGGAAATGAAGATTTGGCTAAAGAAAAGTGGCATTTGCGATTACAGTATTTTTTTGGACGTAGAAACTAGGGTTTTGTTTGCAGTCCAAAACGTAGACATTCAAATACGTGATCAAAATCTTAATGCAGATGACAAAATTTTAAAAAAATGGTGGCATTACATGGCTGATTTAATGGAGGTAAACGACGATTCCTCACCAGTCATGTCATCTTTAGAGGAAATGTTCTATTTAGATTAACATCAGGCCAATTGTTAACGCAAATAGGCTATAGCTAAATAAAAGCATTTACGTTTTTCTATTTTACAAAATACCTAGTAGTGATATGTTTAGAAATGTTATAATAATTCTCGCTTGCATTCTTTTAAATGCTTCGAACGTGCAAGCTCAGTTGGTGCAATTTAAAGCTGACTTTATCAAACCGGCTGATCGCTACAAACCCGGCGTGTATTGGTATTTTATGGATGGTAATATGTCTGCCGAAACCATCACCAAAGATTTGGAATCTATGAAAAAAGCCGGGATTGCTAACCTCATTTTTTTAGAGGTTAACGTAGGCATACCTAGAGGATCTGTTGAGTTTCTTGGAAGCAAATGGACTGCACTTTTCATTCATGCCGAAAAGGAAGCCCGACGTTTGGGCATCGAGATTACTTTAGGCATTGGACCAGGTTGGACTGGTAGTGGCGGACCCTGGGTAAAAGCTGAAGAATCGATGCAGCACCTTGTATCAAGTGCTATAACAGTTTCGGCCAACGATCATAAGAAGATTGTGTTGCCGCTTCCTCCTCCAAAGAATCCTTTTTTTGGAGAAAATAGTCTTACGGCAGAAATTAAAAAAGAGTGGTTGGCATATTATAGAGATGTGGCTGTTTTAGCTTTCCCAAGCCGTGAGGAAATTAAACCAATAGCCGATTATGAAGAAAAAGCGTTGTATTACCGGGCCCCCTTTAGCTCTGCGGTAGTTAAACCATACCTGCCTTCCCCAACTGCCGAAAAAGGGGATCCAAACTCAATCATCGCTAAAAATAAAATACTGGATTTAACTGACAAAATGCAGCCTGACGGCACACTTAACTGGACGCCGCCTAGTGGAAAATGGACAATTATGCGTTTGGTTAGTCGGAACAACGGCGCTATAACTAGGCCTGCTCCAATTCCGGGGCTCGGTTTTGAGTCGGATAAATTTGATACCACTGCATTGAACCACCACTTGGATGCTTACGTGGGAAATCTGTTGAATAAAATTCCTAAGATAAATCCCAATACTCAAGGCGGATTAAAACGCTTGCACATGGACAGCTGGGAAATGGGCGCTCAAAATTGGACAGCTAATTTTAGAAATGAATTTATTAAACGGCGTGGTTATGATCCGATTAAATATTATCCGGTTTATGCTGGTAATATTGTTAATAGTTTAGCCGAAAGTGAGCGGTTTTTGTGGGATCTCCGACAAACATCGCAAGAACTTGTGTTGCAAAATCATGCAATGCATGTTAAGGAATACGCCAAGCGACATCATCTATCCTTATCTATCGAACCCTATGACATGAACCCAACGGCAGATCTTGATTTGGGGAGTGTAGCTGACGTACCGATGGCGGAATTTTGGAGTAAGGGATTTGGTTTCAACTCAAGTTATAGTGTAATTGAGGCAACTTCTATTGGACATATCATGGGCAAATCGCTTATTCCGGCAGAGGCTTTTACTGCGCAAAATAATGAAGGATGGAAACAATATCCAGGGAGGATGAAAAACCAGGGTGATTGGGCGTTTGCAGCTGGAATAAATCGGTTCGTATATCATACCTTTCAGAATCAATTTTTACCTGATTCATTAAAACCTGGCGCAACAATGGGCCCTTATGGCGTTCATTGGGACAGAAGCCAAACCTGGTGGCCAATGGTAAGCGGGTATCATGAGTATGTTACGCGCTGCCAATTTATATTGCAACAGGGGCGGAGTGTCGCCGATCTGCTGTATTTGACGCCAGAAGGTGCCCCTTTCGTTTTCATTCCGCCCTTTTCGGCAATACTTGGCGATACCATTGGAGATAGGAGAGGTTATAACTTTGATGGTTGTTCGCCAAATCAACTCATGAAAGCTGTTGTGAAAGACAGGCAGATAGTTTTCCCCAGTGGGGCGACCTATCGTTTATTGGTTTTGCCGAGATATGAATCGATGACCCCTGAACTGCTTGCTAAAATTGGCGAGCTGGTAAAGAGCGGCGCAATCATTGTCGGAAGCCCGCCGCTCAGATCTCCAAGTTTAGTTAATTTTCCTGATTGCGATCTTCAGGTGAAAGCACTTGGAGAAAAAATCTGGGGAGCGACGAATGAGCCTGCTACAAAAACGCTACATAAATATGGAGCCGGGATCGTTATTTGGGGTGGAGACATTAGCAAGTCTATTGACAATCTCTATCCAACGTATGATGCAACTGCACAAATATTGAAGGAAATGAAAGTGAAGGAAGATTTTACTTCAGATGGGCCTGTAAGATATACCCATCGTACAGATCCCAATTGGGACATTTACTTTGTCGCAAATAAATCTGATAAAATAATCGATATAACTGGGCGATTCAGAAGTACAAAAGGTTCTCCGGAAATTTGGGATCCTGTAACAAGTAAAATAGAAAGTAGGAATAAATTTATAGTTAACGATGGGATAACTTCAGTTTCTTTACATTTAGCTGCTTACCAAAGTTGTTTTGTAGTTTTCGGCAAAGGCAATAAATCTCCATCAACAACAGCTAGCGAATCGATCGTACAGAAAACATTATTGACGTTAAAAGGACCTTGGGACGTAAGTTTTGATCCAATATGGGGAGGCCCCGCGCATGTCGTTTTTAAAGACCTTGTTGATTGGAGCAAGAATGCGGATGACGGAATTAAACATTATTCTGGCATAGCGGTTTACCACAAAAAGTTCGATTTACCTAAGCTACTGTCAGGGCCGGTATATATAGATTTGGGTGTTGTAAAGGAAATGGCGCGGGTAACGCTAAATGGAAAAAATTTAGGCATAATATGGACTGCGCCTTGGCGTATAGACATAGCGTCGGCTTTGCGAAAAAAGGGGAATGATCTTAAAATTGAAGTTGTAAATTTATGGGCAAATCGCCTTATTGGCGACGAGAAAAAGCCTTACGACGGCATAGTGGATGATAAATGGCCAGAATGGCTTTTAACTAACACGCCTCGAACAAGTGGGCGATTTACTTTCACAACAACAAATCAATACAGTGCAGATTCTCCTTTAATGGGGTCGGGTCTTATTGGTCCTGTAAGAATTATTCAGCAGCTAGAAAAAAAATAAAATAATTTATGTTTAATAATAACACGGTTAAAATTGGGTTATTCGGAATAGGTTTGGAGGTATATTGGCGGCAGTTTCAGGGGCTTAAAGATCGCTTAAACGGTTACCTGAAAATTGTGGCCGACAACATAGAGGCATTGGATGTAGCTATAGTAAACATGGGTATGGTAGATACGGCAGAAAAATCTTTTGAAGCCGGCGATCTATTCAAAGCTGAAGATGTAGATCTTATATTTATTTACGTTTCTACGTATGCCTTATCCGCCAACGTCCTTCCTGCTGTGCGAAAAGCTGGGGTGCCCATCATTATACTTAACCTTTCTCCCGAAGCAAGCATAGACTATCAAGTTTTTAATAAGCTAGCTGATCGAACCACCATGACCGGAGAATGGCTGGCGCATTGTTCTGCGTGCGCTGTGCCCGAAATTGCCAACGTTTTTAAAAGGTGTAATATTCCATTTTATCAGGTAACTGGTATGTTAATTAATGATGAATATGTGTGGAAGGAAATTAATCAATGGATTGAAGCTTCCAGAGTTGCGAGGATAATGTTTTACAACAGACTTGGATTAATGGGCGGCTATTATGGCGGAATGATGGACATTTACACAGACTTAACGCTGCAAAATTCAACTTTTGGAGGGCATATGGAGGTCATTGAAGTCGATGAATTATCGGGATTGGTGGCATTGGTGAACGAGGAAGAAATTGAGAATAAATTAACAGAAATTCAAAAGGAATTCGAAATTCAAGACGACTGTGAAGCGCACGAGTTGCGCAGAGCTGCAAAAACAGCGGTAGCACTTGATAAGATAGTGGCCAAATATCAGTTAGGATCCCTTGCTTATTATCATAAAGGAAATGGCAATTCAGCAAATGAAAGTACCATAAGTTCGATCATACTTGGTACTTCGCTTTTAACGGGGAGAAATATTCCTGTTGCAGGAGAATTTGAGGTGAAAAATGTGCAAGCGATGAAAATTATAGATAGTTTTGGTGCAGGTGGCTCATTTACAGAATATTATGCGATGGATTACAAAGATGATGTGGTGTTGATGGGGCATGATGGCCCCTGTCATCCTCGAATAGCCGAAGGTAAAGTTAAAGTCAGACCTCTTCAGGTTTATCATGGCAAAGTTGGCAGAGGGTTGTCGGTTGAAATGTCTGTAAGCCATGGTGAGGTAACGTTACTTTCTGTAGTGGAAGTTGGAGACGGAACTATAAAATTTCTCGTTGCAGAAGGAGAAAGTGTGTCGGGACAAAACTTAGCAATTGGCAATACAAACAGTCGGTATAAATTTTCTGTTGGCGCTCGGAACTTTGTTGAGCTGTGGAGCGAACAGGGTCCGGCTCATCATTGCGCCATTGGTAAAGGCCATATCGCTGCAAAAATAAAAAAGCTCGGAAAGATATTAAAGATCGAAACGGTTCAAGTATGTTAGTCAGACCTATGTAAAGCTAGTCTACTTTAGCCATAACTTAGATAAACTTCCCCATTAATGTTGTCAATTTAATACTAAAATCAAAAAGCTAGATCAATGATCTAGCTTTTTGATTTTGACGTAGCTGCTATGAATTAACAAAGAAACTCAATATCAGTAATTACTTTTCATCGCAAAAACTGCTTCTTCGAAATGTTAAATTAGATTAAGCGATTGTTCCAATTTTCTGATAAATTACCTAGAATAATGGTAAGTTCCAGATGCTACTGTATGTTTTTCATAGTCTTTACCTTGGGCGTTCGGCACAAATATATCTGCGGTTGTATTTGGAGGAATCGTTACAGTCATATCTAGTTTATTGTCATTAATTTTCCATTTAGAGGCAATGGTTCCATAAGCACAATCAAATGTTCCCTCAGCCCACGTTAAGCCTCCGCCAATTTCTGGTTTAATAATAATTTGTTTATACCCGGCACTTTCAGGTTGGATTCCTGCTACATGCTTGTACATCCAATCGCCAATCGCGCCATAGGAATAATGATTAAATGAATTCATACTAGGATTCTCAAAACTTCCGTCGGGTTTCTCACCGTCCCAACGTTCCCAAATGGTTGTTGCGCCCATCTTTACAGGATATAACCAAGAAGGGTAGGTATCTTGTAAAAGCAAATTATACGCTACATCAGTGCGATTGAAACGCGTTAGCACCTGACAAAGATACGGGGTGCCTAAAAAGCCAGTGGTGATGTGATTTCCGTAACTTTTTATATTGTCTACTAGCCTATCTACGGCTTGCTGCCTTAAATTTTCTGGCAACATATCAAAGTTTAGCGCGAGTACATAAGCTGTTTGAGTACCAGAAACAAGCCTACCGTTCGGACTCAAATATTCCTTTACAAAGGCAGCCTTTATAGCAGTTAACAAGTCGTTGTATTTCCTAACATCTTCCTGGTTATTTAATACATTTGCCGCATTGATAAGCAGCTGAGTAGAGTGTGCATAAAACGCTTGAGCAATGAGGTATTTATCGGTTATTGCAGCCCTGCCATCGTTGTCATCGTCAGGGCGATAAAATAGCCAGTCGCCAAAGTGAGATCCTGTATTCCAAAGATTATTGGTGCTTTTCTGAGCCATGTAATCTACCCACATTTTCATACTTTGGTATTGATTGTTCAGAATTTCTTTGTCGCCATAAGCAATATACATGTTCCATGGAATAACGGTAGCCGCATCTCCCCAGCCTGCCGAACCTGCCTGCCCATTTCCGAGAACATCTGGGATCACATAAGGTACGCTTCCATTAGGTAATTGATCTGCTTTTACATCTTTCATCCATTTGGTAAAAAAGCCCGCTACGTCCATGTTATAAGCTGCCGTGCTAGAGAAAACCTGTGCGTCGCCCGTCCATCCTAAGCGTTCATCGCGCTGCGGACAATCTGTGGGAACATCTACAAAGTTTCCTTTTTGTCCCCAAAGAATGTTGTGCTGAAGCTGATTGATCATAGGATTTGAAGTAATGAATGTTCCCGTTGTTTTCATGTCTGAGTAAACAGCGATCGCCGTAAAATCAGCTAACTTAGGCGTTCCTAGAAATCCCTCAAGTTTGATGTATCTAAATCCTTGATAAGTAAAGTGAGGTTCGTATGTTTCCTCGGCATCCCCTTTTAAGGTGTACGTGATCAATTGTTTTGCACTACGTAAATTTTCTGTGTAAAAGTTGCCAGCTTTATCGAGTACTTCTGCATGTTCAATTTTAACTACAGCGCCTTTTTCACCTTTTACTTTAAATTTCACCCAACCCACTAAATTTTGTCCAAAATCAAGGACGATTTCCCCTTTCGGAGTTGTAATAAGTTGCTTAGGTTTAAATTCTTCATGTTTGCGAGCAAGCGGACTTATGCTGCTTTCAATTTTTTCGGTACCTGCGGGAATTACTGCAACACTTTTCCATTTAGCAGCATTGTATCCAGCACTCGCCCATCCAGAAAGTTCAAGACGAGCGTCATATGTTTCGCCATTGTACAAATCTGAAGTGATGATAGGGCCCAAGTGATATTTCCATGAATCATCTGTTTGGACGAGTTGCTTTTCTCCATCTGTATACTCTATTTCTAGCTGTAGCAAACCACCTAATTGATTCCCGTAGTAGCTATTTTGTCCATTAAACCCAATATGTCCCTTATACCAACCATCACCAATGATTAAGCCTACGGTATTTTCACCTTTTTTAACCATATCAGTTACATCGTAGGTTTGATACAATAAACGTTTTTTGTAGCTCGTCCATCCAGGGGTAAAAAAATCACTTCCTATCCGTTTTCCATTCAAATGTGCCTCATACATTCCATGGGCAGTGATGTACGCCGTCGCTGATTTTATGGTCTTTGATGAGTTGAACGTTTTTCTAAAATATGGACTTGGGCCGAGCGTGGTGTCACCAACAAAAGTGGTAATCCACTTTGCCGTCCAGTCAGTTGGCGACAACATTCCCGTTTGCCAATAGTTGGCGGTTGTCCAAGCAGATTTTTTGTTATTATTGTCTTTTACCCTTACTTCCCAATAATAGCGAGTCTTGGATTTTAGTGGTTTTCCTGCATAATTTACTTGATTTGATTCAGCATTTTTAACTTCACCGCTTTCCCAGATTAAATTTTTCCCAGATTTCAAGTCATTCATTTTCTCCGCAACCCTTATTTCATAGGACTGCTGACTAATGCCCTTTCGACTGCTTTCTAACTTCCAGCTAAATCGAGGATGGGTGTTGTCGATCCCGATTGGGTGAAGACTGTATTCTACTTTCAAATCAGCCACCTCAAATTTTTGTGCACTGACCTTAAATGTAACCAACATAAAAAGAAGGATTACCATCAACTTCTGATTAAAAATTTTTTTACCTAGCATGTTTAATTAAATACGGAGTTAGCATATAAGCGAGTAATTTAAAATTTCTTTATTGTGGATTTTGGATTAAATGGTCAAGTGTGACATCGCGTTGTGGTAATGGCAAAAGAAGCTTGTTTTCGGTAACAATATACGATCCTGAAGGGATATTTGAAAATTGTTTAATCTGACTTTGCCCATGTGCGTTCATAACAGCTACGGCCTTGCCAGATCTAACCAAATCGTACCAACGTTGATCCTCAAATGCCAATTCGACCCTGCGTTCTTGCATTATGGCATCTCTAAAAGCATTTTGGTTATTTACAGCAAGCAAAATATTGGCATTACCTGAAGTCTTTTTTGGCAAACGTGCACGCATTCTTATTTTATTTAGTAGCGTAAATGCTTCACCTCCCGCTGTAAAACCTTGTTCATTGAGGCATTCAGCCATCATTAACAATACATCAGCATAACGAAGTAGCGGAAAATTATCGTTTGTTCGCCCTCTATCTACAAATCCGTGGTTGTATTTTTTAACATAAGGTACGTTTACGAATTTACCATCGATACCTGTAAAGCCAACTGCCAGCGAAGCGTCTTTTCTGGCGTCTCCCGGCTCGTATGCATTTATTAAATCTTGCGTCGGAATATTCCAACCGCTCCCAGAACCAAGTTGGGTGCCTGCATCTCCTGTTACAATACTACCGGAAGTGTTTGGCGCAAATTGGTATAAAAAATTACTAGCAAGTTCTGGTTTTGTGCCTAAATATTGGATTTCAAAAACCGATTCTGCATTATTTTTATTAGCAGGGTCAAATACGCTCGCATAATCTGCTAAAAGCGAATAGCCCGTTACTTGTCTCAGCGCAATCAGGGCCTCGGTATATTTTTTCTGAGTAAGCAACACCTTTCCCAAAAGCGCAAATGCAGCTCCTTTCGTTGCCCGACCGATGTCTGCTCCAATATGTTTTTCTGGAAGCGAAGTAGAAGCAGCAGTAAGATCATTGATGATTTGGGAGTATATATCGGTTTCTGGAGCTCTTCCTTTAGAAACGGCATCACTTGGAGACTGTACAGAAGTTAATCTTAAAGGCACGCCGCCAAACTGCCTAACAAGGTTGAAGTAATGTAAAGCACGAAGAAATTTCACTTCACCTCTATATTTATTTTTCGACTCTGCAGTCATGGTTATACCCTCTATATGATCTAAGACATCATTACAACGTGATATTGCGGTATAGTTTTCTTGCCAATATTGTTGAATAGGCGGAGCGGTAGCAGTTGCAAGGAATTCATCTATAAATTCTCGTTGCTCTAAACCTCTATCAGTTGGGTTATATTGGTAGGTGGTATTGTCTGATCGCATTTCTCCAAACATCCAATAACTTGTCAATCCCATGCCGATTAGAGAACTGTATGCGCCATTTACGGCTTGCTGTATATCTGTTTCCGATTTAAAAAAATTCTGCCCTACAATTGTTGCCTCAGGTGCCTGATTTAAAAAATCTTTTTTGCATCCAGAAATTCCTATTGAGATTACTAAGACTGGCAGTACAATGTATTTTATAATGTGTTTCATATTTTAGCTGATTAAGTCTTCCTAAAAGTTAAAAAGTTAAATTCAGGCCCAAAATTAGCGTTCTCGCCAATGGGTAATTTGTAAAATCTTCTCCAGGAGTTAAAGCTCCTGCATTTGACGTATTAGATTCTGGATTGCCATTGTATTTGGTAAAAGTAACCAGGTTTTGGCCACTCATATACAATCTTGCTCCTTTAACTATTTTCGTGGCTGCAAGCAGATCTGTATTGAAGTTATATCCTAACGTAACATTTTGCAAACGTAAAAAGCTGGCATTTTCAACCCAAGAAGAATTTACATCTCTATAAATTACTCGAGATCCATTAGTTGTCGGCGTTATACCATCGCCTGGGTCAGTGGCAGACCTCCAACGATTCAATACTTTTTGATCTACATTAAATACGCCGTCTATGTTAAGTAGGTATTGGTTGGCTGTTTTTAATTCTTGCCCACCCTGCGACCCCACAAATATCACATTCAAATCTAATTTTTTATAAGAAAAAGAGTTTGTAAAACCGTAGGTAAAATCTGGTTGGGCGTGCCCGATAACTGCAAAGTCTTTTACTGGTTCTATAATTCCGTTCCCATCCACATCTTTATATTTTATTGATCCCACCACAGAAGTTACATGTTTTGGAGAATTGTTTAAATCATTTTGATCTTTATAAATTCCCTCCAAAACATATCCAAAAAATTGTCCAATGGGTTGTCCCACTTCAGTTTTGTGCGTGTAAGATCCCTCTCCACTTAAACCACTATAAATAGGGTCATTATTTGCATTAAGCGCAAGCACTTTATTTTTATTAAAAGAAATATTAAAGTTGGTATTCCATGTAAATTCCCCTTCTAGATTATGTGTTACAAGTCCAATTTCTAAACCTTTATTGCTTATTTTGCCTGAGTTGATAATCGCGTTTGAATAACCAGAAGACTGTGGGATTTCACTGTTATAAAGCATGCCTTTTGTCAAGCGATTATAATAATCGACAGTTAGATAAATGCGATTCTTAAACAAACCCAAATCTATTCCTGCATCAAACTCGTTCGAGTTTTCCCACGTAAGGTTTGGGTTATTTAGAGAAGTAGATACTCTACCATTCGCAAGCGTGCCATTAAATGAATAATTTGCTGTTCCGATGTTAGAGGTGTATGTGTAGTTACCAATGTTAAAATTCCCTGCTTTTCCATAACTAGAACGCAATTTTAAATCACTTAACCAAGTTAACCGCTTAAAATAATTCTCATGAGACAGTCGCCAACCAATTGCAGCAGATGGAAAAGTTCCATATTGTTTATTGGCTCCAAAACGTGATGATCCATCAGTCCTCACGGTAGCAGTAAGTAGGTATTTGTCTCTAAAATTGTAATTTACTCTCGCCAAATAGGAAATGAGCGACCATTTCTGGATGTCTTGTCCGTAGGAGCTGATAACAGATGCTGCATTGATCGTTTTAACTAAATCGTCTGGATAATTGTCTGCGAAGAGACTGATAGCGTTAGAACGCTCCTTTTGTGCGGTATAGCCTGCAACAGCACTAATGTGATGGTCTTTTCCGAAAGTCTTATCATAATTTACCAATAACTCCGACAACCAATTAAAATTTGTGTTTTTAAAAGTATTAGAGTTTGGAACTACAGGAGCTGGGTTACTTTCTCCTCCGACAGTAGATGGGTTAAAATTGAAGGTATTTTCGCTGCCATAATCTACATTATAGCTGTATCTGACCTTTAAACCGCTTACAATTTCATATTCTGCAAAAGCATTGCCCAAGCCACGAAAGTAGTTAGCTTTTGTACCTGCAAACTCCAAGGAATTTAATGGATTTGGCGCGCCGATAGAACCAGGAGAAGAAATAAATGATGTTCTATTGCCCGAAGCGTCATAAAGTGGAATAATTGGACTTAACCAAAGCGTTCTTGTAAGAATATCCCTGCCTCCAGAATCAAAGTTGTTCCGGTTCTGAACACTGTTAGTTGGCGTGAGATTTATGCCAACTTTTAGCTTCTTGCTAATGTTGGTTTCGATGTTTGCACGAATGGCGTATCGTGAAAAATCGGTATATTTAATTGTTCCCTCCTGCTCAATTCGGCCAATAGAAAAATTGTAATGGGTATTGTCAGTTCCTCCACTAATGCCTACATCTAAGTTGTTTTGGTTTGCGGTACGAAGTACTTCATTGTACCAATTGGTTCCTGTTCCGTATTGTGACGGATTTCTAAATTCTACGGGAATGTCGGAAGTGGTTATCGGAACTCCTCGAAAAGCGAAATCATCGGTAATGATGTCCTGCCTGAACTGAGCGTATTGCTCGCCATTTAATATTTTCGGTCTGCCTGTTTGAGGGACATTTTGAATGCCAACGTAAGAATTAACAGTCACGACTGGCTGCCCAGACTTCCCTTTCTTTGTGGTAATTACTACTACTCCATTAGAACCTCTAGAACCATAAATAGCCGTTGAAGATGCATCTTTTAATATGGTGATCGATTCTATGTCGTCCGGATTAATTACATTTAAAGGATTGTAGGTGTTTCCGCTAGAATTTGAAATCGGATATCCGTCTACCACAAAAAGCGGATTGTCGCCTGCACCAATAGATCCTGAACCTCTAATTTTTATGGTTGTGCCTCCTCCAGGAGTACCAGTGGTTGTGCTAATTTGTACACCGGCAACTTGTCCGACCAATTTCTGATCAACGGAAGTTACAGGCAAATCTTTTATCTGGTCTGATGAAATGATGGCAATTGCGCCCGTTAGGTCTTTCTTTTTTTGCGATCCATACCCAACGACCACCACTTCAGACAAAGAACCACTTGTTGCCATCAGCGTAACATTTAATCGAGTTTCATTAACAACTATTTCTTTTGATTTATATCCAATGAACGTAAACACTAAGATATCTCCTTTATTTGCAGACAAAGAAAAATTACCATCAGGATCAGTTGATACTCCTTTTTTAGTTTCTTTTACAAATACGGATACCCCGGGCAGTGAGCTTCCGTCATCCGCGCTACTCACTTTCCCTTTTACGTTAATTTCTTGTGCATCGACAAACGTAGTCAGCAGTATAAAAAATAACAAAAACAGCCAGTATCTAGCTCTGGATAAGATGGGTAAAAATTTATTTTTCATAACAGGAGATTAAAAGCTGGTCTCGCTAAAGAGGCAAGACTAACCTTATTTTATATTTGGATTCCTAAACTAGGCAGTTCGCTGAAAGCGGGCAACCTGTTCTATCCTGAGAACTATCCTGTACTGTTATGAAAATTTATGGCTAATAATTTGTTAGTCAAATGTTTGAATAATCCAAATTATTTTTTTGAAAACGATTTTTAAAAATCGCAAGAAGGCGAAATTTTCTAGATTTAGCTTTATAAGTGAACGCTAAATTTCTCAAAGCTAACTCCACGTATTTCCATCACTTACAGATTGAATGCTGTTATTTTACAATGATTTTTGCTAAACAATCTTCTTTGAGATGATTAATTGTTTCTCGATCAGTTAGGAGATACGGAAAAATGTCGATATTGTGTATTGAAAGTTTGGGTCTGATACTTTTTCCCATTTGGATCGAATTTAAATTTATTGTTAGTTTTGATGATCAATATTGCCTCATTTTTTCCATTTATAGCTTTGGATAGGTGCAACATAATTAAAAAACAGTTAATTTGGAGCTATGAAAATAAGAATTCACTATTTTACCATTTTACTAATCCTATTGTCGACGAGTATTTACTCGCAAAATAGAATTAAACCCTCAAATTTTAAACAATCTTTTAATTATGGAAAATCGGTAGCAGTTTTTGGCGGCTCTGTGTCGGTAATTCCTGCAAGTGATAGCGCTAAAGTGATATGGAAAGAGTATCTGGGAATGAAAGTGACAAATTTTGGAGTTGGCGGTGCAGGTTTTTCTTCATTACAGGGAAAATCTTTGCAGCAGCAAGTTGATGAGGCTGGCGTTTTTGATATCTATATACTCTGGGCATCAACAAACGACTATACCAATCACAGAGAAATTGGAATTTACACAGATTATACAGAATTTGATCACTATGACAAAACGAAATTAACTACCCAAGCCGGAGGAATTAATTATTGTATTAAGAAAATTTATGAGACAAACCCAAACGCTGTAATCTACTTTTTTACTTCTAGCAAAGCCTTCGTTGATAGGGGTGGTTATGATCCATTTGATCAGAAGGGAATGAATAAATACGTTGAAATGCAAAAACAGGTTTGCGAACTTCATGGCATCCCACTTCTCGATCAGTTTTTTTCTGGTGGATATAACATATATAACAAGCAATTGTACTATCACGATGCAATACATATGAATGTTGCAGGGTACAAAAAATTAGGGGAATTACAAGCGCTATTTCTTGCCTTCCCATAATTTGCTAGAATTAATTATAAATGAGTTGCAAGCATTCCGGAAACATTCTCTCGTTTTTAACGGTTATCCAATTTTTTTGGGCAACAGTTACTTAAACGGGTTTATTAGCGCGTGATACCGAGATCTGCTTTTTTCTTTCCAAGACATCCATTCTCAATTGTTGGGTGATTTCTTTAATTTCGCCTAACAGACGCCTGTATCTTACGCTCGCTTTCATATTGTCTTTTCTATAAAATTCGTCGCTTTGAGACTGGGCTTCGGTGAGCAAATCTCTAATTTTTTCTAGCTTAGTCATATTGTAAGGAGGCCAATGCGTGTATTTTGAGTGCTTGCATCATAGCATTTGATCCTAATCATTAAATAATTTGACATAAGTCTATAAGTTAAGAAATTAGATTCTACTTCTTTTTAGCATTAATGAAGTTTTTAATAAATCACCCGAAGATTGTTTAATGAGTTTCTGAATGACATATTTAAACGTATCAGCAAAATTATACAGCTTTGACGAATTTAAACGAGACAAATAGTCATTTTATTTATCTTTTTTGATACCTTTTTCGATTTGACAGAGAAGGAGCACAAACGAAACTTAAAAAATGTAGGATAGGTAATTATGTTATATTCTAAATGTTAATTTGAAATCAAACTAAATAAACGCTAAGAAATCATTATCCATACGGGACAATGATCACTCGTTTTTTCCCAACCACGCACATGTTTATCAACGTCGGCATCTAGAAGCCTTTTTAACACAAGTTGATTTATTAAAAAATGATCCAACCTAAGGCCGGCGTCACGGGTGTAAGCGTGACGTAAATAATCATAAAAAGTATAAATCCTAAGGGTAGGAGAAAGGCTGCGAATGGCGTCTATCCAACCGATTTTTATTAGGTTTTGATAGGCGCGTTTAGATTCGGGCAAATATAAGGCGTTGTCTAGGTATTTTTCTGGTTTGTAAGTATCTAATTCTGTGGGAATAACGTTATAATCCCCTATTAAAAGCACAGGAAGATTAAACGAAAGCAATTTTTTTGCGTGTAAAGTAAAGCGTTTAAACCATGCTAACTTATAGTCGAGTTTAGGGCCAGGTGCGGGATTTCCATTGGGTAAGTACAAACATCCAATCACCAGTCCAAATACAAAACCTTCTATATATCGGCTCTGTTCATCATCCGGATCACCATCTAAACCTCTACGGGTTTCTTTAATTTCTTCCGTTGACAATATTGCAACGCCGTTCCAACTTTTTTGTCCATGCCAAATTGCGTGATAGCCAGCCTCTAACAACGCTGCTTGCGGAAATAGCTTGTCGGGACATTTCAATTCCTGTAAACACACTACATCTGGCTTAGCCTCTTTTAGCCATCTTAGTAAAACAGGAAGTCGACCGTTTATACCGTTGACATTATAAGTGGCGATTTTTAAAGACATTGTTTAGGATCTAATTGGGTAGGCAAAAAACATCTATTTCTCGCAGTTGTTTTCTTAAATTTAAAGAGATTAACGCGATCGTTTTTTTTGAGAAGTATTTTGTTAACGTTACAAATGATCATTGTAAACAGGGGTCAGCAACTCGCTTTCTTAAAATGGCTTACTCCTGAAGATTGTCTTTTGAAAAATCTGAAACAAATTGGCGCAGCATAAAAAGATTAGAATGTGCTCGTCCCATGGTATTATTGAAATATACAAACACTTTTTTCCCTTCCGAAAACCATTCCGTTATATAACTTGCATATTCAGCAAGCACATTTTCTTCATAACTGCCTCTATAGTTCCCTTCCGGGCCGTGAAATCTCAAGTACACAAACTTAATATTGTTAGTCATTAATGGAGTGCTAGAAGGAATTTTGTCATGGATTACCACGGAGAGATTAAAACTTTCTAAAAGTTCATAAACTTCGGCTACATATAAACTTTGATGGCGAAATTCCACGGCAATGTTCCATCGCATGTCCGGATCGTTTTCTCTAAGCGCGGCCATTAGGGATTGAAGTTGTAAAAAATGGGTAAGGCGAACGCTTGGAGGAAGCTGAACGAGTAAACAGCCTCTTTTCTCGCCAACCTGTGAGATTACATGGAAAAACCGACGAAGTAATTCTTGCTCGAAAACCAAACCTTTATTGTGGGTGATTTCTTTAAAAAGCTTGAAGGTAAATTTAAATCCATCCGGCACATCTAATGCCCAATTTTTCACTGTGGAAGACAGCGGGATTTTATAAAAGGAGCTGTTGATTTCGATTGAATTCATAAGCGAACTATAATAGCTCAACCTACTTTTATTTCGATAATTTTCTGGATAGTAAGATTTATTTGGCACAGGCAGTAATAAGCCGCTTGTGCCAGAATAATAACGGCCAACATCCGTTTCGATAATAGGATGTCTGCTCTTCATAATTTCGGGTGGCTTTTAAACTTTACAAAATCGAACATGCCTTAGAAACCACAAGCTCGCCTAAAAAGTTTGTTCATTTAAATAGAATCACCCCCAGTGTAGATTTTAAGATTTTACCTATCAATCACATAGAATATGCATTTAGTCGAAACCTTCGTATCTAAAGGTTCTGAATTTTACTTTACCTTCGCCGATAGAAAATAGTGCCGGTTTTAAATAACCCCAGCCTCCCAAAGTATTGGTTTCATACCCGGACATTTGGTTTACCAATTCTAGTCTCGTCCATTCTTTGCCATCTAAACTGTAATAGTATAGCAAGTCGTTGTGATCATTTTTCAGTCTTAAGTAAACCAAGTCCTGTTTAATTTCACCGGATTCTCTACTTTTCTGACCCCTATTATTTATTCGGTAGAGGTGATGGTCTGAAAACTCCAATCCCGCGTAATATTCTTGATTATAATACAACATTAACCCGCCGCTTGCAGTATTTGTGCCTGCATTTAAGGCTACGGTTACTTCATAAGAGTCGTTTCCTGGCATAATTGGTAAAGGTTGGGTTTCAGAAATTGATCTCCCCAAACCTTCAATGGTTAACGTTCCGCTGTCGACAATAAATCGATCTTTATGCTCGTTTTTTAATACATTCCATTGACTGCCTAGCTGTTTTCCTTCAAAATCATCAGACAATTTCATACCGTGAACAACAGCTTTGCCCACTGGCTTTTTAAGGGGTTTGGCAACATCTGCGGTGTCAGGTACCTTACACCAACCATCTTTTGTCCATTCTATGGGTAAAAGTAAAGTCTGCCTACCAATGGTTTTGTTTGCATTTTCAAATCCATGAAAAACAATCCACCACTTTCCATCTGGCGAGTCTACAAGCGTTCCATGCCCGATTGAAGCCCATTTGTTAGCTCTATTTGTATTTCTAACAATGGGGTTGTAGGGGTTATTTTCCCAAGGTCCGAACGGTGTTTTAGAACGCGCAGAAACCACCATGTGGCTCGTTGCCGGCCCTGCGGTTCCACCTTCAGCTGCCGTTATGTAATAGTAGCCGTTGTGATAAGTAAACTTTGGAGACTCAAGACAGAAGCATTCTACAATCCATTCTTTTGGGAAAACCCAGCCTTCATAATTTCTTTTCAGTGTGCTGGTCACACTTAATCCATCATCCGCCAACGAAACCATGCCGCCACCGGCAAGGTTTAAATATCTTTTTCCGTCCTGTGCTGCAACATGACCTGGATCTATTCCACCAATTTTTAAATCAATAGGTTTGCTCCATGGTCCCGCTGGATTTTTTGCAGTTACCACCCAATTTGTCCCTCCCGCAGGAAAATATATGTAAAATAAACCTTTATACTTAATAATGTCTGGCGCCCAAACGCCTCCGACAAAATCTGTTAGCGCATTCGCGATAGGTTTCCAATTTACCAGGTCTTGCGACTGCCAAATCAATAAACCCGGAAGATTGTCAAAAGAAGAATGTGTCATGTAATAATTATTGCCGTCTCTTACCACGGATGGATCTGCATAGTTTCCTCTTAAAATAGGGTTTTCGAAATAACCATTTCCCAAATCAGCATGATACTGATTTTCTATGCTTTTGATTTTTGTATTTGATTGGCTATAAGAGATTAACCCATTTAATACGAACAGTGTTAAAAGACAAAAAGTTTTGATTGTTGGACTCATAGTTTGGTTTAGATTGCTTAGCCAAAGATGCAGAAAATGGTTTGTCGAAAATATTCAAATTGTACATGCTTTTTTACTATTTGTGTGTTCTCGTTAGCAAAAAAAAACTACCATTCAACTATTAAATAAAAAGTTCTCCAAAAAACATTTTGGTGTTTTAAGATTCCTGTATACTCAGCCTGTAAAATTGAGCCGATTGTCAATCAAATATTTGGGTAACTTCAATAAGCACATGGTGTCAATTAATATGGACGAATTGCTAACTTGCATCGCCCAGTTTTGATTTAATTTGTATACTTCATTATCTTTAAAGACAAAAAGTTGTCGTCATAACATCTTATGTTTGATGTTAGCGGCAAACTTTACAGCTCAATTAAAACACCTGATGATAAAAAAAATTACCCTAAGTTTTTTCGTAGTAATATTTTGTTTAAGCGCTTTCTCGCAAGAAACAACTGTTCAATACCTCTCTGGCACAGACAAAGACCACACGGTTCTTTGGGATTTTTATTGTACTGCTGGTCGGAAAAGCGGTGAATGGGCGAAAATACCTGTGCCTTCCAATTGGGAATTGCAGGGATTTGGAACTTTTAACTATGGCCATGATAAGAACAAGGCAAGCGAACAAGGTTTGTATAAACATCAATTTTTTGCCCAAAAATGGACCGGGAAACGGGTCTTCATCGTGTTTGAGGCATCCATGACTGATACAAAAGTGATGATAAACGGAAAGTTGGCAGGCCCAATTCACCAAGGTGCATTTTATCGATTTAAATACGACATCACATCATTAATAAAGTTCAATGCTCAAAACTTGTTAGAAGTTACAGTGGATAAAATGTCTGCAAACAAGTCTGTAAATCAGGCGGAAAGAGAAAGCGATTTTTGGGTTTTCGGCGGAATATTTAGACCGGTTTATTTAGAAATCGTTCCGAATACATACATAGACAGACTCGCCGTGAATGCGAAAGCAGACGGTTCATTCGAAATGGATGTATTTACAGGCAACACGAAGGATGGCGAAAAACTAGAGGCGCAAATTCAGACCTTAAACGGTAAAAATTTCGGTGAGCCATTTTCTCTCAACATTCAAAAAAATAAAGATTCGGTGCGGCTTAAAAGCAAAATTAACAATCCTCGGTTGTGGAGTGCTGAGTTTCCAAATAGATATCAAGTTATTGTTTCATTAAAGGAAGGAAATAAGGTATTACATAGCTTTAAGCAGAAATTTGGTTTTCGGACTGTTGAGCTCCGTAAAGAAGATGGCTTTTATGTAAATGGAAAAAAAGTTATTTTGAAAGGAACCAATAGACACAGTTTTTGGCCTGAAACAGGGCGTACTACAAGTCATAAGATAGATTTATTGGACGCAAATCTTATGAAAGAGATGAACAACAATGCCGTACGGATGTCTCATTATCCACCAGACCAAGACTTTTTAGATGTTTGCGATTCTCTTGGCTTATATGTTTTAGACGAATTAACAGGCTGGCAATCTAAATACGACACCATGGTTGGGCGGAAGTTGGTTAAGGAACTTGTAGTGAGAGATGTAAATCATCCGTCTATTGTTTTTTGGGACAATGGAAACGAGGGAGGCTGGAATACAGATTTAGATGGAGACTATGCGTGGTACGATCCACAAAATAGAACGGTTATCCATCCGTGGACAAAATTCAACGGAACGGATACACATCATTATCCCGACTACCAGGCGATACAAGATAAAGTGGCTACTGGCAAAGAAGTCTTTTTTACAACCGAATTTTTACATGGTTTGTTTGATGGTGGTAACGGTGCTGGCCTAGACGATTTTTGGTCGCTGATGATCAAACATCCTCATGGAGCAGGTGGTTTTCTCTGGGCATTTATAGATGAATCGGTTTTGCGTGCCGATAAAAATAATATTTATGATAGCGATGGAGACCACGCGCCTGATGGTATTTTAGGTCCCCATAGAGAAAAGGAAGCAAGCTTTTATTCGATAAAGGAAATTTGGTCTCCAATTTATATCAATCCAAAACCAATTGATAAAAGTTTTGATGGAAAAATAGAAGTCGAAAACAGATATGATTTTACCAAGCTCAGTCAATGTAAATTTGTTTGGAAGCTCGTGCGATTTCCAACCTCGTCGAGTAAATCTACAGACGCTAAAATTCTTACTGAGGGGAAACCCCTTCCTCTAGAATTACAACCAGGTGAAAAAGGGATGTTAAACCTAAGTTTGCCGAAGGATTGGAACAAAGCCGACGCATTGTATCTTACTGCATTTAACCCGGACGACAAAGAGCTGTTTACTTGGAGTTGGCGAATAAACACACCAGATCTCAAAAACAATTTTAAGATACAAAGTCCTTCAATAGGAAATACCTCAGCGATAGAAAAGGACAGTGTTTTAGTTGTAACTGTCGGTACAACGATCTATCATTTTAATAAAAACACTGGTTTTATACAATATGTTAAAAAGGGCGGAAAAGTAATCTCTCTCTCGGATGGGCCGGTTTTGGCAGGCCCTGCTACGGAGTTAAAATCTTTTAAAAATTACAAGAGCGGAAAGAAATACATCATCGAAGCAGATTACAGTGGAGCTGCATCATTGAAGGTAAAGTGGACATTTGTTTATGGCAGCCCAGCAAGGTTAGATTATACCTACACACAGACAGGAGATGCAGATTTTATGGGAATCACTTTCAATTATCCAGAGCGTAAAGTGACAGGGTTAAAATGGTTAGGACGTGGACCTTATCGGGTTTGGAAAAACAGACTTCGCGGACAAAAATACAATGTTTGGCACAAAGATTACAACAACTCCATTACTGGGGAGAGTTGGAATTATCCGGAATTTAAAGGCTATCATGCACAAGTCAATTGGGCGGTTATAGAAAACAAGGAATCGCCTTTTACCATATTTACAGATGATAAGAATATGTTTTTACAAATATTTAAACCGGCTAGAGAGAAAGCCGCACTAAAAAACAACAATGTGGAGCCGGCCTTTCCAAAAGGTGACATTGGGTTTTTGCAGGGCATTAGCCCTATTGGCACAAAGTTTAAATCACCAGATAAAATAGGGCCACAGGGTCAAAAAAACAAAAATGAGGGAAAGCCAGTCAACGCGACGCTTTGGTTTCAATTTTAATTAAAAAAGACATAAATTTACTGAATTTAGAAAATGAAAAAATTACTTTTAAAAAGAAGCGGATTGAGATTTGTTGCTGTTGCAGTGCTACTTTTAAGTCTCGCTTGCGCAGCGGTTTTAACCTCATCGTATGTGTCGACCAAAAAGAAGTCTTTAAAAAGCGACATTGATTTACCAATCATCACGTTAAAGGCGCAAAAAATTACGGATACATTAGAAGCGCTTACCGATATGGCTTTTCCAAGAACCGGTGAAATGTGGGTATGTAAACAAAATGGGGTGATTTTGAAATTTAAGGATGGCAAGCAAAGCAATGTTCCTGTGTTGGATTTAAGAAGTAAAACCATAAAAATAAATAACGGTTATGAAGAACGCGGTCTTTTAGGCATAGCGCTTCATCCAGACTTCAAAAAAAACGGTAAATTTTATGTTTTCTATAGCAGGCCTATTGAAAAAAAAGGATTTAACCACACCGGCGTTGTCGCAGAATATAGGTCTACTCAAAGTGGATCTGTGGATCCAAACAGTGGTAGAGTTATCCTAGCGGTAGATGAGCCGGATGGCAATCATAACGGCGGCTGCTTGAAATTTGGGCCGGATGGTTATTTATATGTTTCCTTCGGCGATGGCGGAGGTCAGCACGATAAGCACGGTCCTATTGGCAATGGACAAAATATGAATACGTTGCTTGGAAAAATCCTTAGAATAGATGTGAATACAGATAGCGGCTATAAAGTTCCAGCAGACAATCCCTTTGTTGACAGCGCCGATGTAAAGCCAGAAATTTGGGCCTATGGATTTCGCAATCCCTATCGTATGTCCTTCGATAAGGTTACCAAACAACTTTTTGTTGGCGAGGTTGGGCAAGATTTATGGGAAGAAGTAGATATTGTAAAAAAGGGTGCAAATTATGGATGGAAAATTATGGAAGGTACCCATTGCCATAACGATGAAAATAAACCAGATGACGGCTGCGACATTAAAGGACTTACCATGCCGATCGATGAATACAGCCATAAGATTGGCATTAGTATAATGGGGGGATATGTTTATAATGGAACTGAAATACCGGCGCTAAAAAGTAACTATTTTTTTGCCGATTGGACCGGGCCGATGTTTTACCTAAAGCAAAACGGCACCAAGTGGAACAGAGGAAATGTAAAGCTCGCTAATTTTCCAGAAAACTTGAAGATTACTGGAATAAATGAGGATGAAAACGGCGAACTATATTTGCTTACTAATCCAGATACTGGTCCTGGAAATAAAAAATGTGGAATTTTTAAAATCGTAAAGAATTAATTTGAATTAGAAGATGTTAAAAGGAATAGCCATTACGGCAATAATAACGGCATGTGTGAGCCTCTCAAGTACTGTCAGCGCTCAAACGGTGAAGAAAAAGAAAACAACGATCGCCTCTTCCACGAAAGCGGATATTGTTCAAGGAGGACTACTGATTTCAAAATCTGATTGCTTAAGCTGTCACAAACCAACAGTTAAATTGATAGGACCATCCTTTCTAGACATTTCAAAAAAATACCCGGTAAATGAAAAAAATTATGCCATGCTTGTAGAAAAAGTGATAAAAGGAGGCAGCGGAAATTGGGGTCCAATGGCAATGTCTCCTCACAATGATTTAGCTCCTAAAGATGTGAAAAAGATGATTTCTTACGTATTAGCGACAAAATAAATTTGATCATGTCTATCGATGTTTCAAATGATGCTTTCTAGCCGAAATGGAACGCCCAAAGAATGACCATGTCAGTACCAAACACCAGAAAGGTTGTTGCACTGGATATTGGTCACTTGGATGTTGCACATCCAACTCATAATAGGGAGGTTGGTGACAGGCTGGCTAGGTTTGAGTTAACTACAATAAGTCCAAAAAATGGTTGCATCAGCTATGCTGTACAAAAGCGTTAAAACCATAGGTAATCCGTTGATCGTCTATTTTGAGTCGGCTTCCGTGCCAACAAGTTTAATGGACAAACATGGTAAGCCGACTGATTTTGAAATCGCAGGCGTAGATAAAATTTTCATTCAGCGAAAGCCATAATAAAACGATGCTAAATAGGAGTGAGTAATCCAGCGTAAAGCAACCGGGCTACATAAAATACCCATGGAGCGATACCGCAGTTACTTCCTTATTTTATAAAAGAGGTTTGCCTGCTTCCACATTTCCGTCAGAAAAAAAATCTAAAATTTGTAGACGTTATTAAAAAAATACGATTGAATAAGAATCAATCTTTTTCACAATGTTGCCTGAGCTGTTTTGGTCCTTGAGGCCAAATAAATGCAGTGGTTTGCTTTTTCCATCCCATACTTTTATAGAATTTATCTGCTCCTGGCGCTGCACTTAAGTTAACGAAGTGATAATTGACCAATTGACTGTTTAGCGAACCGACTAAAAACTTCCCTAAACCCTTTCCTTGATGAGCTGGGTCCACCACAATGTCCGCTAACATGGCGTAATATCTTCCATCTCCAATTACTCTGCCAAAAGCGATGATTAAATCGTTATGATAAACAAAAATAATAGTCGTGCTTAAGTTAAAAGCACTTTGTATTTCGTCTGCTACCCTATGTTTCCAATTGACTTTTTGAAATAAATGCAAGATGGATTGCCAATCTACCGCATTAAGATCTGGATTGATTTGATACTGGTAGGCAGGATTTTTTTTGAAGCTTTTCAGTTCCGTAGTAGGCTTTAAAAAACTCGGTACAACAAGATCTTCCATATAATTTTTTGCTAAATTACCTCGCATAACGATGTCACCTTAAAAAAGTTTGACTTATTTTTTCTAGATAAAAATCGGTTTTATCTCAGAGTAATTTGGCGGCGTATTCTCCAGAGGTTTGGAGCTTTTAAAAATAAATCTATGGGCTAAAAAAGCCTATTGTACAATTACACAACATCTTTGAGTTTACTTCTTTTAAGCTTTTAACATCTACAAGTTACGCGAAGTTTAAAAAGCCAAAGTATTTTTTTTCAGCAATTCAGAAACTCTTGCTATAAAATCGTCGATGTCGAACGGTTTGTTGATGAAGTCATCGGCTTCGCATTTTTTTCTTATTTCATTAAGACTAGAATGTGCGGACATCATCATAACCGGAATGTGTCCGGTGTTATAATCTAGTTTTACTTCGCAACAAAGGTCAATTCCATTCCCATCTGGCAGCATTACATCTAGAATTACCAGATCTGGTCTTCGGATGAGAACCTCCGCTCTAAAAGTGCTTGCATTCTCGCACAAATGCACTTGATAGTGTTCCATTGTAAGCAACATGCCTATTATTTCTCGAATATCGTCGTTGTCCTCAACGACCAAATTGTGCTTACTCATTAGATTTTATAGGCAATATTTTTATAACTTAATTCATCAAAGAAAAGTTTGGAGTTTTTAACTTTTTTGCGAGTCATAAATCCGAGCATTTCCTCTGGGCCGGTTCCATAATCGAATTCCTCATAACAACAGCTTCAAATGCGAAATCGTATCGTAGATTCTGCGCTAATATTTTGAACTGCTAGAGCGTTAGAAGTGCAACTATTTTTATTGATTAGAAACCGGATTTCTCCGGATTTACCTAACCAAGTAATCAGCTAGGGAAAAAACATGAAAAGATTTTTACAAATAATTCAACAATATAAAATTTTTGATTTATATGAATGTATTTATTTACTTTGCTTGTAATATTTAGAAAAATATAATTGACTAGTTTCCACTTTAATTGGTTTGCATTTGTAATAATTCTCCAAACTTTTCTCTTTATGGGAATTTATTTACTATACTCACCAAGTACACCTTTAAAAGTGATATGACAAGCCATTCCTTAGCTTTGGATTTATAGTTTGATGGACGTTGGTAAAGACATAAATATAATAACATGCAAAAGTATGCCTACAAATTTAGGTAGTATTCAATCTCCAAGGAATAAAACATTCGATACAATTAAATAATAAAATGTCGACACATCTAATTTTACAAATTGATAAAAAGGATAACGTATTGGTAGCATTGCAGGATTTAATTCCTGGAATGGACATCATTTTCGGGGGGTCATCCCTTATCATTAAAGATAAAATTCCGGCAAAACATAAAGTCTTTATCAGTGACATGGAAGCCGGAGACGAAATTACCATGTATGGTGTTTTAGTGGGTAAAGTACAACACGCTGTTAAGAGCGGTGAACGGATGACTACTGAAAATACCAGACATGCCGCAGATCCTTATGATTATCGACAGGTAGATTATAAATGGTTAAAACCAGACATTTCTAAATTTATTGGAAGAACGTTTAATGGCTACCACAGAAATGACGGAAGCGTTGGAACCGCCAACTATTGGCTTTTTATCCCCACGGTGTTTTGCGAGAATCGAAATATGGATGTGATCAAAGAGGCGTTGCATCAAACATTGGGTTATGCGGTAACCGATAAGTACAAGCTTTTTTCATCTCAATTGATTCAAAATCTAAAAGACGGAAAAGCAATTGATCAGGTAGATTTTCCTCCGGCAATAGAATCACGTCAAAACCGCTATTTTAAAAATGTAGACGGCATCAAATTTTTAAACCATCAGGGAGGTTGTGGCGGCACAAGACAAGATTCTGAAATGTTGGGTAAATTGCTAGCTTCATACGCAAACCATCCAAATGTAGCCGGGATTACGCTTTTAAGTTTGGGTTGTCAGCACTTGCAGGTCGGTAATTTTTTAGCCGATATCAAAAAATATCATCCTCAGTTTGATAAGCCTGTTTTGGTATTCGAACAACAGAAAATGCAGAGCGAAGAAACATTAATTAAAGAGGCCATTCAGCAAACTATTTCTGGCCTAGTGGAGGCTAATAAAGTGGAACGAACACCTGCGTCTTTAGCACATTTAACCGTTGGTGTAAAGTGCGGCGGAAGCGATGGGTTTAGTGGTATATCGGCAAATCCGGCTGTAGGTTACACAGCAGATTTACTGGTTTCTCTAGGTGCAAAAGTCTTATTGGCAGAGTTTCCAGAATTATGTGGGGCCGAACAAAATATGATAGACCGATGCGAAAGCGAAGAAATTGCCAGAAAGTTTATGCATTTAATGCGCACCTACGATGCGCAGGCACATGCAGTTGGTTCTGGGTTTTTTATGAATCCTTCGCCAGGGAATATTAAAGATGGGCTAATTACAGATGCTATAAAGAGTACTGGAGCCGCAAAAAAGGGAGGGACTTCTCCGGTGGTCGATGTATTGGATTATACTGAACAAGCGGTTAAACCTGGTTTGAGTTTGGTTTGCACGCCTGGTAATGATGTAGAAGCAACTACAGGTAAAGCGGCGAGCGGGGCAAATTTGATCTTATTTACCACGGGTTTGGGTACACCAACCGGAAATCCAGTTTGCCCAGTAATTAAAGTGGCTACGAATACCCAATTGGCAAATCGTATGGCAGATATCATCGACATCGATACCGGAGCAATTATTCGCGGTGAAAAATCAATCCCAGAAATGGGAGAAGAGATATTGGAACTATGTATTAAGGTCGCAAATGGAGAGGTGATTGCTAAAGCGGTATCCTTAAATCAAGATGATTTTATCCCGTGGAAAAGAGGTGTAAGTTTATAATTGAATGTTAATCTAAAGAAAAAAGGCGATAATGTTTAGTTTAGAAGGAAAGTCAGCAATAATTACTGGCGGTGGTAGTGGCATAGGAAAGGCCATAGCAGTTCTGTTTGCAAAGCAAGGAGCAAAAGTTTACATCTTAGAGTTGAATGAAGAATCTGCAAAACAAGCGGTAGATGAAATCAATAATTTTGGTGAAGCTCAAGCATTTTCATGCGACGTGAGTAAGCAAATTGAAGTATTCTCTACATTTGGCAAAATTGAGCAGGTAGATATTTTGGTAAACAATGCGGGCATCGCTCACGTTGGTAATCTGGAAAAAACGGCTGAAGCAGACTTTGATCGTATCTATCAAGTGAATGTAAAAGGCGCCTACAATTGTTTATACGCAGCAATACCTATGATGAAAAAATGTGGTGGTGGTGTCGTACTAAATATGGCTTCTATTGCTTCGATAGTTGGAATCGCAGATCGTTTTGCCTACTCTATGAGCAAGGGTGCAATTTATGCGATGAGCATGTCTATAGCTAGAGATTTTATGGCCGATGGAATTCGCAGTAATAGCATTTCTCCCGCTAGGGTACACACGCCTTTTGTTGATGGTTTTATTGCGAAAAACTACCCAAACAATCGGGAGGAAATGTTCGAAAAGCTATCAAAAAGTCAGCCAATTGGTCGCATGGCAAAACCCGAGGAGATAGCTGCATTGGCACTTTATCTTTGTTCTGATGAAGCAGGGTTTATTACCGGAAATGACTATCCTATTGATGGTGGATTTATAAAGTTGAATAATTAGAAATGAGATTTGACGGGTGAGATTTTAGACAAAAAGAATGCGAGTAATGTATCATTCAGCGGCTGCAGAAGCATAACGATGGTTTTTTTTTAAAAAAGCAATGTTGATAAATGGATAAGTTTGATTTAAGCGGCCCCTCAACAATTATATAAAATTGAAGCCGTAAACTATGGCGAACTAAAAGTTTAAGAAAATGAAATTAATAAGATACGGAGCAGTAGGCAAAGAGAAAACTGGGATAATAATTGATGGTAGAAAGTACGACACATCTGGTTTTGGAGAAGATTATAACGAAAATTTTTTTGAAACAGATGGTTTAAATAGATTGGCTATCTTTATTAAGGAGAACAAAAAAGGCCTTGCGTTAGTTTCGGATTCCGAAAGATTAGGACCTCCAATTTGTCGTCCATCTAAGTTAGTTTGTATCGGATTAAATTATGCCAAACATGCAAAAGAAACCAATGCGCAAATCCCTAGCGAACCTATCGTTTTTTTCAAAAGCACTACCTCTATCGTAGGTCCGAATGATGACGTTATGCTTCCAAAAGGGTCTCTAAAAACTGATTGGGAGGTTGAATTAGCGGTAGTTATCGGCAAAAAAGCCAGTTACGTTTCTAAAGAAGAGGCCCTAAATTATGTTGTCGGTTATGCGCTCCATAATGATGTAAGTGAGCGAGCTTTCCAGTTAGAACGTGGCGGACAGTGGGCTAAGGGAAAAGGATGCGATACTTTTGCTCCACTTGGACCATGGTTGGCGACGAAAGATGAAATCGGCGATCCAAATAATTTACGCCTTTGGTTGAAATTGAATGGTAAAATTATGCAAGACGGTAAGACGGATGATTTTATTTTTGATGTGGCTCATGTTGTTTCTTATCTGAGCGAATTTATGACGCTTTTACCCGGCGATGTCATTTCTACTGGAACACCGCACGGTGTAGGTTTAGGTTTCAATCCTCAGATTTATTTAAAACCTGGCGACGTAATTGAATTGGGAATTGACGGTTTGGGAGAGGCGAGACAACACGTGGTAGTTTATTCCAAAGACTAAAATGCCTGCATTTTCTAGATAACAACGCCAATCGGTCTTCCTTCAAAAACTCAAAAACACAGGTCATGGATTTAAATTTAAAAGACAAAATTATTTTAATAACCGGCGGTGCAAAAGGCATCGGTTTTGGAATTGCAGAAGCTGTTGCAAAAGAAGGAGCAATAGTTGTAATTATTGGAAGAAATCAGTTCGATAATCAAAAAGCAACAGAATTAATTGCCGAAGCTGGTGGACGGGCTTTTGGGATTGAAGCAGAGTTGACCAGTCCAGAAGCTTGTGCAAAGGCGGTACAGACGGCCATTGAAAAATTTGGAAAAATTAATGCTTTGGTAAATAACGCGGGTTTGAACGATGGTGTTGGCTTAGAAAATGGGGATTACGAACGTTTCGTAGAAAGCCTGCATCGCAACCTTATTCACTATTATTTAATGGCTCATCATGCCTTGCCAGAACTCATTAAATCAAAAGGAAATATCCTTAACATTTCCTCAAAAACTGGTGAAACCGGACAAGGAAACACTTCCGCTTATGCCGCATCAAACGGAGGCCGAAATGCATTGACTAGAGAGTGGGCTGTAGAACTGCTAAAATATGGCATACGCGTGAACGCACTCGTTGTTGCCGAATGCTGGACTCCACAGTATGAAAATTGGATCACAACGCTAAAAAATCCAGAAGAAATGTTAACTAAAATTACAGCAAATATTCCTTTGGAAAACCGGATGACTACCATTGAAGAAATTGGGAATACCGTTGCGTTTTTACTGAGCGATAAATCTAGCCACACTACCGGGCAAATTATACATGTAGATGGCGGCTATGTTCATTTAGACCGAGCTTTAGCTAATGCATAGTTTTATTTGCAATCTAACTATTTCTAGTGTTACTGTAGCAATCGTTGCTATTTCACGCATCGTAGACTTTGGTCGCAAAAATGAAGTATTTCGTTTGTTATTTGCAAAAAATTCTAATTTTTATTTATAGGCAAAAACATCAATTTCAGCAGGAGGGTTCGGGAACCTAAAATCAATTCATATAAAGGAATTTTAATGGTAGGGTCTTGTTGCCATAAAAATCCAAAGTTTAAATAATTCTATTGTATTTGGGTTAAATAATGCTTGTCGCAACATTGTATTTTTAGTTTTGTGCCCAGAATGCACCACTTAAAATATGGTAGATTGATCAGAGTTTAAAGATTCAATACACCATATATTACATTTATATAAATCAAAGATTTTGCATTATGGAGTTTTTAAAGCAAGTTTATCTAAAATATTTCAGATGATACAGGTTATTAACCGATCCATAGACATCCTAGAATACGTTGCAGAGGAGATAAATCGACCTAAACTTATGGGTCACATCGCTCATGATTTAAATCTTCACACCAGTACATGTGCCAACATTATAAAAACGCTTGTTGAGAGAGGTTTATTACGAAAGGCCGACGAACAGAAAGGTTATTTAATAGGGCCGCGATTGCTAGAAATTGGTCATGGAAGTTTAGGTTTTACTGAGTTAATAGAAAGGGCAACCCATCTGTTTTCTGACAAGAGCAAAGCACTCAGCGAAAATTGTCTGATAGCTTTTTTAAAAGAAGACAGACGGCAAGTTATTTTTACAAAACCGAGCGATCAATTAATCCAAGCTACTACGCCCCTGGAAAAATTAGCTTTCGATTCGTCGACAGGTAGATTGTTAATTGCTTTTTTAGAGGAAAAAGACCTTCATATCTACATCAAAAAATACGGGTTACCAAATAAGAATACATGGTTTAAAGCAGCTTCTAGAATCGGTTTTTTTAACGAGGTGAGGAAAATTAAAAGTCAGGGTTATGCTTTAATAGAAGATACCGTACAAGTGGTAGGCGTAGCTGCACCAATTTATAAAGGCGACAAAATAATTGCTAGTTTCAGTATTTATTTGCCTTCATTTAGATTTAATATTGGGGTAAAGGCTGAACTAATAACTCAATCGCTTTCTCTAAGCAAATTACTTTCTAAATAGGTCGCCATGTTTTTCGCTTTAATTGATCTACTATGAAATCAGTAAAACTTAATTTACACGCTGCTTAAGTTTTTCGTTGGTAAAGTTAAGGTCTATGGGAATTGCTGCTTAAAAAATAGCAAATTGGGTTTATTGAAGGTAGCTCATCATCGTGAAGAAAACATTAGCCATTTTCTTTTTACAAATTGATTCGAGGTTCAGCAAAGATAAGTTCCGCAAACAGATTCTCAATAGGGGTAAGATTAATTCCTCTAAGAAAAATTGTTTCATTTTATTTTCATTTACCTGCAGTAGTTTTGATGGTATAAAGAAAATAGATATGAAAAAAATACTCACAGCAGCCCTCTTGGTAACCATGTTTACCGGAGTTATGGCTCAACAAAAAACCACCGCATCTGTAAATTCGAAAAATAGCACAGTGGTTAAAATGGATAAAAAAAGTGTAGAAGGTGCGCAAGCAAGCCAAGCAGATGCGAATGTGAATTCGGAAGGTTTAACATCTAAATTAAATGACCAGAACAGCGCAACCAAGCAGCAACTGAAAGAAAATGGAACGGTTGCAACTCAACAAACTTCGGATGGTCAGACTTCTGTAAGTAATGATTTAATAAATAGTGCTTCGGTTGGCAATGATTTAGAAGGAACCTCGATTGGTTCCACATTACAATCTGCTTTAGCGGTAGAAAAAAATGGAACAATTGAGAATGGTTTAATTTCAGGAACAAACCAGGGAGCTGCTGTTTTAAATCATACAGGAATGGCTGCCGGACAGCTCAATTCTAGTATTAAGTCGATTTCTACAAATGTAAAAACTAACGTAAAGGTTTTAACTAATATTAATGTTAGTCCAAAAGTGATTGTGACCAATTTGAACATTGTTTCAGGAATTAAACTTTAATTAATTCTAGATTTGGGAATCGAGATCGGTTCCCAAATTTATTTAAAATGAGATACAGTTTATTCACTTTTTTAATTATAACGGTTGTTGCATTCCGCAGTCAGGCTGCGGATGTTAGAAAATCCACCATGGATCCAATAGCGTTTTCTGTGGGTTTAAGTGTGCAGCAAGATAGCTTATCGAAGGCTAAAAAAGTAGAGAAGAAGGCTGCCGATAAAGATAAAAAGGAAGGCCTTCCTCAAACTGAAGATGCATTAAAAATTGTCCCAAAGGCTAGAAATAAAGCCATTCCAAGGGCAATTGTTGTGCCTTCCATTAAGATCAAATCTCCCCGTATTGTACCTATAAAAGTAAAGGTTAAGGTAAATACGCAGGTGAAGATTAAACTATAAACTTATGAGAAACTTATTTATTGTATTCATTTTTTTATCAACGCCATTATTTAGTTTTGGCCAAAAAGACACAACAGCTACAGAAAAGAAAAATACGTTAACCATATCCTCTCTTGTAAGTTCAAACGCAAATTATTACGGTCAAACGGCAAATGAAAGACTTCCATTTGCTTACTTGGATTTAAAATTAAAAACCACTTCTGGATTTTATATTTCAGGAGGGGGATACCAATTATTGTCGGAAAACAATTTTCCATCTGAATTACATTTAAGCACTGGATTTGAATTTGATTTGGGAGATCATGTAGATTTTGCAGTCGGTTACACCAGATCATTTTATTCCAAAGCCTCTCCATTACTTCAGGCATCAAACCCAAATAATGCAAGCGCAACACTTGGAGTAGATCATTTTTTCCGAACCGAGCTGACAGGCGATTACAGCTTCGGGCAATCTAAAGATGTGTTTATATCGTTTGATAATGCTAAGAATATTCTATTGGGGCAATTGGGTGAAAAAAATAGTTTCTTTTTAAAGCCAACGGTAAGCATAGTGGCGGGAACACAACGTTTTTACAATACCTATATCGAAGAACAGACGCTGCAAAGTGGTTTAGGTTCAATCTTGCCAATTTTAGGAGGAAATCAAGCACAAACTACTGAAACCACGAAAGAATCTACAGGGTTTAATCTGCGCTCGTATAATTTTATTCTTCCATTTATTTATTATCGTGGTAAAGGTGCTTTGTTGTTGTCTTATCAACTTTCGGTACTCAGCAATAAAGTGGCGCAAGGCAACCGATCAAATTCTTTCTTTTCTTTGGGATATTTTTATCAGCTTTAAAGAAAAAAGCGGCCATTATACTTGATGTTTTTTTTTCCGCCCGCCAATTGAAATGAATCTTGGCCATTCGCAACGCTTGCCTTAACCAATTAAAGCCATAAATTCGAATGAAAATATTATTAGTAGAAGACGAACATTCGTTGGCAGAGGAAATCATCAGCTTTTTAACAGGACTTCAATATGAATGTGATACAGTTGCCACGCTGAAGGACGCCAAGTTGATTTTAATGGATCGATATTTTGAGGTGATCTTATTAGATCTAGGTCTTCCGGATGGCAATGGTTTGGACATTTTGAAAACCATTAAAATAGACAAAATCGATTCCATAGTGATCATTTTATCTGCCAAAGGCGATATTGATCACCGCATTGCAGGCTTGGAACTTGGCGCAGATGATTATCTTCCTAAACCATTCTCGCTGGCAGAACTTCATGCCCGTATCCAGGCCATCATCAGGAGGAAATTTGCAAATCATGGGAATGTCGTGCAGGTAGGGGCGTTTGCGGTAGATATGGTTACGAGAATCATTACTTTCGAGGATCAGCAAATTTCGCTTTATCGGAAAGAGTTTGATATTTTGAGCTATCTAATTCTCAACAGAAACCGCCCGTTAAGCAGAAGTCAATTGTACGAACACGTTTGGGGAGACCTTAGTATTTCAAATGGCGACTCCAATTACATCGATGTCCACATTAAGAATATCCGGAAAAAACTAATTAGTTATGCACCAATAGATTGGCTGGAATCGGTAAGGGGAATTGGTTACAAAGTAAAATTATCCTAGTGAAATTAAACCACAAGCTGAATGCTTACTTCGCTTTATCTAAATTGATCGTTATTGGTCTTTTTATACTGTTGTTGCCCGTTATATTCAGTTGGTATTCTGTCTATACCATAGATGAATTTTTACGATTGCAGCGAAACGAAGTATTTAAGAATATAAAATCAAATGGTTTGGAATTTTATTTGGAGGGTGAGGATGCCTATGGCAGTTATACCATGCTTAAAGACGATTATATCGCCATACAACAAGTCGCTCCAAATGCATTAATCGACCCCAAGGAAATTGACGATAATACCCGAATTATTGGTAAAGATACTGCCGATTATCGGATATTAAAAAATGTATTCATCAATAAGAAAAAGTACTACATCCTCGAAATAGGCCGTTCTAGAGAAACCATTGAACTTTATAGCAGATTGATGCAAAATGTTGCTTTAGTTTTTTTGTTGATACTGCTCTTCATAACCATTATTCTTGATTTTTTTTATTCGAGGAGATTACTCAGGCCTTTCTGGGCGATTATAGACAAGCGATTGATGCAACAAAAATTCCCTTTTGATCTGAATTTTTTACCCATTAAGACCACAACTAAAGATTTTATTTTTCTTGATGATTCCTTGAAAGCCTTGATGGAGAGCACGACTAAAGCTTTCAACCGGGAGCGGGAGTTTACCGCAAATGCATCACATGAATTGCTGACGCCGATAAGTATTCTTCGCATTAAAATCGAGAATATGATGATTGATGAAGGTTTGAACGATAAGCAAGCGCTTAAATTGGCCGAAATGGACAATACCCTCGATCGGCTAGGGAGAATTGTAAAATCTTTATTGTTTCTGGCGAGAATTGATAGTGGACAGTATAAGAAATCAGATCAAGTTAGTCCGTATCACCTTCTTTCTGATATCATTAAAGAATTAAATCCACTTTTAGAAGATAAAAACATCACGGTTCAATTAAACATCAGGGAAGATTTACAGCTTAAAACAATGAATCAGGAATTAATCTTTCACCTGTTTTCTAACCTGATCAATAATGCCATACAATACAATAAACCAGGCGGTTCTATTCTAATAAGTGACGATGACCTAGGTGATGAGTACCGGATTTTGATTGCTGATACCGGACAAGGTATACGAACAGAAGATATGGAGCAGTTGTTTAGCCGTTTTTCGCATTATGAAGGGAACGGCAGACATGGATTGGGAATGTCGATTGTAAAAAGCATTGCTGATTATTTTCAGATCAAAATAGAAGTAAAATCATCAATAGGAGTGGGCACGACGATCAGTTTGACTTTTTTAAATGGTGTTTAATTTTAGTATTCATTCTTCCTGAGAAGTATTGATGGCAATAATGTTTTTGCAAATGATATGAAAACACTATTGGCAAACCCGAAAAAGGTCTGCAGACTTTTGAGGGTATAAAATACATTTTGAACTTTACATCTTATTTGAGCTTCTAAAAGTCTCGGCACGTTAGCCATTTAAAAGTTATTTTACTAGATTTGAGAAGAGTGTTCACGTTTAGTCTGAAGAAGTTTCTGTTGCCAATAGGATCTGTAAACATTTAATTTTCAAAACAAAAATTATTAGTGGTATGATAAAAAATGTATTTTTTCTCCTTCTAAGTTGCTTTGCGGTGTTGGCAAATGCGCAAAATATAGTCGGCTCGGCGCCTCGCGTTCAGGTTAAAAACGGAATACTCCAAGGAACTATTGAGCAAAGCGGTGTACATGCATTCAAAGGCATTCCATATGCGCAGCCACCAGTTGGTAATCTGCGTTGGAAACAACCACAAGCTGCTAAAAATTGGACAGGCATTCGTCCGGCAGATCATTTTGGACCACAGGCCATGCAGCGTTTTATCTATTCAGATATGATATTCCGCAGTGCGGGCAAAAGTGAAGATTGTTTATATCTCAACGTCTGGACTCCGGCAAAATCTGCTTCAGCGAAATTACCGGTATTGGTTTATATTTTCGGAGGGGGTTTTACTGCTGGCGATGGTTCTGAATATCGGTATGATGGCGAACACATGGCCAATAATGGGATTGTGAGTGTAACGGTGAACTATAGACTTGGGATATTTGGTTTAATGGCTTCGCCGGAATTGACAAAAGAATCTCCAAACCATTCCTCAGGAAATTACAGTTTACTTGATCAACATGCGGCTATTGAATGGGTAAAGAAAAATATTGCAGCTTTTGGCGGCGACCCGGATAAGATTACAATAGCGGGCGAATCGGCCGGATCCATGTCTGTAAGCGGTCAGATGGCTTCACCGTTATCAAAAGGCTTATTTGCAGGCGCCATTGGTGAGAGTGGTTCACTGTTAGGTAATTTATCTCCGGTGCCTCTTACAGATGCTGAGCAAATCGGCGTAAAATTCGCTACACAAGTTAAAGCCACCTCACTAGAAGATTTAAGAAAAATTCCTGCTGATTCGTTACTTAAATGGTCTGCTAACACACGTTTTCCCATCACCATTGACGGCTATTTTTTAGCTGAGTCTCCTCATTCCACCTTCGCTAAAGGTAAGCAAATGGATGTACCGCTATTGGCGGGATGGAATTCTGCCGAGGTAGATTTTCATTCGCTACTGGGCAAAGATGCAGCGACAGTAGAAAATTATAGCAATACCGTTAAAAAACTTTATGGCGATCGTGCAGAAGAAGTAATTAAATTATATCCAGCAGAAAAAGATGCAGATGTTAAACAAGTTGCAACAGATTTGGCATCTGATCGTTTTATCTCCTACGCAACTTGGAAATTTATTGACAGTCATAGCAAAACTAGCAATAAGCAGGTGTATCGCTACTTGTTTACTAAGTTACGTCCACCATTGATCGGTGCAGAGGAACCTGCAGAAAAACCATATGGCGCCAACCATGCCTCGGAGATTGAATATGCTTTAGGGAATCTCAGTTCCAATAAATTTTACAATTGGACACCCGAAGATTATAAAACATCAAAAATGATGGTAGCGTATTTTGCCAATTTTATTAAAACAGGAAATCCCAACGGTAAAAGTCTGCCAACATGGTTTAGCCTAAAAAGTGACGAAAATAAAATTATGATTTTAAATGAAGCGCCTCATTCAGAGTTGGATAAAACTAAGAATCGTTACCTGCTATTGGACACATTTTTTAATAAATAATTAATTCTGATTATTTTAAATCGTGTAATTCACATAAATTAACTTAAATACTTTTACTGAGAGATTGCCGAAATTAGAAGTGTAGGCCAAAATCTGCTTAAATAAACAGGTGCTTTTTATCATGATTTAAAGAAATTTTTTAAAAAGGATTTCTAACTATCTTTACTCAGAGGTTAAAATCCTGACATTAATACCTTGTTTAAGGTTGCCTTCAAAAAAAAATTGAGCGTTCTGATTAATCAAAGCCGGGCTAATAACTTAAATTCATTTCTTGATCAGAAAAACTTAGTGTAATGCTTTTCACCTTACAAAGTTTTGCTTGACTCGAGGCGCCTTGCGGATCTATATTTTGATTTGCTTGTAACCATAAAAAATCTTCGCTTTTTGTGGTCTTTCCATCCAAATTGTTTTCGCTATCAAAACCGTGCAAAATTATTTTAACAAACTTAAAGTGAGTTTTAAAGTTGCCTAGCGGTTTGGTAAAAATTATTTGCTTTTTTTTAGGATCGAAAGTGATCATTCTTTTATAAAAATCCCCTTTTTGGTAATCAAAGCTCGTTCCATCGTCCTCATAATAAACAAAGTTGTTTGCTTCTTTTCCGCTATATATGTGCACAGTCAAAGTGTCTGTAGGCTTTTCGCTTGTAGATTGGATAATAGAATGCGTCGGAATAATACTTCCGGCTTTTACAAAAACAGGAAGTTCATTTAAAGTTAATTTTAACACTCTAGATTTCTCTCCATCGGTTTTTTCGTCATTGAAGAGGTCATACCATTCGCCATTTGGGAAATAAACAGCGCCGTAATCTTTGCCATTTTCAAATGGCGCAACCATAAAAGCACTGCCAAACTGGTATTGATTTTGGAAATCTGTATTATATACATTTCCATCGAATGCATTATCAATAGCCAGAGATCGCATTAATGGCATTCCATTTTGGGTGGCCTCGTAAAAAGAGGAGTAGAGGTAAGGCATTAGTTGATACCGTAATGAAATATAATCTCTAGCTATATTCAATACATCTTCTCCGTAAGTCCAAGGTTCGGAGGATTTTGTGTTAAGCGCTGAGTGGTTTCTAAAGTAAGGATTAAAAGCACCAATTTCTATCCATTTGGCATATAATGCTGGTGATGCGCCACCAGTAAATCCGCCAATATCCATTCCCGTGAATGCAACTCCACTTAAACCCATGCTGTTCATTAATCTAACGCCTAATAACATATGGTCGCCTTCTGCCCGGTTATCACCTGTCCAAATGGCAGAATAGCGTTGTGCCCCTGCGTAAGATGCTCTAGTTAAAATGAACGGACGTTTTTTTAACTGTTCTTTAGCGCCTTCGTAGCTTGCTCTAGTCATTTGTAAGCCATAAACATTGTGCCCCTGCATATTCGAAGCCCCTTTTCCATCATAATCATAAATGATGTTATCTGGAGTTTTTTGCCCCCAAGTGGCAATTTCATTCATATCGTTCCAAATACTACTTATTCCGTTATTTGCAAAGAACCCAACTTGTTTGTGCCACCATGCTCTACCTTTTGGATTTGTAAAATCGGGGAAATTGCACCAGCCTGGCCAAACTTGGGCTGTATAGTTTTTGCCATCTGGGTATTTGAGAAAAATATTTTCCTTAAGGCCGCTTTGATAGGCCTTTGCATCTTCTTCTACTTTTATGCCTGGATCTACAATTACAGTGGTCTTAAAGCCTAACTCATCTAATTTAGAGGTCATCGCTATTGGATCTGGAAATCGATCTTTATCCCAAGTAAACAATTGGTATTTGTCCATATAATGGATGTCCAAGGTAATGCCATCTGCCGGAATCTTTTTTTCCCTTAAAGTTTTTGCAATTCTCAGTACCTCTGTTTGCGGATAATAACTATAACGATTTTGTTGATACCCTAAAGACCATTTTGCTGGCATTGGCATTCTACCTGTTAAGTAAGTGTAAGACTTAATAATGTCTCTAAGTTTTTTATGATAAATGAAATAATAGTTCATTTCGCCACCATGGGCGCCAAATGACGAAAAGCGATTGTTGCTAGCTCCAAAGTTAAAATCGCTTTGGAAAGTATTGTCTAGAAATAGGCCATAATTTAATTTGTGATGAATACCAATGTAAAAGGGAATGGTAACATATAAAGGATCTAGGTTTACGGCATACCCGTAATTGTCGGTATTCCAGTTGGTATAAGCACTTCCTTTTCTATCTAAATTGCCTGTTTTTTCTCCCAACCCAATAAAGCGTTCCTCCTCCTGTAATTTCTTGTACGTAGTTACATTATCGCCAACCCAAGAGGTGGCTAATCCCATTTCATCTTGATTAATAATTTGACCATCTATGGTATAAAAGGCAATAGAATATGGAGCTTTTTGGACAACTGTTTTTATTGAGTCTGTTAAAATTATTAGTTCTTTATCACTCTGTTTGATGGTAACCGATGTTTTTTCTGGCTTTCCAACTACGGCATAAGAAAAATCGTTTTGTAATTTTTGTTTATCCATTCTCACCCTAATTATGTTAGGTGAATACACTAAAACTTGTACGCTTGCAGTTGTTGTATTTATACTAATTGTTTGCCCTTTTATCGAAACAGATTTTACATCTCCAACTGATTTTACAGGATTATTCTGACCATAAACGATGCAAATATATAATTGGAACAGTAGGGGCAGATAAAGGTATTTTTTCATTAGGATAAGAAAATAGTTTATTATAAGTGATGTTTATAACGAGATGAGAAACCCCAAAACTTTAGGAAGTTAAGGATTTAAGCATCTAGTGTGTTTTTGATTTTAATAGGGTGCAAGAACTGCAACCATTTAGAAATTCTAAATTAACAGCCTCTATTTAGTTAAAACCATATGTTGATAGGGTTGCAAGTACAGCTGAGTGCCCAAGGTAACCTCGGCGTCCGTGAAAGCGTTTTTCCAACTACCTTGCAACGCGACGGGTATGTTATAAGTAGTTGCATTGCCGCGAAGACTCGCGATTACCAATACGTTCTGCTCTGATGTAGATTTTGTAAAGGCTGCAACATCATCACTGCTATATACAGACAAATCTCCCGTTTTTACCGCATTGCTAGTGTTCCTAAAGTGAATGATTTTTTTATACTCAGCAGTCATGTCAGGATTAGTCGCCCAATCGATGGGTGTATGGTAAAAGAAATCGATAGGTCTGGTGCAACCCACTTCTTGTCCATTGTAAATCATTGGTACACCTTTCATAAATGCGGTAACCAAAAAAGCCGACATAGACCCTGTTTTTCCGCCGTACACATTTATTGGATTGCCGTCACTTAAATATACATCATGATTGGTAATGTACCTCACCACCTGAGAACCTGGTAATGCCGAAGCAGATTCAGTAGTATTTATGTCTTGTAACCTAGTTGCAGAGATGCCATTTCCAAAAACTTTATTTTCCAGCGCATCGTAATAACCGAAACCATACACCATTTGGAACCCTGCTTTAAAATGATCTGCCCTTGTTCCTTCTGCAAGCATCAATAATTTATGAGTGGTAATACCTCTCAATGCGTCTATGGCCTGTTTCCAAAAATCCAATGGAACAAAGTCTGCTGCATCACAACGGTAACCATCAATATTGGCATTGAAGATCCAGTATTTCATCGCATCAATCATCGCCAAACGCATGTCTTTATTGTTAAAATTAAGCGCTGCAACATCTTTAAAGTTGGTTCCCACCGGCGAAATAATGTTTCCATCTGCATCTTGCTGATACCAGCTTTTATTGCTAATCCAATCATTGTCCCAAGCAGTGTGGTTGGCTACCCAATCTAACATTACGGCCATGTTTCTTTCGTGCGCAGCGGCGACAAGACTTCTCAAATCATCCATGTTGCCAAACTCTGTATTTACCGCTTTATAGTCTTTAACAGCATAGGGGGAACCTAAACCACCAGCAGATTTTAGCACTCCAACGGGATAAACTGGCATAAGATAGACTACGTTTACACCCAATGCTTTTATAGAATCCATTCTGGCTGTTACACCCTTTAATGTGGCATCTTGGCTAAAAGCTCTCACATTTACTTGATAGATTACTGCATCAGATGGGGTTGGTACAGCCGTAAACGGTGTGCCGTATTGAGGATATGATGAATCTGGCACCACTGAAGATGCATCTTTTTTGCAAAAGGCAAAAAGAGATATACTTAAAAACAGAAATGCCTTTATCATAAATTTATTTTTTGAGTATTTCATTTGTTTAGTTGCTAAAATATCCATGTTTTAAATGGGATTTAATTTTTTCTTAATTTATAGTTGTAATTTGATGGGTCGCTTAAATCTAACGTAATGGTATAATTGCCGCTAGATGGCACTGTGATATTATTTACCGTTCCATCATAACCGTATATAGGACTGTCTGCATAGGCTAGTTTTCCATCAGCGTCTACTCCAAAATCAATTGTCCACGCATTATTTGCTCTAAATTTAAACGATCCTGTGGCGCTCATATCTGCAGTAACTGTCCAAACTTTTGTAGATGGGTTGTAAGCGAGCTGAGTATCAGTGCTCCATCCACCGGGCGAAGCATCACCTAAAATAGACCAAGTGGTTTTGGTTGCAGACCAGGTATTGGTATTTAAATTAACGGAAACTAAGTTGTAGCCATCTTCTGAAGTTATAAGTCCACCCGCGTTGCCGTCAACAGTTATATTTCCACCACCTGCATCTCCATAGTTAATGTGGTTCCAATCTTGTGCAGTAGTCATTTTAAAATACTTTGTCCCCCCTGCTGGAACAAATATATATCCTTCGTATATTTTTGGCTTCAAAGCAGCGGCCGTCGGGGCAGTTGCAGGCGACCATCCTTGGTAGTCGCCGGGAATGTATAGTAATGGATAGACGGCTTTTGTTATGTAGGTTTTTACATGTAGCGAAATTGCCCTGCTATACGTAGGGCGGTCTTGGTAAGCCTTTACTCGAAACACGAGCGTGCCGTCGGCTCCTGCTGCAATTCCCATTGCCATAGCTAAAATATTTAAATCCTTGCCTTTGTAAGATTTACTCAGCACATCGTTGCCAATGGCAACGCTTGTTGCATTTCCCCATGCAGCGCTTCCAACGGTATCAGCAGGGACATCAATCTCAAGCGTGTACGTTACAGATGCTTTTATAGGAAAGCTTACGGAAGGCCAAGAAAATGCTACCACCACCGAACTATCGGTAGCTGGAGATAATTCTACTGCCGATTTGTTCACGGTTAAGTTCGAGCTGAAAGAAACCGGTTTTAGCACCGTTAATTCTTTCTCTTTTTTACAGGATTGTAAGATTCCTGCACAGAGAATGATAAAAAGATAGATCGATTTTTTCATTTTTATAAGATTAATAGCCTGGATTTTGTTTTAAACTTGTATTTGCGTCAAGCGCACTAGTTGGAATTGGAAATAATAACCTGAATGCGGGAACGGCAGGTGCAAAATCATGGGCGAGCAAAAATTTGTTAAACCGAATCATGTCTTGTCTACGATGTCCCTCCCAATTGAGCTCAAAACCGCGTTCGTTATAAACATCTTCTAAAGTCGGATTTGTCGCCAAAGCCGCTATTCCTGCCCTTTGCCTAATCTGATCTATAAATGGTTTGGCCGCTGCTGCATTGTTTAAACGAACGTGGCATTCTGCTTTCATCAACAAAATGTCTGCGTAGCGATAAATTGGGAAATCATTCGATTCGCCGCTTCCATTTTGTGGTGGTACGGGAAAAAACTTAACACCTCTAATGCCCTCATTTGGCCCTGCACCTGGATTATCTAAAGAAGTTACATCCATAGAATAGGTTACGCCACCCGGTTGCGCGCCAACGAGAAATTGTTTTCTCCTAATGTCGTTAGGATCGTATCTTTCATAATAAGGTCTTGGAACAATTGTTCCGTTCCATCCGCTGAAACCAAATAAGGCAACACCGTTTGCGCCATTTACACTGCGAAGCGCGTAAATGTTTCTAGAAACAATATCTGCAGTTGCGTAAATAGATAGAATGGTTTCGTCTTCTGGAAGTTTATCTCCAAAGAGTTCGTAGTACTGGTATCCAAGCGGACTTGCAGCATTTGCTCCACCTGGGTGAAGCGTAAATCCGCCTTCAGAAACTTTATCACAAGCGGCAAGACATTCTGCCCATTTCGGTGTACTTGTGTAAACTTCAGCATTTAAATAAACCTTCGACAATAAGGCATATCCGGCCCATTTATTAAATCTTCCATAGTAAGCGCCGCCCTCTGTTTCCGCGAGCTTATCGATATTTTCGTTAAGTTCCTTCACAATAAAATTGTAAACCGTCGCTCTGCTTGCTTGTGAAATTTTATCAACCGTGATGTTATTGTCCGTGTAGAATGGTACCGAACCAAAATCATCTATCAAAAGATAATAGAAAAAGGCCCGCAGTACTTTCGCTTCAGCAATTTTAGATGCTTCGGCATTTGATTGAGATAACTGATCTACGGCTAAATTTGCTGTATAAATAGACTTGTAAAGCCAATTCCATGTGTTGTTTATAATTGCGGACGTTGGCAACCATTGGCGCTGATAAAGCTGCGCAAAATCCAATTGCCAGTCTCCGGTATTGCGATGTGGAATTACTTGTTCATCTGACGACATGGTATTCAAATCATACCAGCAATTATCTGCGCCTGCATAACCTGTACCCCAATTTCCGGAAACTTGCGAGTACACATTCGCAAGCGCAATGTCTGCTCCTTTTGGCGAGCTATAAAATTCTGAAGCCGAGTACTTGTCGTAAACACTTTCATTTATCTTTTTGCAGCCCTGGGTTGTCAATGCGATAACTGCAAAGGCTATTAATGTCTTTTTCATGTTTTCTTATTTGAAAGTTGCGTTTAAACCTAGAGCAAATGTTCTGGTTCTTGGATAAATTCCACCGTCTGAACCCGAACCATTGCCACCACTTACATTAAGTTCAGGATCTATTCCTGTATACTTAGTAATCAATAACAAATTTGTACCCGTAAGCGAGAACCGAAGGGCACTGAGGTACTTTATCTTCTCCGTTTTTACTGTGTAACCGAAAGAAAGGTTTTCCCACCGTAAAAAAGCACCATTCTCTAGCCAAAGGTCAGAACTGTATTGCGAGGTGTACAGGCCTATCGGGATGGCACTCTCTAGTACATTTGATTTTCCTAAATTCTCGAAATAACTTAAGCTTGGTTTTATGGTGTTGTAAATTTTGTTTCCTCCCGAGCCTCTCCAAACCATTGAAGCATCGAAATTTTTATACCTAAAACTTGGTGTAAACGCATAGTTGTATTTTGGAATGGCAGATCCTTCAAAAACTCTGTCTGCGCTTTGATTTCCCTGATCAATTACACCGTCGCCGTTTTGATCAATTACCGTTTCTGCATTAGAAGCATCTTTTCCACTGTGCTGAAGTATGTTGAACGTTCCGATCGGCTGACCGGCAATAAGGTAGGAATTTATTCCCCATGAAACATAATTGGTATTTAATGGAATGCCCGCGACAGTACCGCTCAAACTAAGTACTTTGTTTTTAAGCAAGGAACCGTTTCCTGCAAGCGTTAACACCGTGTTTTCAGTTTTAATTACGTCGTAACTTAAAGTAAGTTCAAGCCCTTTATTCTCTAAACTTCCTACGTTGGCCGTAATGTTTGGATATGGAAAAGGTGGTTGTGGAACCGTGTAGCCAAATAATAAATTGTCTGTCGTGGCAGTAAAAGCATCTACTGTTCCGGTCAAACGCCCTTTAAGCAATCCAAAATCCAAACCGATATTTGTTTGTTTACGCGTTTCCCAGCGCAAATCTGGATTCGCATTTTGGCTGATCACAAAATTGGTGATCGGCAAACCGCCAAAATAGGTTACGCCAGAATAACCTACCAATTGCAACGAACCTTGTGGCGAAAGCCCTTGTTGGTTTCCGGTGATGCCGTAGCCACCACGAAGCTTAAGCAGGCTAAAAATTTTCTGATTTCTCATAAATGGCTCTTCATCTATTTTCCAAGCAACAGATGCTGAAGGAAAATCGCCCCATTTATGGTTTACGCCAAACACCGATGAACCATCTCGTCGATAACTTGCTGTAACTAAGTAGCGGCTCATATAAGAATAATTTATCCGGCCCAGGAACGAAACAAGGTTTCTGTCATTTTTGTACGAAGATAGATCGCCCGGAGTAACTTTTGATAAATCACCAAGTTGTAGGGCATTGTAAGTCGCAATGTCATTTATAAATCCTTTTGCCTGCGCAAAATTTCCATTATAGGTTTGACCTTGCGTTTCGTAAACGGCAACGGCATCTAACTTGTGATCGCCAAAATTTACCTTGTAGTTTAAGCTAATGTCCATCAATTTCTCATCATTGTGAAAGTTGTTGATGTTTGCAATTCCTTGATTGTCTATTGCTGCTGCCACGGTAGATATTGCTGGAAGATAGTAGCCAGAATTTCCATCCACTTTTCTCCAGCTGCCAAACCAACCTACACTTAAACCCTTATACAAGTTCAGATCTGCCCTAAAACTTCCAAACAAACTATTTATGTGATTTTCGTTTACCACAGTATTGGCTACCGCATAAGGGTTAATGTATTGAAATACATTGGGGTCAGCATAATAAGTTCCATCAGTGTTGTAAACTGGATCGGTAGGCCTACTTACATAGGCATTTGTAATTAAATTAGAGCGAAAACTTGCTCTTCCTACGCCTGTTGGACTATAATTGGTATTGTTAATGCCATTGTTTAGGTTCATCGTTAACGTAAGCTTCTCATCAAAAGCTTTTTGTGTAGCTTGAATTCTACCTATATAATTTTTATAGTTGGATTTAATGACTGAGCCAGTTTGCAAAATTGCTGAAAGTGAAGCTCTGTAATTAAAACTGTTTGCACCGCCGCCAAAAGCAACAGTATGGTTTTGTGTTACGCCAGTCTGTGTTAGTAAACCGTACCAATCTGTACTAGAACCGTGGTTTGCCGACGCAGGAATGCCATACAATTGCGCTTGTTCCCACCACTGCGTTGCATTTAATGTTTTCAACCCTTGTGGGAGAACATCTATTGAAGCATTTGCGGTATAATCTACGCTAGATTGGCCTGCTTTGTTCTTTTTGGTGGTGATGATAATTACACCTGGCGCTCCACGCGAACCATAAATGGCGGTTGCAGAAGCATCCTTCAACACATCTACAGATTCAATTTCGCTTGGCGGGACTTGATTAAGAAGATCCAAATTGCCCTGCACACCATCGATAACCACTAAAGGATCATTGCCACCGATAAGAGAGGTTATTCCTCTAATTCGCACACTAGGGGAGGTTCCCGGCTCACTTCCGGTCTGTGTAATGTTTACCCCGGCAGCTTTGCCCGCAAGTTGTTGTAATGGATTTGTTATTGGGCCTGGGTTTAAATCCTTACTGCCAATGGAAGCTACCGAACCAGTAAGATCGGATTTTTTTACAGTTCCATAGCCAATAACGGCAACGTCATTTAAGGTTTGAGCTGATGGAATCATCTTAAAGTTAATTGTTAAAGCGCCTGAAAGAAAAACGGTTTTAGACTGCGGCTCGTAACCTATGTAGGTTGCCATTATTATCTGTTCGCCATTTGTAATGCCTGAAATTTTAAAATGACCGTTATTATCTGTTACTGTTTTTGTATTAAAACCTTTTACAGAAATTACAACTGCAGGGAATGGTTGATTGGTTTCATCCACCACTTTTCCTTCTATCGAAGATTTTTGAGCGAACACTCCGGTAAAAAAATTTGCCAAAAAAAGTGTTAAAACCAGTTTAAACACTAAGTAATTTTTTCTCATAAATAAAAAAGTTATTTGGTTAAAATATTCGGTTGGTCACGAGTAGTTCCGAATGTTCAAAGAAAATAAACTTTTGAATGCTTGGCAATGGGTCTACAACCTAATATAAAAAGTATAATTATCGATATTTCATAACTAATTAAATTTTAACCAGTTATAGAATATAAAAATCGGGATAATATAAAATATATTAAAAAACAGGAGAAGTAATCGCAGCAGTAAAGCCCATCAATTTCTTCTCAAACTCATCATTGTTGACGATTGATTTCGTTTTTACCCTATTTTTATAAGCGTAGATGGTGTTCATAGAATAACCAAGAATTTTAGAAATTCGCTCATTGTCATGAATTCCGATCCGGATGAGGGCGAAAATACGCAGCTCCGCATTCATCAATTCGTCGTTATTTAAAACAATTTTATCTTTTGGGAGGAAAAGACCATTAAAATCTACAATAAAATCTGGGAAGACTTTTAAAAAAATTTTGTCGAACGTATTTAAAAGTTCCTTTCGTTCTTCATCCAAATGAAGTGTTTGCAAGCTGCGTAGGGCATCATCGAAACTCTTATTCTGCAACTTTTTTTCTATTGTTTTTTTAAAGCGTTCTAATTTTTCTAGATAGCGTGAATTAATATTGAAGTAGTAACCAATGTAGTCGTTTTTAAGTGCATTTGCTTCTGCTAGATTTTGATTTACACGGCGTAAATTGTCATTGGCTTCTAGAATGACTTCGTCCGCTTTCTTTAATTTTTTTAACTGTTTAAAGATGATTATAGAAAAAAACACAACTGAAACAACCAGTATTGTAATAAGTAAAGAGTAAATAAACAACTGCTGTCGCTGCGCCTCTATCGCCCTTATTCGTTCACCTTCTATAATGGGCATAATGATGCCAACTTGGATCTCACGATGCCTTGCTCCGTAGAAATTAGCATCCTCCATTGCTTGCTTAATGTAAGTGTAAGAGTTTATTATATCCCCATCCTTATAAAGCAAATCTGAAAGACTTAGTAAAGCTGTTGTTTCTTTCGTTCCAGATTTTATATCGGCGATTGCTGCCTCAACCAGAAGTTCTAATGCTTTTTTGGTTTTACCCTTTTGGTTGTAGAGATAGGCAAGGGTACTGGCATTAATTGCATATTTACGTAGATCTGTTTTGTTTTTAACTAACTTCTGATACTGTATTATCGCTCGATCAAAATCCCCTTCTCTTAAGAGTTTCAAACCATCTAAAAATTGGTATTCATAAGAATTTGAAGGCAGAATCGATAATGCTTTTTTTATATATTCACCACCAATACGGTTATATTTTTCAGTCAGGGTAACATTTCGATCAAAATCTGCAAGATCGTAATAGCTGCGCGAGGCAAGTGCATAGTATTCAATTTTTTGATTTCCTGTTAGTTGGTTGGAATCAATATCGTTTAAAATTTCAAAAGTTTCCTTAAACATGCCCGATGAAAGCATCGTAAAACCAAGTTTTAACTTTGCATATGCAATCCTGTCTTGGTCTTTCCACCTAGTTGCTTCTTTAAGCATTAGGTTGGAATATGTAAACGCAGAATCGTAGTTAAAGGTTTTATATTCTTCGTAGAGGCTCAAATATCCCTCATACCTAGTGTTTTTGTTCGTAGATTGTTGTAATTTTTTTTTTAAGAGCTCAATTTTGCCCAACTTAAGGTTTATATAAATTCGCTCATTTTTTAGGGTTGAATTTAATTTTATAAGCACGCTGTCCACACCCTGCTCGGCCAAGCAAACATGGCCATTTATACATAGGAGTATTGCAACTAGATATTTAAAATTAATGAACATTATAGGATAGTTGACTTTCTAAAATGTGTTATTGGAAAGATTTTAAATATCGCATTAAATAAGTTATAATTAGTCTTTTTTAGAGTTTGTCAAATTTTTGGACTCAGAAATTTGTAACCAAAATAAAACGCATCGAGCATAGAAATACTTCTAAGTCCGCTAATCAACACTTTTTTTGTTTTTAATATTTTTTCGATCGCGTAAACTGAAAGATTTTGCAATAAAATTCCGCAAAATTCGAAAGGATCTCATTTTATGGAGAAAATTAAATTGGTAAGAAATTGGATAAAATTTTTTTATTTTCTAAAAACACGACTCATCCTGAAGCTACTTGTTTCTAAAATCAATAAATTTAAAGCAGTATTCCTAAAAAATAAGAATGTGGAAATTGTGCTCAGACGTAAGCCATTTGACAGGATCGGTACATTGAGCAACCTGTTCGTAAAACATGAGCCCCTATTGGTTAGGGATGGTGAAGTTTTAAATCGGCTGGTATTTGTCTGTCTTATTAAAGTCTTGCACAAATGCCCGTGCCGCCTATAGGGTAAAAGGAATTAAGCTGCTGATCTTCCATCCACTCAAGGATGAGATGCAGTGTCCTTGGTGTAACTGTTTTTCAGGTAAATAAATTGAAGTACACCGCTTGGAAATAGATTTTGGAACGCGTTTGGAAAATTTAATAGCGAAACAGTTCAATTAATTTGACATAAATATACTTTGTTATTGCAAAGTATCGTTTTTAGGAACTCTAAACGCCTTTTGGGTAAAATTTCAACCTTGCTGATTGGCTGTTTTTTCCTTTTTTATTCTTACGCATGCATCCTGATCATCTTATAGACCGAATAAGTCTTAGAAGACTGTTAAAGCCTATATCATCTTTTTTTTTCAGGTTACCTATTTCCTGTAAACGTTTTAAGCATTTTGATAAAATCTATGCAACAAATGTACGATTTGTCAACAAAAATGTACAATTATCTTATTTAGCAGCTCGTTTAAATATTAAGTTTGTAGATATTTAAGCAGAGTGTCTTCTTAATAAGTCTACCTAGATGAGTTAAAAATGGCCCAAAACATAACCAATAAGCGCAAGTTTAATTTTGTAATGGTTAAATTAAATCGTTTATTGTTAACCAAATTATCTATTTATGAATATCACCAAAAAATGCCTTGTTATTGCTATATGTCTTACGTCTTTTTCTAGCTTTATATTTGCACAGAAAACAATAAAAGAAGAGGTTGGCTTTTATAAGAATGAAATGCATTTGTTCCAATCGGCAATTGACAAAAACTTTTATGATAAAGCATCTGGCTATTATTCTATCGTGGTAGATACTACGCAGTGGGAAGTGAAAAATGGTTTTCTAAGAAAATACACTTATTTATGGGCGCATTGTGCGCTTTACCAAGCGGCGAATGAAATACAGAAATTAGCGCCGAAAGATGGTCTAATGGCTAAGATAGAAAAACAACTTGCCTATTATTACGACCCTGCCCCGCCCGCACCAGGTTACTCTGATTATATTATGAAGTTGAAACCCGGAGAGCGGTATTACGATGATAATGAGTGGATCGGGATAACGGCTTTAGATGCGTACGCACGCACAAAACAAAAAAAAGACCTCGACCAAGGAAAAGCAATGTACAAATTTATGATGACCGGTCACGATCAAGTTTTAGGCGGCGGCTTGTATTGGAAAGAAGGTTCTACAAGCTCTAAAAATACCTGTTCTAATGGCCCTGGTGTGTTGGTTGCGCTTCAACTTTACCAAGCCACCAAAAACAAAATGTACCTAGACACGGCGTTGAAAATTTTTAATTGGACAAATGCAAAATTGCAGGCACCTAATAAGTTGTATTACGATAATATAAAAACTGTAGATGGTAAGTTAGATAAGCCTATTTTATCCTACAATACGGGTACCATGCTAGAGTCTTATGTGTATTTGTATGAGATTACTAAAGACAAAAAATATCTGCAAGAAGCGAATGCCATTGCAGATAGCACGCTTGATTTCTTTTACAGTCGCGAAAAATTTAGAGACGGATATTGGTTTAATGCAGTAATGTTAAGGGCTTATCAGCATTTATTAAAATACAACAAAGACACCAAATATGTTATGGGCTTTAAAAAGTGCCTAGATTACGCATTGCAGAATGAAAAAAATGCAAAAGGGATATTTACAGGCAAGGACGGCGTACAAAACTTAGTTGAACAAGGCGGAATGCTAGAAATACTTGCCCGCTTTGCTTGGTTGGAGCAAAACAACTATTTAGCAAGCAACAAACATTAGTTTATTTAGATGAAAAAAAATATTCTAGCAATTGTTTTAGTCTTGGCTTCGGTAGGTATTTCAAATGCTCAAAAATCTTACACCGATTATGTGAATCCCTTTTTGGGAACGGCAACTTTGTTGGATAGCGTAGATATTGGATATAAGCCAACCCACCGAACTTGGGGCGGCGAGACTTTTCCTGGCTCGTCTTTACCAAATGCCATGGTACAAGCAACGCCAGTAACGCAATTTCATAGCGGTTCAGGCTATCAATATGAAGACAGCGTAATTTATGGTTTTGCGCATTCTAGTAAAGGCCATTGGAACTTGTGTAATGTCCCATTCATGCCGGCTACTGGCGATATTAACCCCGATGATTATAAATCTGCTTTTAGTCATAAAAACGAATCTGCACATCCTGGTTATTATCAAGTTTATTTAGAACGCTACAATATAAATGCAGAATTGACCTCTACATTAAGGTGTGCCTTTCATAAATATAACTTCAAACCAGGAGCGCCAGAGAAATTAATTGCAGATTTATCTATGTCTAACGAACGCGTACAAAGTTGGAACATTGAGCAGGAAAGCGAAAATGTCTTTTCAGGTTTTCAGCAAACCGGCGGCAAAATGTATTTCTACGCAGTTGCCAATCACAAAATAAAAAATATTGACTCTCTAAAAGGCAAAAAGAAAATTTTGCCAGTTGTAAATTTTATTAATACGAATGGACCGTTAGAATTGCATATAGGCTTTTCTTTTGTAAGCGTTAAGAATGCCAAAGATAACCTTCAGAAAGAAATGCTTAGCAAAAGTTTTGCTCAGGTAAGAAAAGAAGCAACCAAGACATGGGAAACACTTCTGTCGAAAATTAAGGTAACTGGCGGTACAGAAAGACAATTAGGTTTATTCTATTCTACCCTTTACCGTTCTTTTTTATGGCCTGTTTTGCGTAGCGATGTGAATGGAGAATTTACAGATGAAAGCAACAAAGTGGTAAATAAAGGTTTTAGCTATTATTCTACGCCATCATTGTGGGATACTTACCGCAACAAATTGGTTTTAATGGCCACACTTGAGCCGGAATTAACCAACGACGTGATTAAATCTCTGATAGATAAGGGTGAAAAATCCGGTTTTATGCCTACTTTTTTTCATGGAGATCATGCTGCGCCTTTTATTGCAGGTTCATATTTACGTGGAATAAAAAACTATGATGTAAAAAGCGCTTATAATTTGCTGTTACGTAATGCAACGCTTGCAAATAGAAGCCGTCCGCATATTTTAGAATATATAGAAAAGGGTTATGTGCCAGAGCAAGATTTGGCAAAACCTGCTTTACAAACTGTGGCCAATGCCGCAGTTACAAAAACGCTAGAATATGCATATGATGACTATGCTGTGGCTCAATTGGCTAAAGCATTAAATGATACTGCAAATTATAATATGTTGATGAAAAGAACTAAAAACTATAAAAATGTTTTTGATCCATCAACAGAGTTTATGCGTGGTCGTCTTGCAAACGGCGATTGGGTAAAAAACTTCGATCCAACTTTTATCTATTACGAATACATGTATAGAGAAGCAAATGCTTGGCAATCTACTTTTTTTGTACCACACGATACAGAAGGAATGATAAGTCTTTATAAAAGCAAAGCCGACTTTGAACAAAAAGTAGATGGCCTCTTTAATACACCTTTTCACGGTAACGAAGCCGACAATATTTCGGCCTTTATTGGTCAATATTGCCATGGGAATCAACCAGATCACAGCTCGCCTTTTATGTATTATTTTGTTGGTAAACAGGAAAAATCTCAAGTAATATTAGACAGCATTATGAACAATTTTTACGATATGGGCAAAGACAAACTTGCTTATGCGGGTATGGATGATGCTGGTGAAATGTCTGCATGGTATGTTTACAACGCGATGGGATTTTATCCATTTTCGCCAGCGGACCCAAAATATATTGTATCCGTACCAATTTTTGATAAGGTAGAAATGAATGTTGGTGGCAAAACGTTTACCATTACCAAAAAGAACAGTGGCAAAAAAATTATGGATATAAGTTATGGCGGAAAAAAAATTAATAATTATTTTATTTCTGATGCCGAACTTAGACAAGGTAAAACAATGGTAATAACCACAAAATAACCCATCATATTTTAAAATCTATTTAGTGTTAGTAAAAATAATAATGCGCAGTTTGTTCTTTCTTTTTCTGATTTTGACAGCTGCACCTGTCTTCTCAAAAACACTGCCTGATAAGTACAAAGACAGAAGGTCGACAGCCAAACCTTCAATTAGCAAAGCGCTATTTGGGCAGCTAAATGGTCAAAAAATTTACCGATACACGCTTAAAAATAGCAGCGGTATGTTGGTAAAAATAATAAACTATGGTGCTGCAATAGTAGATATAGAATCCCGAGATAGAAATGGGAAGATTGCGAGTGTGGTGTTGGGGTTTGATTCGCTAAAATCTTACACTGGTTCGCAAAATCAATTGCTTGGCTCGGCTGTTGGTCGGGTTGCCAATCGAATTAAAGATGCAAAGTTTACGCTATATGGAAAAGAATATAATTTAACTGCAAATATTCATGGAGGCAAACTGGGTTTTGATAGAAAAGTTTGGGATATTGAGGAAGTTCCCGGTAAGAATCAAATAGCTTTAAAGGCTACTTATTTTAGTGAGGATGGCGAAGAAGGTTTTCCAGGAAATTTACACGTAACCATTACTTATACACTTACCAATACCAATCAACTTAAAATAGATTACGCTGCTACAACCGATAAAGCCACACCAATAGTGCTTACAAACCACAGTTATTTTAATCTATCTGGAGGCAAAGACAACAAGGTACTAAATACTGAACTGCGCATTAATGCGGATAAATACTTGCAAGCCGATGGGAATGCGATGCCTTCTGGTAAATTATTAGATGTAAAAGGAACACCATTTGATTTTACGAGCACAAAGAAAATTGGACGAGATATTTTAAGTGATAATGAACAATTAAAATTTGGACAAGGGTATGACCTTACGTTTGCGTTGCGCAATCAAACTGGTAAACTAGCATTGGCTGCAAGCGCTTACGAACCTTTAAGCGGACGAACGTTAGAAGCTTACAGCACGGAACCTGGGCTTGTATTTTATTCAGCTAATTATATAAGTGAAAAAGTTATTGGCAGAGGCGGAAAGCCTCTCACAAAAAACGCCGCTTTTTGTCTAGAAACACAACATTATCCAGATTCGCCAAATAAGCCAGAATTTCCAAATACTATTTTGAGACCTGGAGAAAAATTTACCTCGCAAACGGTGTTTAAATTCGGAGTTCGGTAATGTTTTTTTTAATTACAAAGTGTTTTATGTTTGATTTTGAAGACTCCTATTATCAAATTTAGATTTATGTAAACCATCTTTTTAGCCGCTAAATTTTATAAGAAAAAAACGTATTATTGGACTATTAAATATGTTCTATTGGTTTAGCCAGTAGCAGTGCTTACAAATATCAATCTAACCAAACTTTCAATGCAAATTAAACCAGCCTTTACCGAGAAAAGATACATAGTTATCTTCATTTTTGTTACTTCGTTATTTTTAATGTGGGGATTGCTTCACTCCATGACCGATTCTTTAAACAAGCATTTTCAAGACGTGCTAAAAGTCTCAAAAGGCCAGTCGGGTTTGATACAATTGTCTGTATTTGGCGCTTACGCTGTAATGAGTATTCCGGCAGGTTATTTTATGAAAAAATTCGGTTACAAGCCTGGTGTAATATTGGGTTTAATGCTGTTTGCTTTAGGAACTTTCTTATTTATACCTGCAGCTAATGCCGGGTCATTTAATTATTTTAGAATCGCATTATTTATCATCGGTTGTGGTATGGCAACGCTAGAAACGGTTGCACATCCTTTTGCTGCGGCGTTGGGAGATCAGCGTACGAGCGATCAACGACTTAATTTTTCGCAGTCTTTCAATGCGGTCGGAACAATTCTCGGTCCACAAATAGCCGCTTATTTTATGTTTGGTGCATCAAATGAAAACTCACCCAGTCTAGAATCCGTAAAAACATTGTATGTTGGGGTTGGTTGCGTAATTGTTTTTATAGCCATCGCTTTTCTTTTTGTTAGAATGCCTAAGCTAACAGATCCACACGGAGAGGAAATTGTAACTGTTAATCCTGCTGCTGTTAATGTAGATGTAGCGCCCGCAAAGAAATTATATCAACATAAACATTTTGTTTGGGCCGTGGTGGCGCAATTTTTTAATGTGGCTGCGCAAGCTGGAACTTGGGCTTTTTTTATAAATTACGGTCATGATGTAATGGGTTTTAGCACGACCACCGCAGTTGAATATATGAGCCTTTTTATGGCAATGATGGCTGCCGGTAGATTTATTGGCACTTATTTAATGCGATTTATTGCCCCTAATAAATTGCTGGCCGCTTTTGCAGCAGGAAGTATTATAATGTGTTTGATAACAGCACAAGGCTACGGGTGGGCATCTTATGCTGCATTGATGATGATAAATTTCTTCTTTAGCATTATGTTTCCAACCATTTTTAGTCTTGGGTTAAAGAACCTGGGTAAGCACACGCAACAGGCCTCTTCTTTCATTTCTATGGGTGTGGTTGGGGGCGCCTTTTTTCCTCTCCTTATGGGTCAAGTGGCAAATGAAAGCGTTGCAAAAGCGTATTATCTACCTATAATTTGTTATGTCGTTATTTTCTTTTTTGGATATAAATTGTATAAGGTTAAGCGTTGAAATCAGCAAGCTAGGAAAATAGAACAGGCGAATTAGGTTTTTGGCTTATGCCTAGCTGTGGAACTATGAAGAAGAAAGAGAGATTATACCGCCCTAAAGCCAGTATTATTTACTTGTTGTCGCACAACGTCCTTCTTATCGGTTTTAGCATATAAAATTTTTTCTGCCGATAAATGGATTGTATTTTACAACTCTACAAGTTTATCTAATTTGGTATTCATTGCTTCAATTAAAGTGGCAAATGGAAAAATCAACAATAAATGAAGAAGAGTCTCATTTGTTTGTCGAATCTTGGCTGTAAAGAACATTTTTACCGTTTAGCCAAATAGAAAATGTCTTGTAAACACAAGTTACTTGTTTTCTCATGCCAGTTTTTTCGAACTTCAAAAGTTCTTAAATAACTCCCTGACTGATTTACTTCAGTTTTATAATGTTAGGCGATTGCCATGGTTAGTTTGTAGGTTACTGCATTTTGGAACTGCGCAGAAGAAATTTTCAGACAAAAAGCAGAAAGTAGATAATTGGGAAAATTAATCTAACTTTCATACTGTAGTTTAATAGTTATGTTGAATTATTTTTTAAAAATTTCGCAGGGGGTCGACGATTACTTTTCTGATGTAAATGTTGCCGCTGGTAATCCCTCTTTGTTAAACAAAGAGCCAAATGCGCCATCGCTCCAAGCGTATCTTACGTAAATAGGTGATTTTACAGATGGTACACTTACTATTAATAGGTTTCCTTTAATGATTGCATGCGCAGATACAAAAACTTTATTAGACCCTGCTATTTCAAAATCGGCCAATTTACCATTTTTAGCTACTAAGCCGCCTCCAATAGAAGCTTTTTCGAATGAAACGATGAGCTGGTTTCCATTAATTATAACGTTTTTAAACAATGGGCCTGAGGTTACCATGTGTTGTCCGTATTCATTAGACAGCGCAAATCTTGCTAAACGGTCGCCAATTTCCTTTTTTTGAGTAGGATGGGCCGAAATTAATCGGCCAATATCTAAGGTGGTAACCATGCCGGTTTTGGGTAGTCTTAACGCCAATCGCTGTGCATTTCTTATTTTTTGGCCTTGTTCCTTTTGTGATGGGTCTGTATAATTGTAAGGCGCAAGCTGAACATAATAGAACGGTAATATTTCACCCCAACGTACTCTCCAATCTTCTATCATCAATGGAAAAAGCTTTTCGTATTGTTTCGCTCTTCCAACATTAGATTCTCCCTGATACCAGATTACTCCTTTAATGCTATATGGTATTATTGGGTTTATCATTGCATTAAACAGTACAGTGGGTGTATTGCTGTTCAGTTCAAATAAATTAGGACGCTGAGATAGTTCTGATTTTATTCCGTAATTGAAGTATTTTCCATCGATTAGCTCATCAACCAATCTCGATTTCCAGTCACCCTCCAAATGAATTACAACACCATTTTTGCTAGTTAGATTCATTTCTCCGGAAATAGAACCCGGCCCTCCGGTATCAGTTAACCAAATACAAACTAAGTTTTTTCCGATATGTAAAAGATTTTTAGGAACTGCGTAATCACGCGGTGCATTTGCAGCATTACTACCTAACATTGCACCAAGTTCTTTTCCATTAATGTAGGTAATATCCATATCATCTACGCCACCTAAACGAAGCTCATAATCGACACTCAAATCTTTTACTTCAAATTCTTTTCGAATCCACATGCAGCCATCAAACTCTCCTTTTTTCAGTCGGTCGTACCTTCCTGGAAAACTGGTTGTGTTCCATTTGGAGTCGTCTAAATTAACTTTACTGGCGTCTATTTCATTAGCGGCGAGCAACTTCCAAGTTGCATCAGTATTAGGTTTATTATAAGTTTTCCATTTTTTTAACCATGTATTTCGATTGATCTGCAAACTTTGCAAACCATCTATTTGATCGTTGAAATCGCCAAGTTTTTTAAGGTTTTCGGCGCTCGTCCAAGCTTCGGCGGGTGTTCCTCCAATGCTGGACTGTATAATTCCAATAGGCACATTTAATTTTTTTTGTAATTTAATTGCATAAAAGTAAGCCGCTGCACTAAATTCCCCAACGTTTTTTGGCGAAAGCGGCGTCCAATTTCCACCCATCGAATCTAAAGGTGTCGCAGAAACTCCAAATGACACTTTTAAAAATCTAATTTTTGGAAAATTAGCACTTGCAATGGCTTCTTTCCCATTCATAATGGTGTCTATAGAACCCCATCCACTTAACGGTAAATCCATATTAGACTGTCCTGATGCTAACCATACCTCGCCAATAAGCACATCTTTAATGGTTATTAACTGTTCGCCAGACCTTATATCAATTTGATATGGCCCGCCGGCCTTCGGCGTTGAAATTTTTAATTTCCATTCTCCGTTTGCGGTTGTTATAGCAGAAATTTTCTTACCCCAACTTGCGTCAACAGAAACAGAACTTCCTGCATTTGCCTTTCCCCAAATAGCTACTTGGTCTTTTTGTTGCAAGACCATGTGGTCTGCAAATAGTCGGTTTACTTTTAATCCTTCTCCTTTATTTGTAAGTACAGGATTAAGAACATGAGAAAATATTGCGATAAAAGAAATCAACAAATTCATATTTTTTATTAAATAATATAACTTGGTCATAAGTCAGCTGTAAACCTTTCCATTCTCGCCCTCACAGTCTAAAGTAAATTTTTAATTATTGTGATAATTAAGCTTGTTTTTATTGGTAGAAAACTAAACTGGTCTTATATTTTACAAATAAGGTGAAATATCAGTCATAAGAGTTGACAGATTATACATTTTAATTGACAATTGATTCATTGTGAAATTCTATTATAGATTTTATCACAAAAAAAAGTCTATTTATGCATTTAATAAACATTCTATTTGCTGATTATTAAATAAGACTGCTAAATTTGAAAAACCTAGTAGCCAAGTAGAAAGCCCCTTTTGTGCAAAACATAAAAGATAAGTAAATCGATGTATTAGATGTTTCCCAAAATCAGCTATCCTGTGAAGTTAAAATAAATGAAGGTTATAAATTTTGTTGTTCGGTACCTAAGAGCTCATCTTAAATTCTATTTTGCGGTCCTTTTAACATCAGTACTTTTTATCGCGGAAGCGAAATCACAATCGTTTCCATACAGAATAAGTTCGCTAACAGTTGACGATGGTCTTTCACATACAGATGCAAATGACATTGCGCAGGATGAGAAGGGCTTTATGTGGGTTGCCACTTTTTTTGGGCTTGATAGGTATGATGGTTATTCCATAAAGAAATACTACAACAGTAATGAACCACTTGATAATGCCTTTAGGAATCGCTTAAATTGCATCTATCCAGATAATAGAGGAAATGTTTGGTTAGGTACAGAAGCTGGAATACAATGTTTTGATGCAAAAACAGAAACCTACATGGATTATAGAGAAGTTGGAAATAAGACGTCTGTGCTAACCAAAATTTATAAGGCAAAAGATGATATTCTTTTCGGACTATCGGGAAATCAAATTAAAATATACATTTTAAAGGATCAGCTAATAACAGAGAAGAAATTTAGCTTACCTATAAACTTTAAGTGTTCTGATATGACGGCCGATAGAAACGGCATCGTTTACCTCAGTAGTAATTTAGGCCTTTGGACATTGAACGAACAAGGAAGCTTGAAAAAAGTTGAAATAGCTGAACTTCCCCAGCGAGCGTTGTCGCGAATTTACTTTGATGCTAAAAATAATTTAGTGTTAACGGCTGAGGATAAGCTGTTTTTAATTTATTCTTCTCCCCAACAAAATTCATCTGCAGAGAGATATTTTACTTTTGTTAAGCAGTTTGCGGTTCCTGATCATAGATCTATTAAAGACATAACAAAAAGCAATAACTCTGATTATTTTATAAATACAGGTCCTAATTTGTATAAATTAGATAAGGATTTTAACCTAATACAAAACATCAACAGCAGAACTTCTCAACACAAATTAAACGCCAACAATTTATCTAAAATATTTATAGATCGTTCAGAATGTCTTTGGATATGCACTTTTGGTGGTGGGGTAAATTATCTCGATTTAAATGAGAAGTTATTTTATACCCTTCAGCACAATCCAGAAAATGAGAATTCTTTATCAGGTAATCACATAAGGTCTGTAGTATCTAACGGGGATGATGTTTGGATAGGCACCACTTCAAACGGACTAAATTTGTACAATTCAAAAAATCAAAAATTTACGCATTATAATAGTTTCAACACGCAGGTAAGGTTAAAAAGTGATGAAATTTCTTCCTTAACCTTAGACAATGATCACAACCTTTGGATTGGAAGCGGCGCAGGCATTCAGATTTTAAAACCGAATAAAACGGATTTATGGCAGCCTTCTGGATATGAAGATTTTCCAAAGTACGTAATAGAAACGCTAACTAAAGATTATTTTGGGAATATATGGTTTGGTAATCATGCTGATAGGTTAGGGGTAATTTGGAAAGATAAAGGAAATAGCTATCACGTAAAATACTACGGCGTTGGATATTTTATCTTTGCCGATAAAAACAAGCCACAACTATTTATCTCCAGTACCGACGGGTTAAAACGTGTAGAGGTTGATAAATTTGGCAATATAATTCAAGAAACTAATTATAGAGCCTCTACGAAACCAAATTCATTAAATTCGAATTATACCTATCCGGTAGTAAAGCAAGACGACCAAACTTATTGGGTGGGAACCATTGGAGGTGGTCTAAACCTATTAAAATTTGGGACCTCAAACTCTTTTGAAATCAAAAATTACGATGGAAAGTATGGCATTTTCAATGATGTGGAAAGCATGGAAATTGATAACCGCGGATACATTTGGATGGGAGGGAATGGCTTGGAACGGTTTAACCCAAGAACTGAAAAAGTAATTAGGTATGACCAGAAAGATGGTTTACAAGGCAATAGTTTTAAAGTTGGATCTTCGTACAAAGGAGCTGATGGAAGACTATTTTTTGGTGGAATTAATGGCTTAAATTATTTTATGCCTGCTCAGATTATATCAAATAAAATTGCCGCCAAGCCCATCTTAACAGATATTCTTATCAATAATAGCAAGCCTAGTTATGGCCATAAAAACTCTACTAAAACATTTATCAAAAAAACGATTAGCTACAGCAAAGAAATATCGTTAAATTATTTGCAAAACAATTTTGTAATCTATTTCTCTTCGATGCATTATGCAAATCCATTAAAATGTAAATATAGATACAAACTTGTGGGCTTTGATAAGGAGTGGAATTATACCGACGGACGAAATCCTAGCGCAGCATACAATAACTTAAATTATAATAGTTATAAGTTTTTGTTGGAGGCATCAAACAATGATGGTGTATGGAGTAAAGAAATCGCAGAAACCACGTTTAATATTACCCCACCATGGTGGAAGTCAACACTAGCAAAGGTTTTTTACGTTTTACTCATATTAATGGCATTAATTGGAATTTACATTTACCAGGCCAGGTGGTACCGCTTAAAAAGAGAACTAGAGGTGCGGGCAATAAATGAGGAGCGACGGGAAGAGATGCATAAGCAAAAGGAAGAACTCTACCAACAACAATTAATTTTCTTCACCAATATTTCACATGAATTTAGAACGCCATTAACGTTGATACTAAGTCCGTTGGAGAATTTGATTAGTCAAAACAAAGACTCTTCACTTGACAACTCTTATCAACTGATGCTAAAAAATGCAAAAAGGCTAATTAACCTAATTAGTGAGCTAATGAACTTTAAAAAGGTTTCTGATAGTGTCATTAAATTACAGGTGCAGCCCATTATCATCAAACAGTTTTGTGAAGGGCTTGCTTCAGAATTTCACAATCTTTCTGTTGGTAAAGACATTCGGTTTAAGATGTCAGATCATACGAAAGATGGATTTTCCATACCTACCATCGGTTGGTTTGATATTCAGATTCTCGAAAAAATTCTTTTTAATTTACTGAATAACTCTTTTAAATATACCGATACAGGAGGAACCATCTCCTTTGATGTTGCTACAGAATTAACCCATTTAAAGTCTTCTTTTATCAAAGAGTTTCGAATAATAAATGAAAATTACAAAGCAGATAGATACTTGTATTTCCGTATCGCAGATTCGGGAATTGGAATCTCTGAGGAATCTATCAATAGAATTTTCGAACGCTATTATCGCATCAGTAAAAGTCACTTGGGTTCTGGAGTAGGTTTAGCGTTAGTAAAAAGCCTAACTTTGTTACATAAGGGCAATATTTTTGTATACAGCGAAAAAGACAAAGGAACAGAAATTATTATTGCAATTCCTTGGGGAGCAAATGATTACACAGATTTAGAAAAGGCAGATGAAGAGACCGACCTTAAAACGCAATTAGAACCTATAGATAACGCTGTTCAGCTACCTTTAACAGATTTGAAAGACCAGCATCACCCAGAGATTTTAAAAGGAAGAAAAAACATTCTCTTAGTGGATGACAATAAGGAATTAAGAAATTTCTTGGCTCAGGTTTTTGAAACACATTACAATATTCTGGAAGCGGAGGATGGATTAGCAGCTATTGAAATTGCAACAGAGACGGTACCAGATCTTATTATAAGTGATGTAATGATGCCTAAAATGGATGGCGTTGAGTTGTGCAAAATAATGAAAGATAAATTTGAAACCTCTCATGTCCCCTTTATTATTCTCTCTGCAAAAGATGCTTTAGATGCAAAAATTGAAGGAATTGAATCTGGGGCAGATTATTATTTTGCAAAGCCATTGAGCACAGAACTGCTACTACTTACTGTAAGAAACATATTTGAGCAAAGGGAGAAAATAAAAAACCATTACAGTAACAATTATTTAGCAGAAGCCACAGAACTGGTTCAATCTGAAAAAGACAAAGCTTTTTTGAACAGATTAGTCCTTCTTATCGAAGAAAATATTCAAGAACCCGGTTTGGATGTAGATTATTTATGTAATCACCTATTTATCAGCAGAACCAAACTCTATCAAAAGATAAAAAGTATTTCAGACCAATCGGTCGGCGAATTCATCAGAACCATAAGGTTAAAAAAAGCCATTCAAATCATGACGCATGAAGATGTGACCATGAATGAAGTGGCTGATAGAATTGGACTACAAAGCAGTTCTAATTTTTCCAGAACATTTAAGCGCGAATACGGAAAATCTCCTTTGCAATTTATGCAGGCGTTGAAAAATGATAAATAGTTAGGCCTATCAACTCATAAAAACACTCAATTCTAATAACCGGTTTTAACAAACAAAGACAGATAGCTTATTAAGCTATCTGTCTTTGTTGGGTTTCTAACGATTATTCGAGTACCTTCCTCATAGAGCAAAAGATGGATGCTTTATTTTTTAAACAATTTTATTTGATAGGTAAAATCTGTAGGTGTTGTATATACTCTATATTGGGGTAAAGGTATTGGGCCGCATCCATTTGAACCAACGCCTAACGTTTTATAGTTCACACAGAAAACAGTGCCTTTGCTCTTTGGTAGATCTATCTTATATGCTACATCTTCCATTTCCTCGTCGCTATAAGGCAAAGCAGATACTTGTAGTAGAGAATCGACTTTATAAATGCCAAAGCCTGTGCCGTTTGATGCAGTTAGTTTTGCCCAACGAACATCTTCGTGGTTGCCCTGTTCCATTGGTTTTTCGTAACCTGTCATTTGGTTAAGCACGCTACTTGAGTAGTGACCAACGTCATAACCGCTTTTACGATCGCCATAAGTTTCCATCGGGCCACGACCCAAATAATCGAACTGGTCAAATTGTTTATTAAGGAACATCCTCACGCCAATTCTTGCCAATACTATCTTAGGGTTGCTAAAATTTAGATGATTGTCAACATTGATTACGCCATTGCCATTGATGGTGTATGTTGCTTGATGGTCGACAGTAAAGTCTTGTTTTCCTTCACCTTTCAAATGTACTTTGATTTCAATTAAGTTATTTGCCAATTTTTTTGCCTCAACATCGCTAGCTGTCCATTTTAAAGATTTCAACCCATTTGTTTCCCAGCCGGCGTAAGCCCACATGTCGTCTTTTTGGTGTGGAGCTCTCCACAGATGTAACATTGGACCACCATTTTCTTGGAGGATGTTTACTCCGTTTTCCGTTATTTGAGAAAAAGTTCCCCTTGTCTTATCAAAAGTCAATGCAAAATTTACTCCCTTAATTTCAACAGTTCCAGACTGGTCTGCCATTGTTAATTCTGCTCCGTTTGAAGCTTTTTCTGCGGGGATGGAAATTGGAAGATCAAATTGTTGTTCTGCGACTTCAAAACCTTTATCTGCCCATATTTGGCTTTTTGCCAGATCAAAAGAAATCCTTAAAAAATATTCGGCACCGGGTGCTGGCTTAATTCTATCAGGTACTTTAATGTCCTTCTCACCGCCTGGGTTAATGGTTCCGAAATTTAATGCGCCAGATGCAATTTTCTCTCCATCTTTACTTAATTCCCATTTGGCCGTCAAGTCGCTCAAATTAGAAAACTGGTACCTGTTTTTAAGCGTGATGAGACCTTTATTTAAGTCTTTCGCTTTAATGGTAATCCATTGATAGGCATGTTTTAGCTCTTGATACTGGGGTTTTGGTAATCTATCGGAGAAAACTACCCCTTTATGGATGAAATACTTGTCGTTTGGTACTTCGCCAAAACCACCACCATATGCGGTTATTGGGTGTTTTGGATCGCGATTATTGTAAATCCCTTGGTCTTGCCACTCCCAAATGGCACCGCCTAGTAATTGAGGATATTTGTCGAAAACGTCATTATACAAATCTACTGACCCCATTGAATTAAACATGGAGTGGGCATATTCGCACAGATAAAACGGTTTTGTAAGCGTGCTGTCGTTTGCTTTTTGCTCCAAACTTCCTATTTGCGTGTACATTTCGCTATCAATATCGGCAGGGTTTTTATTCCCTATGCCAAAGCCTTGATAATGCGTTGGCCGAGTGATATCTATCGATTTAATGGTGCTTAAGATAGCTCTAAAGTTAGAGCCGCCGCTACCACACTCATTTCCCAAAGACCAAATAATAACCGAAGGATGATTTTTAAAACTTTCTACATTGGCTATATTTCTATCAATTAACTCAGCTTTCATCCTTGGGTCTTTATTAAATTCATCCCAAGAACCGTGACATTCTAAATTTGCCTCCGCAACCAAAAAAATGCCATACTTGTCACACAATTCGTACCATCTTGGGTCATCGGAGTAATGGCAGGTACGCACGTGATTACAATTTGCCTGTTTTATCAACACAATATCTTTAACCATTTGCTCGTCTGTGATGGCGTGCCCGTCATCTGGCCAGTTCTCATGACGATTTACGCCCTTTAGCTTTATTGGTATCCCATTAACACAAAATAACCTACCTTTAATCTCTATCTTACGAAAACCTGTTTTAGAAGAGATGGTTTCTAAGGATTTATTTCCATTATTTATATGTAGCACTGTGGTATATAGGTAAGGTGTTTCGGCAGTCCATTTTTCTGGTTTCGTTACTTTTATCTTAAAGTTCACGGTTACTCCTTCACCTGGTTTTAACGCAGGAATTTTTTGACTTTCTGAAACGCCCTTGACTTCTGTGTTTCCGTTGTACAAGGAGACCTGAAGGGTATGCGATTTTAGGGGTTCGTCTCCGTAGTTTTTTACCTTTGCAGCAACAAGCAGATTGGCATCCTTAAAACTTTTATCAAAATCTGTTTTAATGAAATAATCTCTAATGTGTTCTTGTGGCGTGCTCCACAAACTTACGTTTCTAAAAATGCCGCTTAAACGCCACATATCCTGATCCTCTATATAGCTGCCAGTGGTAAAACGATAAACTTCTACCGCGACCATATTTTTGCCAGGTTTTATATATTTGGTAATGTCAAACTCTGCCGCATTTCTACTGTTCTCGATGTAACCCACTTTTTTTCCATTTACCCAAAGAAAGAAACCAGCATCTACACCATCAAACGTTAAGAATATTCGGCGACCATTCCAATCGGTGGGCACCTCGAAATCTCTACGGTAACTACCCACCGGGTTTCTTTCTTGATAGGCGGTCCAGCTTACTGGTGGCGTACTCATTACAGAAGGAAAATCCTTCTTAAAGATGTACGTAAAATTACTATAGTATGGCGTTCCATAACCTTTTACCTGCCAGTTAGATGGTACGGCAATATCATCCCAGCCAGAAACATTATAAGAAGTTTGGTAAAAATTTACGGGGCGTTTTTGCGGCCAGTCTACATAGTTAAACTTCCATGTTCCGTTTAAGCTTCTAAAAAAAGCAGATTGATGACGGTTAGCTGCCAAGGCTTCTTTTAATGAAGCGTAAGGCATTAGTGTCGCGTGAGCGGCTTCCTTATTTACTCCGAAACATTCCGGATCCTCAATTTCTTTTGGGATAGACGCCGTGTCTTTAGTAGAAATCAAGTGATTGTCAGACTGCATTTGGGCAAAACTCATTTTGCCAATTAGGATGAGAAATGCCGCAAGCAACATTCTCATAAATTTTTTATCGATATGCATGGAATATATAGATTTTTTAAGAACAAAAATGAAGTTCTTTCACTGGCAAATTACGCGATATTTTAGAACACACTTATATCAAAAAATGCATTTTAATTTACCAAACGTATTTTTTGGTTCAAATAAAATGCATTCAAAGTAAATTTAATTTTTCTATTCCAGCGGCTCCATCTTATTAACATTACAATTTTAATTAAAATTTTATGGAATGGACTTATTTATCGGTTACAGCGAAAAAAACAAAGCGATAGAAATTATAATTCAATTCTTTTGCGAGCGCGTGATTATACAGAATTCGAAAAGGCAAATGAACGTAAAATGCGTTACGGTATTTGCTCAATCTAACATCTTAATTTTAATGTTTCTAAAATTAATTCCCTGACCTTCTGCTTGCAAAGCGATAAAACCAGAGGTAAGTGGTTTGCCATCAACTTTTATAGCCGGATCGTATCCTATTGCAATGCCGCCACCTATTTGGGGTTTTGTATATTGCAATACCGTATCGCCATTTACAATATGTTTAATGAGTGAATCTTTGTAAACAATTAACTCGCCGCTTACCCAATCATCCCACTTGTAGGTTTTAGAGCGAGAGTTTATGCAATGACGAGGATCTTTTTCATTTTTAAAATAGACGTCCGTTCCGGGAGAGCACATGTTTCCGGTCGGCCTCGCTTCTCCAATTCTTTCTTCAGCCAGTATCTGGTATTCTATAGAAATTGGCCAATCTTGTTCTTTCAAGATGGTTTTTGGATCCTGCGAATGAAACATTACACCACTATTTCGATATGTGTATGATGGGGCATCTTTCATCCATTGATCGGTAAACTGATATTCGAACTTTAAATGATAAGAGGAGTAGGGTTCCTTGTAAAATAGGTGGCCGTATTGTTGATTAAATTCTTTATATCCATCATAATTTACCTGGATCACTCCATCTACCACTTTAAAAGTGTTTGCATAATTTTCGCCAGTAGGGTGGTGATAAAATTTTGGTATCCATCCATCTAGGTTTTTTCCATTAAAAAGCGTTTGCCAATCATTTTCTTTAGCCGTTTTCTTTTGTAAATGGCAAGAAGCAATTACAATAGTTACAATGCAAATAATAGGTAAGATAAAATTTTTTTGCCTAAACATTTAAGAGGTTTTTTAGTTAAGTGTGTGAAATCTTGCCCAAGTTAACCATAATTTTCAATGGGTATATAAGTTGGCTATCGATGTTTTTCGGAAATCGCCTGGCTATATTTTAAATAACAATTCGGTTATTCATTTTTGAAATCCATAAAATGTACTTGATCTAATAAAGCTTAAACAAGCTCTTGTAGCAATATATACTTTTCCTTAATTCACTTCTTCGTAATCAGTTTTCCTTTGTTAAATAAAGTCATTTCTCAAAAAAAAAACGCCCTCAGAGATTCAAATATTATTTAAATATTTTAATGAAAGGAACTATAATAACGGTTAATTTTTAACGATTTTATAAATGCCATACTCCTAATTTCCAGGGCCTGTATCTTGGCGGCTTTATTTAAAGCTTCCAAAATAAAATGCTTTTTGCCCTTTTGATTGGCTAGTTTTATTATTTAATAATTGAATGGTAGTGGATGGGCCTAAATTAGTTGGAAATTCCCAAGAGCGAAGGGCCCAAATAACTTTTTTATCTGGAGTTAATTCTATTGCCTGAATTGGTAAATTATCTGGATCTACTTTGCTATCCCATTGATTAAACCAATTATTCACCAACGTATTCCCGTTATCTAACCTAACAGCCAATTGGGGCATAGTAATTTTATAACCAGGCAGTTCGTTCAACTGGCAATTCCATACAGTTTTACCGTCAGTAGAAAGTTCTCTAACAAAACCGTTGTTGCTGCACACAAGGATATTTCTATTTTTTAATTCAACAGCAGACCATATGCCAGGCACATCAATTGATGAAAGTTGCTTGCCATCGCTATTGTATTCATTTACTTTACCTAAATCCATGTGCGCAACTAGTAGGGTGCCTCTAGAAGTTAATCTAGCGTGTCTTATCTGCCCATGTGTACCGCTTTTAAAAGGAACAGTGAATTCTTTTTCTAACACATTAGTTTTCATATTCATAACAAAAACCTTGGCGGGATTACCGTTTTGAACGAAAACTACATGATCTTTTCCAAAAGGCTCTGCGGTATGCGTTTCAAATCCATCTGGCGCTTTGTAATTCCACAAGACTTCTTTTTTGGTATTTATTAACGTTATCCCATATTGATATCCGAGTAAAATATTTGCCGTGTTTCATTAAAACGGCATCGCGTATTTCGCCACGATCTATCGCATCTAATTTAACTGATGCATATTTTGACATACCCTAAAAACAAAAAAGCCCGCTGATCATAAGATCTGCAGGCTTTTTGTTGGTTTTGATACCATTTTGGCGGAGAGTGGGGGACTTACCGATGCATATATGCGTGTTAGTTGGTTTGTGTTTAATTGTCAAATATCTGTTTAAACCATCCTATTGACTTAATTACACTAAACCTAACTTAACGTTGTTAATAATTTTAGTACCCCCTTTAGTACCCCTATTGATTTTATTATGTATGTTTACATGATAATAGCAACAAGTAATGGATATATCAATTAATAAAGCCCTTTGGTTTGCGATTAGAACTGATAAAGTTTCTAATGATGGCAAAGCACCAATTATTATGTTTTATTCGCTTAACGGCGTTCGAGTAAGATATGCAACAGGTTATAAAATATTTCCTGCATACTGGAGCAAAAAAGAAAACAAAGCGAAATGGTTAAACCAGGCGGAAACCAAAAAGCAATTTCTACTACTTGAAAAGAAAAACTATTTTGCAGAAAGTGAAATAACAGAGCTAAATAATCTTTTGAGTGTAGTTAGCAACGATGTAGCAGATATTGAAAAGGCATTTAGCGTTAATAAAATACCTTTCTCCCCGTTAATGGTTATTACAGAGTTAAAAAACCGTAAGGCAAATAAAGTATCTGGTTTAATTAAAATTGAAGAGACGACAAACTTCTTGTTTGATTTTATGGATAAATATATAGCAGACCATCAAGCAACTAGAGAGGTTGGAAGTTTAACCGTTTATAAATCTGTAAAAAATCATTTGCAGGCTTATCAAAATGCAACTAAACATAAAGTAACTTTTGATACTATAGATTATAATTTTTTCAATAAGTTGCAGACTTTTCTTATCAATAGAACTAAAACAGATAAGGCAGGTAACGTTAGTTCGATGCTAAACAATACAACTATTGCCAAAGCTTTAAGCACGCTAAAAACGTTTCTAGGATATGCTAAGATGCAAGGCGTTAAAGTAAATCCATCCTATAAAGATTTTAGTATTAAAAAAGAAAAGTTGGAGGTTATTGCACTTGAACAAAACGAACTTGATGCAATAATTAATTTAGATTTATCCAACAATAAGCGTTTAGATGTATGCAGAGATATTTTTGTTTTTGCTTGTGCAACCGGGTTACGTCATAGTGATACCGCACAATTAAGGCACGAACACATAAAGGATAATGTCATAACTCTAACTATTAAGAAAACTAAAACTGAACTTTCAGTTCCATTAAATAATATTTCAGCATCAATTTTATCAAAATACAGCAAGGAACTTAAACCGTTGCCTACTATAAGTAACCAAAATCTTAATTATTCTATTAAAGATTTATGCCAATTGGCTAACATTAACGCCCCAACTGAAATAGTACGTTTTCACGGTAAACAAAAAAAAGCGGTTATTTACCCAAAATATGAATTAATACATTTTCACACAGCTAGAAAAACGTTTGTAACACTTTCTTTGGAAAAAGGAATGAGCGCAGAGGAGGTAATGGAAATTACGGGTCATAGTGATTACCGCAGCTTTAAACGTTATGTTAAAGTAACCGAAAAGCGCAAAAAGGTAGTGATGGCCAAAGCTTGGGGAGAAGTTAATAACTTAAAAATCGTATCAGCATAAGTAAACCGATGGAACTACAAACATTAAAAAGCAAAATACACGAGGTAAGAGGTTTAAAATTGATGTTAGACTTTGACCTTGCCGAACTATACGAAACCGAAACAAGAGCCTTAAAACAAGCCGTAAATAGAAATATAGATCGTTTCCCTGATGATTTTATGTTCCAGTTGAGCAAACAAGAATGGCAAGAGCTTATCACAAATTGTGATAACCTACCTGAAACCGCTAAATTTAGCCCTTCTCGACCTTATGCTTTCACAGAACAAGGCGTGGCAATGTTATCTAGTGTGTTAAAAAGCAAAAAAGCAATTGAAGTAAATATTGCCATTATGCGAACATTTGTGTTAATCAGACAGTATGCTTTATCGCACCAAGATTTAACCGACAAGCTTAATGAATTAGAGACCAAATACGACCAGCAATTTAGTGATATATACCAAGCATTAACCTTTTTGGTTGATAAACGAGAGAAAGAGGAAACACAAAAAGAACGGGTTAAAATTGGTTATAAGATTTAATAATTACTTTCCCTTGAAAAAAATGGTACTGGAAAAGTTTAACGAATTTTATGCATTAGCTGAAGAAATCCCTTGCATCATAAATATAATCGACGAGAAAAAGTTCAATGTTTTTATTAATGGAACTGGTATTTTACCAACGCTAGAAATACAAGAACTAGAAATAATAAAAAGTTATTTATCACAAAAATATGCAATCCGATTAGTCGAATTGAGAAACACCTTAATTAAGGAGTTAACATCAAATGACATTTCCACTTCAAATGATAACCAATTAAAAAGCTACTTAAATCACATCCTAGAAAAATTAGACCTCATATCTCATTGCCTTTATGAAGTGAGCTTTATTAAAGAAATAAAAGAAAAAAATCTTTACCCTATCCCACTAAATTTACTACAAAACGAAGATTCAAATAAAAAAATTGAAAAAGTTCAAGAGTTATATTCCGCAGCATTGGAACTAATGCGAGAATATACGAGTGAGGAAAAGCAAGTGCATAGACTTTTAGAATCTGTATTTCAAGAAAACTACAGTATTTACAGTATAATTTCAGAAGTAGAGCAAAAAATAGATTTTATTGCAAGTGATAGAGAAATAAATATGAAAATTGAATCACTACCAGATGATTCGACAATCCAAATTCACGAACTTAAAACTCTAAAAAGTTTATTTAAAGTTGAATCAAACTATGGCGATTTAATCAAATTTATGATTGATGACAAATTGATTAGTAAGAGCGATAACTGTTTAATATGGAGAGGCTTTAGGAGCAACGCTAAATATGAAATAGCATCGTTTCAAGAAGCATTATATGAATCGGGAATGCTCCACAAAAAAGCTACAGATACGGAATTGGCAAATATAGCAATGAATACTTTTTTCGGCTTAAGTGTAACAGAACGCACTATGAGGTCAAAAAAACTTGGCGATAAAATAACAGATTATTCAGAAATGTTAGCTCGCTTTTCAAATTCTTAACTCAAAGACGTAAACCTTTCCGTAAAACTTTCCATCCTTTCCGCAAGTTTTTTATAAGTACTAAATCCTACTGAATTTCGATGAAAAGAAATAACCATGGAAAATTTAGTATTAATCAAAATAGAAGATTTACGTCTGCTAATAAGAGAAGAATTGACAGGTCTGCCACAAGAGAAAGGATTAGCAAAAAAAATTGAATCACCAATAACAACAAAAGAATTATGCCAATTTTTAAGCATTACAGAGCCCACAGTAATACGTTGGCGTAAAAAGGGTAAAATACCCTATATGCAAATCGGCTCGGCTTTACGCTACGATAAAGAAGCTGTATTACAAGCCATATCTGAAAAGAGAAAAGGAGGATTTCAAAAATGAAAGACCTCCCTTTAAACTCTTTATTTCCTAATCAAGATAAAGATACAAAAATTACAGCTTTTCTTAAAAAAATGCCTAGCCTTTATTTTCTGATAAGGGGTTAGAAAATATGGCGAAACGCTTTGATGTTTCTATTGAACATTTAAATAGTTTAATAGCAAATTTGAAAGGATGCAATAATGTGTGACGGTATTCGATTCACTTTTATTGATCTGGCATTCGTAAATGCCTTAGAACACAATTATTTTTCTAACATTAATAGAATCATAGATGAACACGGAGAGCTAAACTCTTATAAAGTCGAAATTAAGGGCTTAAGTATTACAACATATGCACGAAATGGATATACCATAATAAAAGGGAGTTTGCATAAGTATTATAATAATGGAAAACACAATCATAACGATTACACATTCAAAGACCTACGAAAGACCATTGCCAAATTAATGAATGAATTAAACATTAACCCTGAAATCGCACTCATTAGCAACTTAGAGTTTGGTGTTAATATCACTACATTATTTAATCCCGACATGTTCTTAAATCAGCTAATACGACATAAGGACAAAGGTTTTAATGTAATGAAAGTAACTGGTAAGGGTAACGGCAGGAGTTGTTCTTACAATCAATATGAGATTAAAATATATAATAAAGGTTTGCAGTATGGAGTAAGCAGTAATCTTTTGCGGATTGAGAAAAAAGTGATGAGAATGTGCGCTTTAAAATGGAAAAAAATTTACTTAAACGATTTATTAGATATTTCTTTATGGGAACATTGCAAAACAGAACTATTGAATATTTTAAATGATCTTACCATAAACGAGCCGATAAATGAGCTTCTACTAAATAATCATCAGCTTCAAGTTTACAGTTTATTGCCAAACCATGCTAAATGGAGCGCATACAGCAAGAACAATAAAAGTAGGTACAGAAAAATATACAAAGGAATTATCTCTGCCCAGGGTGAAGCCAATTATTATAGAGAACTAAAAGATTTGATTAGCAGAAAATGCGATGAACTAACAAATGCAAATGATACAATTTTACATTATAACTAAATGGTTAAAAGGTAACACCGAGATTGCAGGTAAATAAGAAAGTTCACTACATTTATGCAAACCTTAAATTTCTTTATTATGAAAAGCTCAACAGTGCTAGTTCTTTTCTGTTTATGTTTTCTAAAAGTTGCGCATGGACAAAACTATATAAAGTATTTTGATATGGGCCATAAAAAGTTTTCCAGCAAAAACTATAAAGGCGCAATTATAGATTATACAAGAGCAATTAAACTTAATCCTAATGGCTCAGGTGCTTACTATGAAAGAGGGTTATCTAATTTTAATTTATCTTCCTATGAGAATGCAGTTTCAGATTTTACAAAATTCCTTAAAATCCGCCCGAATAATGCGGAAGGTTACTATTAAAGAGCTTATAGTAACAGGATGTTAGAGGGAATTGATTATAATATTGTACTGAAGGACATAGATAAGGCTGTATCTTTAAATCAAATGGATGCCAATTACTATAATTTCAGAGCAAATATATTATCTAGTTTGAATAGACGTAAAGAAGCCTTTGATGATTATAATAAAGCACAAACGTTAACAACTGACAAGGATGTACTTTGGACAATTTATTTCAACAGAGCAGGATTACGAATAGATCTACTTGATTACAGGGGTGCGATAGAAGATGTAAATAGATGCTTGGCCTATCGCCGTAAAGATGCGGATGCATTAGACATAAGGGCTACTGCCAAATATGAATTGGGAGATTATTATTCCGCAATTGATGATTGTGATAAATCAATCGAAATATCTGCTTTCTCCCCCATGAAGTATTATTTTAGGGGTATGTCAAAAATCAAACTAAATAGAAAAGATAGTGGTTGTAAAGATTTAGAAATGGCAAAAAGTTTGGGTGAAGATTACAGAATCAGTAGAGCGATTGCCGAATATTGTCAATAAGCACATTCATGAAATCAAAAATTAAATCTATTTTCTTTCTTTGGTTAATATATTTGCCTTTATTTGGCTTTCCTCAAAATTGTAATAAGCTGCCAAAGAAATTTTCAACATATAAAGATGCTGAAAATAGAATAACGAGTGCCAAATTTAATTTTACAGATAACATTAATACGTCGACAAGCTCATTTGTAACTTCTGCTAATTTCTACAGTTGCGACAGTAAAATAGGATATTTGATTATTGGCTTGAAAGGTCGGTTATATATACATCAAAAAGTACCAACTGAATTATGGATTAATTTTAAAAAAGCTAGTTCATTTGGAAGTTTTTACATAAATTATATTAGAAATAAATATCCACTTCATCTTACAAAGTAGCTTGTCTCCTCTCTGAAAAGTGATAGTAACTGTAGAATTTTTATCATTTTGTGATTTCGGCAGTTTAACAGCTAAAAGCAGTGCATTATAAGAAATATATAATGTTCTTAAACTCATGTAAGTATGTGTTCTCTGTAACTCTACTTTCTTGGAATTTTTTCTACATATTTTTTGTTCAGTGATTATACCCTATTGATTGAGTCCGAGACAAGTCAAAGCAAATCCGATTCCTTTAAGTGGGGTGGGTCAAACTTGCTATGTTAATTTTAAATTCTATGGTAGAAACAGTAAACCCCAATAGATCAGAGGGATTTCAAATGCCTGTTCAAAAAAAACGTAAATACAAATTTACTTCAATTGTTTCTTTGAAAGCTAAAAAAGGGTTCTAACTTAATAGTAACCCTTTTAGATTTTATCCTAATAGCGACAAAAGGACTCAACAAAGATAGCTATTTGATTTTTAAACCGCTGAAAAGTACCCCCTTTGATACCCCTTTTAGTTCTTTATAAACAAAAAATGCCCTTAGATAGTAACTAAGGGCATAATTTCGTTTTTAGTGGCGGAGAGTGGGGGATTCGAACCCGCGGACCCTTTAACAAGTCAACAGTTTTCAAGACTGCCGCAATCGACCACTCTGCCAACTCTCCGCCGCAAAAGTACAAACTCAAAGCAATTCTGCAAACTTAGAATGGGTTTTTTTTTGAAAAAGTCGCTAATTGGTTAAAGACTAGGCAGAAAAAGTTAATTTTTCTCTCTCTCGGTATCTTGGCTGGAGGATTCTTTAAAAATATTGAAACGAGGTTTCGATACCTTATAAACCTTTTTACTTACTTGTATGCTCGCGTTTAACTCGAAACCAATCAGTAATATGAGAGAATTTAAATACAACCAAATCATAATAACGATCAGCGTACCTATTGACCCGTAAACTTTGTTATAAGATGCAAAGTGGTTGATGTAGAAAGTAAATCCCCAAATGGTTAAAAAAGCCAGTACAGTAGCTAAAAATGCTCCAGAACTAAAAAGTCTCCACTTTTTAATATGCGACGGTCCGTATCGGTATAATATCGAAATGTTTATAAAATACAATGCCACTAAGAAAACCCATTTTATAAGCACAATGATGTTGTCTACAATTACATTATGTTTAAAGTGTAGGTGGAGTTGGAGATAATCGCGTAAATAATCGCTTGCGGCTAATGCACCGATGCAAACTATAATAGACATAACAATTGCGAAAGTAAGCACCAGCGCGACTAGTCTTTTCCTTAACCACCCTCTAGTTTCTACGATCAACGAAGAACTATTGAAGGCTTTCATAAGATTTACTATGCCATTTGTAGCGAAAAAAATCGCTGAGAAAAAACCGAATGACAACAAACCGCCGTTTTGATTTTTTACAATGTCCTTTAAGGTAGTTTCAAATGCGGTGTATGCATTGCTAGGAAGCAATAATTGGATGATGCTGAGCAATTGATCTTGAAAATTATGAATGGGTACAAAAGGAATTAGTGTAAACAAGAAAATGATTGCTGGAAAAATAGCCAGCATAAAGTTATATGCCAACGACGAAGACTTATTCAAAAGCTCATCTTTTCCTATTTCTTTGAAAAAAAAAGTCGCAACGGTGTAAAGTGGTAGGGAACTGAAACCAGGAAGAATGTAGTGCTTCGTCCAGTTTATAAAATCTCGGTAGATTTTAAATTTTAATAAGTGTTTGTGAAGCCATTCCATTAAATTTTAAAAAAAAATTGCCAGTCGTTCCATAAAACTTTCTGGTGGATGAGTTGGACGCTTCGTACGCATATCTACGAATACAAGTGTCGTTTTACCAATGTGCACGAGTTCTTCTTTTTGATTAAATACTTCGTACTCGAAAAAAATTCTAGCAGTTGGTAAATTTTTTATTGTGGTTTTTATAGTTATTAATTCGTCGTAATAGAGCGGTTTTATGTACTTGCAGTTTAGTTCCAACACGGGCATCATTACCCCTGCTTCCTCCATAGCGCTATAGCTCATACCTAAACTTCTTAGCATTTCCACTCTCGCTACCTCGAAATATTCGGCGTAGTTTCCATAGTAAACGTAGCCCATTTGGTCTGTTTCGCCATAACGGGTCCTAATTTTTGTCTCGTGGCTAAACATTATTTAAAGATTTTACGCTTATTTAAAGCTTCCCTATATTTCCTTGCGTTTGCATTGTGCTCTTCTTGTGTAGATGCGAAATTGTGATAACCGGAGAAATCCTCTTTGGCACACATATAAAGATAATTGTTTTTATCGTGATTTAACACGGCATCTATAGCGTTTATGCTGGGCATCATAATCGGTCCAGGTGGCAAGCCCGCATATTTATAGGTATTGTATAAAGAAGGAATTTGTAACAGCTTATTAGTAACGCGTTTTACGGTAAAATCGCCATTTGCAAAAATTACTGTCGGATCTGCCTGTAATAATTGCCCTTTGTTTAATCGATTCAAATATAAACCGGCTATGATTGGCATTTCCTTATCATAAAGCGCCTCTCCGTCTACGATTGAAGCTAAAATAGTAACTTGGATAGGTGTAAGGTTTAAACTTGTTGCCTTTTGTTTGCGCTCAGTTGTCCAAAAAGAATCGTATTCTTTGTTCATTCGTTTGAAAAAATCAACAGGTGCTTCATTCCAATATACGTTGTACGTGTTTGGAATAAACATTGTGTACACATTATCTTGATTGAAGCCATATTTAGTCAGCAAATCACTAGAATCTAGCACGTTTATAAAATGTGTCGAGTCAGCCTCTAAATTTTTGGCTAAAAAAGCTGCAAAGTTTTCTTTTGTACGTAAGTTATGGACCTTCAGTTTAACTGGATCCTGATTTCCAGCCTTGATCATGTTCACTACCGTTCGGTTGGTCATCCCTTTTTTAACCAGATATCTCCCCGGTTTTAGGTTCTCTGGAAGTTTCATTTTAGCTGCAGCTTTTTTAAAAGATTCAATGCTGCTTACTAAATCTTTACTTTCAAGTTCTTTAATCACGGCATTTAAATCGCTGCCAGTTCTAATATACAGGTACTTTTGACTTCCGGTAAAATTCGGTGCAAAAAAGGTTTTGTAAAAATTGAGCATAAAATATCCTCCCACCAAAATGGCCAGGCAAACAACTACAATCGTTATCTTCTTGCCATTGCTCAGCTTATTTTCTATTTGATCTGCCATGATTATTTTCGTAAAGGTTTTATAGGTTTGGAAGCATCAGGATTGGTTGGGTTGTTTTGTTTCGGCTGTTCTACGGAAGTGTTTGGATCTGCGATGACTTTAGACCGATTGGACAATTTAATGTTTATCCTCGTTCCGATAGAAACTTTACTAGCGGAATCTACCGGCATCGGATCTTGTGAGGTAATAACAGCATTTGCACTATCTGTGATCGTTCCCTCGTACATAATTGTGCCCAAAGCCAGCATAGATCCTTTTAAACTAAATTTCGCCTCGTCCATCGTCAGTCCGGTAAGTTGAGGAATATCTACCTCCTCGCTGCCCCTTCCATCGCCGAGCACCAAGTTGATTCTAGAACCTACCGGAATGTTGTCTCCTGTTTTTATCGGTTGGCCGCCAAATGATGTTTCCAGAACAACGTCCCTGCTAATGTCTGCTTTATAGGTAGTATCACCCAGCTTCAACCTAGAACTTTCCAAAATTGCTGTCGCTTCTCTCAGGTTTTTAAACTCTATGTTAGGAAAATTTGTGTCGGGTATTCGACCGGCATTTATGGTTAGGTAAACAGTTCTATTGTCTTTTACAAAAGTATTTGCATCAGGATCTTGGTCTATCACAAAACCAGGCGGCTTATCCATAATAAAGACAGAATCTATTTCGTACTTTAATCCTGCATCTTCCAGTTTTTGAACTGCCTGAGCCAGGATAAGACCTTTAACCTGTGGAACATTCAAACCTTCTCCGTGTTTCGTATAGTATCTTAAACTAAAAAAGGCAGCTCCCACTAAAATAATCACAGTAACAAAAGCAGCAATTACAGTATTTCTAAAAGAAGACGTTTTTAGGTAATCGGTAAATTTAGGCATGAATGAATAAATTTGTTTAAACGCAATAACTTAGGATAAAAGTGCGACTACCAGTAAAAATAGTTAGCTTCTTTAAACTACCTTAAAAGTAACACATGTAATATTCCACGTTAAAATTAATAAAGCACAAAGATATTTATATTTTTGAACTTATATTTTAAACATCAGTTCATTTTTAAGTAACTAAAATCCATCATGAAAAAAACCATTGCGCTATTCACCGGAGGTACCACAGATGAATGGGTAATTTCTTTAAAAAGTGCAGCGACAATTGCTCACAACATTGATTCGGAACTTTTTGATGTTTATAAAATTATTTTAAATGATCACAGCTGGTTTTATGAGCCGGCAGATTCAGTAAAAATCGAAATAGATAGAAACGATTTTTCCCTCACCATCGACGGTAGAAAAATTAAATTTGATGGTGTTTTCATTGCCATTCATGGTTCGCCAGGAGAAGACGGCAAGCTGCAGGGTTATTTCGATATGCTAAACATTCCTTACACCACTTGCGATGCGATTACCTCTGCAGTTACAATGAATAAGGCATATACAAAAGCCATAGTTTCCGGCATTAAAAATCTTCATGTTGCAAAATCCATACAGCTTTTTAGGGGATTAGAAAAAGAATATGATCAAGTTCTTGACCATTTAACGCTTCCTTATTTTGTAAAACCAAATTGTGGCGGAAGCAGCATAGGCATGAGTAAAGTTACCCGAGGCGATCAATTGGCTATCGCAATGGAGACTGCTTTTAAGGTCGACAAGCAAATTTTAATTGAGGAATTTATTGAAGGTAGAGAATTTACCGTTGGTGTGGTAAAGTTAGATGGTAAAATTATTGTTTTGCCGAGCACCGAAGTAAGCACTGAAAAAGAATTTTTTGATTTTGAGGCAAAATATACGCCTGGAATCGCCATAGAAACTACGCCTGCAAAGATTAGGAATGAAACCAACAGCAGAGTAAAAGAAATAGCAACACTCGTTTACGAAAAACTGAATTGTAGGGGAGTAGTTCGAATAGATTTTATTCTTATCGGCGACGAAGGTGATTTTTATTTTATTGAAATAAACACCGTGCCGGGACAAACGGCCACCAGTTTTATACCTCAGCAGGTAGCAGCTATGGGCTTAACGTTAACGGAATTCTACACAAAATTGATGCAGGAAACTCTATTTTAAACTATTGAGATAGAAAATTTAATTTAAATTCTTAATGTACTTTCAGCAATTTATAGATATAGGCTATGCCGTAAAAACGCTTTCGAAAGATGAGGTTATCTATGAACCGGGAATGCAACCCAAATTTGTTTATTTTATAAAAAGCGGGGAAGTAAGAATGGTAACGGTAAATGCCGACGGTAGGGAATTTATTCAAGGCGTGTTTAAAACTGGTCAGTACTTTGGTGAGCCTGCTTTATTGGTAGATAGACCATACCTTGCCTATACTATTGCCACTAAAGCCTCAGAAATTATCCCCGTTAATAAAGCTGATTTCTTTAAGCTGTTGACAGACGATCCAAAATTTAGTGCAGAATTAATTAAGGTGTTGAGCAACAGGCTTTTCTATAAATCGATGATGCTTGAAGAGCTCGGAAATGAAAAGGCTGACCATCGCTTGCAAACCATAATTAATTTTTTAATCGCCGACCTTGAGAAGGGTGAAATTCTTAAAGTTACCAGGCAAGAGTTAGCAGATATGACCGGATTAAGAGTAGAAACAGTGATAAGAATTGTTAAACAATTGGCGAAAAGAGGATTTGTTCTGCTAGACTCAGGAAGAATTGTTAAAGTTTGATGGGTATCGAATACGTACCTTATCGACATTCCTTTTAATAGATTTTTAATGTTATGATTTAGGTCATAAAGCAACCGATTTGGGATAACTATTTTTGTACTCAAATACATATTAATGGAAGAGATCTCTAAATTCAAAGCAGTATTTCAACAAAAATGCCCACGTTGCAGAAAGGGAGATATTTTTAAAGGACATGCGTACGATTTCAAAAATCAGAAAACAAATATAAATTGTTCGTGGTGCAATCTTAGGTTTGAGCGCGAGCCAGGTTTTTTCTATGTGGCCATGTTTGTGAGCTATGCAATTAGCGTTGCAGAAATTATAACCATCGGCGTATGTTTATATGTTTTTGGCTTGCCACTTCTTTATGAAAACTTCCTCTATTACTGGGGAATTATTGTGCTGGGCGTTTTATTTTTATCGCCAATAAATTATCGTGTTTCTAGAGTAATGTTGTTGCATTGGTTAACACCCGGTCTGCACTATGTGCCAGGCAGTGGCGATAATAAATAAGTTAACGTTTGAGTTTTTTTAACTTTGTTCGATGGTCGAAACGAATCTCTAGCTTTCTACCAAAAATTAACTCCGAAGCATTGTACTTCTTTTTATCATTCCTGATAAATTGTGAGTCGGCTAAATAGCTTCTATTTTGCCATCTGCATTAATTCCCTCACAGTTTGTTCAGAGGTTAATTCATATAGATATTCATCATTCAGAGTACCCATCTTGGCCGCTGAATTCCTAAATTCCATCTCACTTTTTACAGACGCTTTTGCGGAGGCATGGTAAGCTGTCGCACCAGTTTTTTCAATCAATTCTTTGAGGTTTACTAGGTTAATTCCTGCGCCGGGCATAATCGAAATTCTACCTCGCGCTTGCTTTACAAGAGCTGCCAACATTTCTCTGCCCTCTATTGCAGACGAAGCACCACCCGATGACAAAACCCTCACAACGCCCAAATCAATGAGTTCCTCAAGGGCTTTTTCCTTATTATTACACATGTCAAATGCTCGGTGGAAAGCAACCTTTATCGGCTTTGCCAATTCAATCAACTCACGTAGTCGCACCACATCTATATCACCATTCTTCTTAAGAATTCCCGTAACTATCCCTTCACAATTTAATGATTTACAAATTTTTATGTCTTCTATCATTAACTGAAATTCAATCTCTGAATATAGAAAATCACCACCTCTGGGTCTAATAATTGGCCAAACTTCTATTTGCAGATTTTTTTTTGAGAGTGAAATTTGAGCGTAACTAGGAGTGGTTCCTCCCTCAGCTAAGTTATCACAAAGTTCTACCCGAGTGGCTCCGCCCAATTGGGCCGCCAAAGCAGATCTGTAAGAGTTTGCGCAAATTTCTAACTCGAAAGATTTTGTGAGACTGGCTACGTTCATTAAATTATTTTTTTTTCCTTCGTTCCGTTACGAACAGTTAGTAGAGAAATTTCTTGAATGACTTTTTTTATGATATACTGCGAAACTATAAAATTCGTAGTTTCTGAAGAAAAATTCACTCCATTCCAATACGTTATAAAATTTTAATAATGACTTTTGCCTTTAATTAACAAGTCTTGTTTTTGCGCGTCACAAACTGCGAAACTGAAGCCTTGTTGTATTGCAAAAGCGCCGTATTCGCCCTTCTTATTCATAGCCAAAAAACCTACTTGAATGTTTTTTGCGGTTTCTGGCTTACGTCTAATTATGCGCATAACTGCTTCTTTACACGCTTCTTCTGGCGAATGTCCTTGACGCATTAACTCCACAACCAAAAAAGATCCTACATTTCTGATAACTTCTTCGCCAACGCCTGTGGAAGTTGCACCTCCAATTTCATTATCGATGTACAAACCGGCGCCAATGATCGGACTGTCGCCAACCCTACCATATAATTTATAAGCCATACCGCTTGTTGTACAGGCGCCGCTCATATCTCCATTTGCATCTAAAGCCAACATTCCAATGGTATCGTGGTTGTATTTATTACCTGGTAATCTCTGTGGAGCCACTTTTTTATAAAGTTTATTCTCAATATTTACAGTAGGCTCGTATTTAGCAGTTTTTAACCATTCTTTCCAATCCTTTTCGCTTTGCGCAGTGAGTAAATTTACTTTTTTAAAGCCTTGTTCTAGAGCGAATTGTAATGCGCCATCTCCAGTAAGCATTACATGAGGGGTTTTCTCCATTACTTTCCGAGCGACGGAAATTGGATGTAAAATATGTTGTAAAGCGGTTACAGATCCACAGTTACCTTGCTCGTCCATAATGCAAGCGTCTAGCGTAACATGGCCATCTCGATCCGGCAGACCCCCTATACCAACACTTTGGTTACTTGGATCTGCTTCTGGTACCCAGACGCCCTGTTCCACCGCATCTAGAGATTTCCCCCCCGAGGATAGAATTTTCCATGCCGCTGCATTTGCAGTGATTCCGAAATCCCAAGTAGAAATTACAATAGGGGAAGCTTGTATTTTGTTATTGCGAGTTGGAATCGCATTTGCAAATCCCTTTTTGTCAATTGCAAAAAGGCTCGCTGAAAGGGCAGAGGCTTTTAAGAATCTTCTTCTGTTAAACATAGTTTTGTAAGGCTATAAGTTCATTTCTGTAGATGTCATCTACTACATTTCAATCAATAATTTTAAAATCATCGGCATCTGCCAAAAAAGGCAATTGTCGCCTTATTTTTACAACTTCTTCATAATTTATAGTTGTGGTATATAGGTCTTCATCTTCCGGCTTATAATAAACGGTGTTGCCATTCGGATCTATCACCATAGAATGGCCACCATGGTAAACTTGATTGCCATCGTGCCCAACACGGTTTACACCTACCACATAACTTTGGTTTTCTATTGCCCTTGCAGGAATTAAAGTGCGCCAATGTGCGGAACGTTTATCTGGCCAACTCGCAACTAACAGCAAAATATCGTAAGCGGCGTCGGTATTTCTTATCCAAACCGGGAAACGTAAATCATAACAGATTGCCAGTCTTATTTTCCAACCTTTTAATGTAACGATCACACTTTCTTTTCCCGAAGAGAAATTTTTATCTTCCTCACCTAATCCAAAAAGATGCCTTTTATCGTATTTTTGATGGCTACCATCTGCATTCATCCAGATTAGCCTATTGTAAAATTTATTTTCCTCTTTTATAATTAAACTTCCTGCCACAACGCAACTGTATTGGTGGGCGGTTTTTTGCATCCACTGCATTGTTTTGCCTCCCATCTCTTCAAAAAATTCTTCAGCATTCATTGTAAATCCCGTGCTGAACATTTCCGGTAGGACAATCAAATCTGTCTTCTCTCGTACCCCGCTCGAAAGCTTTAAACTTAAGTTCTGTAAGTTCTTATCTACGTTTTGCCAAAAAAGATAAGCCTGAAAAATGGTGATTTTTAAGTTCTCGATTTGTTTGTAAATTGGAGTAGCCATTCTTTGTGTTTTTTATACCATCATTAATTTATCTGCCGCACGTACTAATGTTTCATCTTGTTTCGCAAAACAAAACCGAACAATCTTATGGTCATCTGAGTTTTGGTAAAATGCCGAAACAGGAATTGCAGCGACGCCAAATTCTTTGATCAATCTCCTGGTAAATTCAACATCGTTTTCATCACTTATATTTCGGTAACTTGCACATTGAAAGTAAGATCCGTTACAGGCTAAGAGCTCAAAACGACTGTTCGAAAGAAGATTTATGAAGAAATCTCTTTTTGTCTGAAAAAAATTAGCTAGTTCACCAAGCTGACTATTTCTTTCCAAGTAATTCGATATACCCTGCTGCATTGGAGTATTAACGCTGAAAATATTAAATTGGTGCACTTTTCTAAACTCTGCCGTTAATTTTTTTGGGGCAAGACAAAAACCTACTTTCCAACCTGTGGCATGTAACAATTTGCCAAAAGAATAAACAATATAGCTTCTTTCGCGTAGCTCTTCATAACCGACTACACTCTCGTAATTTTTTCCGTCAAATATTAAATGTCCATAAACCTCATCACTTATTAAAACGATATCTGTTCCCTCAACCAATTTTATCAGCGACTGCATATCTCCAACAGTGAGCGTAATTCCTGTCGGATTTTGAGGGCTGTTTATGATTATCATCTTAGTTTTTGACGTAAACAGTTTTTTAACCATTTGCCAATCAATACTATAGTTAGGGGGAATGAGTTGATATGCTTTTACTATTCCACCAAAAAGCCTAATGGTTGGTGCATAACAATCATATGCGGGTTCAAAAATAATCACCTCATCCCCATAATTTATAGTTGCAGCTATTGCTGTAAAAATAGCTTGCGTGGCGCCTGCGGTTATGGTAATTTCATCTTCTGTGTGAAATTTATAGCCAAGGTTGTCTAAAATATAGTTGGAAATAAAATCTCTTAAAGCAGGAAGTCCTGCCATCGGCGCATACTGATTGTGTCCGTCTAACATTGCGCTCGTAACCGAATCGATTAACTTTGGATCGCAAGGAAAATCAGGGAATCCTTGAGAAAGGTTGATTGCGCCATATTCTTTTGCCATCGCAGACATGACGGAGAATATAGAGGTATCGGTATTTTGGAGTTTAGATTGGATGTGTAACATGCGGATAGCGAAAATAACAAAAAATCTACCAACAATGCCAATATTTAAGGCATTACAGCATCTTTAAATAAAATTTATACACATGTTTGATGATGCTGAGAGAATTGGTGAGTTTAGGTTGTTTAAATTTTCCTTCAGGAGCACCTAGGTCTATGAGTACATTGATTGTGCTTTTTAAACACTAAAGTAAAGTGAAAAAAGCTTTCTATGGATCAAATACTTGAGAATAGAGGTTAATGATAAGTCTGAGTGTAATTTTAAAGGCGCACACCGCGTAGAAAATCGTCGACTTGCATCCGTTTTTTGCCTTCATATTGTAAATCGAGTAAATGGACATAACCATCTTGCGTTGCAAACTTTAGGAAAGTTTTACCATCCGTTTTAAATGCTCCAGCTTCCTCTGCTGGCGATGTGGATTCTATAGCGGATTTAAAAACTTTTAAAATTTTTCCATTTAATTGAGTCACGGCGGTTGGGTAAGGACTTAGTCCTCTAATAAAATTATACACATTTTTGCAGCTGTCGTTCCAATTGATTTTACAATCTTCTTTAAAAATTTTTGGCGCAAATTTCAACAGTTCACTAATCTGCTGGGGTTGTTCATTAATGTCTTCATTTTCAACTGCTTTAATTGTTTTAACAAGAAGGTTAGCGCCTTCCTGCATCAATTTGTCATGTAAATCTCCTGCGGTCTCTTCATCACTTATTGAAACGCTGCTTTTAAAAATAATGTCGCCTGTATCAATTTCCTCTTTTATAAAAAAAGTGGTCACGCCACTTTCTAATTCGCCATTTATAATGGCGTGGTTTATAGGTGCAGCTCCTCGATACTGTGGCAACAAAGAACCGTGTAGATTTATTGTACCTTGCTTAGGCATTTTCCAAATAATGGTTGGTAACATTCTAAATGCAACTACAACGAATAAATCTGCGTCAAATCCCCTCAACTCTTCAAGAAAATGCTCATCTCTTAGTTTAAGTGGTTGCAAAACAGGTATGTTGTTTTCTATTGCGAATTTCTTCACAGCACTTTCATTCAGTTTTTGACCACGACCCGCAGGTTTATCAGCCGCAGTAACAACTGCCGCAACTTCGATTCCGGCAGTTATAATCGCTGCTAAAGATGCAACTGCAAATTCTGGCGTACCCATAAAAACTATTTTCATTAAGCTATGTTTTAATGCGACAAAATAACTAAAAATATTTATTCCTCCATAAAAACATGGCTCCAGATCTAGACGAAGTTAAGGCAAGTGGTTTAATTTATACAAATGATAGCTCTCCTGGATTTTATCGGGAGGGGAAAACGGGACACTTTTCTTATCACAACGAAAAGGGAGAAGTGATTAATAATTCAAATCATCTCGATAGGATTAACGCACTTGTAATTCCACCTGCTTGGCGAAACGTGTGGATTGCAGCGAAACCAAATGCCCATTTGCAGGTTACGGGCATAGATTTAGCGGGGCGCAAACAGTATAAATACCATGCAAAGTGGACCAGCCGTAGATCTGAAAATAAATATTACAATCTACTAGAATTTGGTAAAGCACTACCTGAGGCGCGTAAACATCTCGCTAAGGATTTAAAGCGGAAAAGCTTTGATGAGCGCAAAGTGCTGGCCATTTGCGTAGAAGTACTACAACAATCGCTTATCAGGGTTGGAAACGAAAGTTATAAGCAATTATACGGGTCTTTTGGCTTAAGCACACTTAGAGATAAGCATGTAAAAATTGAAGGAAATAAGATTAAAATGACCTTTGTAGGCAAAAAAGGCGTGCACCAAGATTTAGAATTTACAAATAGAAAATTGGCAGGATTAGTTAAAAAATGCAGGGATATTCCTGGCCAACAGCTCTTCCAATATTACGCGGATGGCAAAGAACACCGTGGAATAGATTCTGGAAAAATAAATCAGTACATCAAAGAAATCACGGGTGATGATTTTACTGCAAAAGATTTTAGAACATGGGGAGGAACGCTGGAAGCCCTAAGACAATTTGCGAAATGTTCTCAAGACGCATCTACTTTAAGCACCACAGCTACCAAAAAACAGATTGTATCCGTTTTAGATTGTGTGGCTTCTAAGTTGGGCAACACGCGCGCGGTTTGTAAAAGTTCTTACGTTTATCCTTTGCTTATTACTGCTTATGAGGAAAATAACCTCGATAAATATATCAAAAAGTTGAATAAAGCGGATGCCAAGAATCCACCTGCATTATATGAAGATGAGAAGGTTTTACTTTCTTTTTTAAAAGACGCAAATAAAATCCAAAAGAAGCATTAATCCTCTTCCGGCGCTTCTTTAATTGGATGAACAGGCTGCTCATCATTTTCTCGCTGCTTGGCTGGATCTTTATAATGTGGTTCTTCTTTGATGTAATGTTTGTCCTCAGGTTTTTTAACCGTTTTATGATCAGTTGGTTCACGGTCTTTCGGCAACTCATTTTCGTAAGTACTCCCCGGTTTATCGCTCGTTTTTTTTGGTCCACTCATGTGTCTAATTTAGTTTTTTTTGAAAAACACGCGTTATTTGCGCAATTTGTTATTGACAAACGCTAGAAAGTGCTAGTTTGTTTTTAAAAACATGTTCAGATTTTTTGCGCGGTATGCGGGAAGTTGCCTACTTGTAAAGAAGATACTTTTGCCTCATTTCTTTATATTTATTTAGCCCTGATTCCCAGCTTGCCCGAATCTCTTTTTCCGTTTTGCCTCCTTCAATCTGTTTTCTAAAATCTGCAACGCCCACAAGTCGCTCAATAACGCCCATTTGGTTGCTCAATTTGTTGTTGAAAAAATCTCCTTTATTTGGTGATTTCTGATAAAGTTCTATCAACCATTGCAGTTGTAGCTGTTTGCTTTTTTTAATCTCAACCATATCGGCAGTTCTTAAATCTAATCCGTAACAAACCCGATCTCGGAAGATAGGCGTTTCTGACATTCCTTTTATGCTTTCCGGCGTAAAACTAAAGTCGAAAATACCTTTAAAATATGGTGCTCCGACAACAGTAAAAGGGAATTGCGTGCCACGACCATGATTCAAATAAGTGCCCTCAAATAAGCATGTTGTTGGGTAAAGTAGAATAGACTGCTGCGTATTTAAGTTTGGTGACGGCTTGACAGGCAATACATAATCCATATCGTGGGCATAGTTCGCAACCTTGATAATCCTAATATCGCATTTAACCTTATCCTTTAACCAGCCTTCACCATTCAGCATTTGGGCATACTCTCCAATGGTAAGGCCATGCGCTATTGGGATAGGTTGCAGACCAATGCCTGACTTAAATTTCGGATCTAATATTGGCCCGTCAATTAAATATCCATTTGGATTAGGTCTATCTAAAATAATAAGTGGCGTGTTGTTGTTGGCACAAGCTTCCATTACATATTGCATTGTGTTGATGTATGTGTAAAACCGAACGCCAACATCCTGAATATCGAAAATCATCACGTCGATGTCTTCCAAATCTTCTTTGGTTGGCTTGCTGTGTTTTCCGTATAAGGAAATAATTTTAATGCCAGTTTCGGTATCCACATCATCGGCCACACTAATTCCCGCACTTTCATTTCCCCTAAACCCATGCTCAGGACCAAATATTTTTTCAATTTTTATGCCCAGTTTCAATAGGCTGTCGACAAGAGTTTTTTGACCAATAATAGATGTTGGGTTTACCACCATACCAACTTTCTTACCTTTTAATAGAGGCAAATATTGAGCTGTTTGTTCTGCGCCTGTCTTTATTGAATCGGCAGTAACAGCTATCTTTTTATCAACCAATGCTTTTACCGCTTCCTTATTTTCACTAGGTACGGGCTCGCTACAGGCAGAAAACCAAGTAAATAAGAAGCAACTAAGTATAAGATAGTTTTTCATTATGGAAAGATCTATTTGAATTATTAATTAAAGGTTGTTCTAGCGCGAATCTTATAACTCCAACTTTAAAAAAAAAACTAAAATATGGCTTTTTAAAATGATTTGAGCATTTTTGCTAAAATACAAATTTATAAACCTTGAATTTCGAATATTTTATAGCTAAACGCATTGCAATTAAGTCTGAAAGAAAGTTTTCCAAACTTATTGTGCGCATCGCCATTGTCGGCGTAATGCTTAGTTTAGCCGTGATGGTGCTGTCTGTGGCAATTATTAAAGGCTTTAAAACGCAGATAGAATATAAGGTTAGGGGCTTTATTGGAGATGTTGAAGTGATTAGGTATGATCTAAACAATTCGTTTGAGCACTCACCGATTCTATTTACCGACAGTTTAAAAAGGCAGTTAAAAGCCAATAATCAAATTGCCAATTTTTATCCTTTCGCTACCAAACCGGCCATTTTAGCGGCTAATGCAGAGATTGAAGGTATAAATTTTAAGGGAATAGACAATACTTACCCATGGACATACATCAAAAACCATTTAATAGGTGGGCGTGTAATTAATTTCGCAGACAGTGCTTCGGCGATGAAAGAATTGCTTATATCGAACTATACTGCAAAGCGACTCAAACTAAAAATCGGTGATGATTTTATCATGTATTTTGTGCAAGATCCACCGCGACGAAGAAAATTTAAGGTGGTCGGGATCTATGAGATAGGAGTAGAGGATATAGATAAAGGGTTTGTTTTAGGAGATATTAACATCGTAAAGAGACTGAATAATTGGCAGCCAGATGAAATTGGCGGCATAGAAATCAGCATCAAAAACTTTTCGAACCTACAACCCGTTGCACAACAAATTTTCGAAAACCTTCCAAACAATCTTCGCTCGTATTCTGTAAAAGAAAATTATCCAAACATTTTTACTTGGCTTGGTTTGTTAGACGTAAACACTACCGTATTGCTTGTTCTGATGCTTATTGTGGGCGTAATAAACATGGTTACTGCATTGCTTATCATGATTTTAGAGCGAACCAACATGATCGGAATGTTAAAATCTTTTGGAGCAAGCAACAAAAGCATCATGAAGATATTTCTGTACAATGCAGCTTACCTAATTATTATCGGGTTAATTTTAGGAAATATCTTAGGTTTAGGATTAGGGTTTATACAATCAAGCACCCATGTATTTAAACTCGAACAATCATCATATTTTTTGTCTTATGTGCCCGTAGAGTTTCATTTTATGGATGTCGTGCTGCTAAATATCCTTACCATTGTGATCTGCTTAGTGGTATTGGTTATCCCATCTTTTTTAATCAGTAAAGTTTCTCCGCTTAAGGCAATTCGATTTAAATGATAATTTAGTGGAATTTGGCGAGATTTTGCAACAGCTCCCGGGTTCATTCCACATCAACTATCTATTTTTCCAACCTAAATTGGACAAAAAAATAGGTCGTTGTTGTGGTTAACGTAATTTTGCTTAAAAGAAAAGCTAAATAGGTTCCCAATCCTCGGATTTTAGATCAAGCATGTAATTTGCGCTCGGTTTTAAGTTTAAATATGGGTAAGTCACCTTTGATAAAAAAAGTCCAGTTGGATGCGCTACTTCAAATAATTTTGGCGGTTCAAGGCTAATTAAATGGCTTTCAAATTCATCAATACTCAACTCCCCTTGTCCAATTTTTAATAGTTTACCCACCAATATTCTTATCATTTTGGCCAGGAACCTATTGCTTGTAATGTGAAAGCGTATTCGATTTCCATCAGCGTTTATGTAAAATAAGGCCTCAGAAACTTTGCAAAGGGTGTGTTCGTTTTTATCTGGTTGGGTACAAAAGGCTCTATAATCTCTATAAGTTGGCAACAGCGCAGCTGCCGTATTCATTTTATCAAAATTTAAACTTTCAATTTGATAAAACGAGCTATTCTCTTTTAAAAAAGGATCCTTTCGAGTGTGAATGAAATAGTCGTATTTTCGCTGTACAGCATCAAAACGCGCATGACTTTTATTTTCTACGGGTATAATATCGAAAACAGCGATCGAATCTGGAAGCGATTTATTCAATCTAAAAAGTAAATCAAAGGTAGGCCATTCATCTAAATCTAGGTGAAAGAAAAACTGTGCGGCATGTACTTCTGCATCTGTGCGGCCGCAACCGATGATAGAGATCGATTTTTTTAAAATGTTCGAAAGTGTGCGTTCTAAAACTTCTTGAACACTGTTAACGTCCGGCTGTCTTTGCCAACCTCTGTAAGTTCGCCCATGATAGGCAATGTGGAAAAAATACCTCAATTTTAATGCTTAAAGTCAATTGACTTAGTAAAGTTATTGTTTCTTAGCCTGTTCCCAAAATATGTCCATTTCATTCAAAGTCATATCGGCTAACTCTTTACCTGACTCTCTGGCTTTTTGCTCCAAAAATTGAAAACGCTTTATAAATTTTCTGTTGGTCTTTTCCAGTGCATTTTCTGGGTTGATGTTTACAAAACGCGCATAGTTAATTAGAGAAAACAAGACGTCGCCAAATTCAGCTTCTGCTTTTTCTGAATCTATTTCTCCAGAAACTACCTCTATTTCTGCTCTAAATTCATCAATCTCTTCCAATACTTTTTCCCACACCTGGCTTTTGTCTTCCCAGTCGAAGCCGACACCTCTAGCTTTTTCCTGAATCCGAGCTGCTTTTACCAAAGCCGGCATAGAGATTGGCACGCCAGCAAGGACAGATTTATTGCCCTCTTTTAATTTTATCTTTTCCCAGTTGCGCTTAACATCCTCCTCATCGGCGACTTCCACATCACTATAAATATGTGGATGTCTGTTGATGAGTTTTTCACAAACGCTATTTAGCACATCTGTAATGTCGAAATCCTTATTTTCTGCCGCTATCTTCGAATAGAAAACCAAATGCATCATTAAATCTCCGAGTTCTTTTTTTATCTCCTCTTTATCACCTTCTAAAATGGCGTCGGAAAGCTCATACGTTTCCTCTATGGTTAAGTGACGCAATGTTTCAATCGTCTGCTTTTTATCCCACGGGCATTGAACTCGCAATGTTTCTAAAACGCTTAGCAATCGAACAAATGCTGTTGCAGGAGTATTTTCAGGTTGAGGTATTGGATTGTTTGGCATGTTAAAGCTAATGAGCAAAAAGCTGATTCCAGCTATTCAATTGGTTTTATAATTTTTCGTTTTCTTTTTAGATTTGGCAATCTTATTTTTTGTACAATACTTTTTTCAGAACCCATTAAGATTCCCCAAGGCTTTAAAGAGTCTACTCTATCAAAAATAATTTTTATCATAGCTAAATATGGTATACAAAGAAACATCCCTGAAATTCCCCAAATCATCTCTCCAACCACAATGCCAGCAAAAGCTATAAGCGGGTTAATCTTCACCTTGGAGCCAACAATGGTTGGCATCAAAATATTTGCATCAAGGGCATGGGTGCCAATAAACAAAGCAAATACAAACAGAACTTTTCCGGCACCGGCTGTAGCAAAGGTAATTAAGCAGCTGATAATTAGCGCGGTAAAAATACCTATATAAGGGACCACATTAAAAATTCCGGCAATAATGCCTAATAATATTGCATATTTAACACCCAGAATCGTTAGCCCGAGCGTTATAATGGTTACCACGATAAACATTTGCAGAAATAGCCCAATAATATACTTTTTAATGATGGACTGGATTTGGTTTACAATGATTACGACATTTTTTTTATGTTCTTCCTTAAAAACAGAAATTAGAAATAAATAGAGACTCTTTCTGTAATTTAAAATAAAAAAAGTAAACAATAGCGTAAATCCAATAAAAAGAGCGGTTGAAGAAACAGTGGCAAGCGTGGTAGCAACAATTGCCGCACTCGTAGCAAGTGCTTTTTCTGTACTGTCATTTAAATAATTTAATTGTTTTTGAGTATTTACGCCAAATGTATGCGAAATCCAATGTTGAAGATCGTGATAAGAAATATTAGCCTTTTGTTTTAATAGGGGCCAATCTTCCCAAAGCTTGCTAAGCTGATTGCCAAAGAAGAACACAATACCCCCAAGAACAATTACCATAAATAATACAGCAATAACATTAGCAAAGCCAGATCTAAATTTTATTTTCTGCTCCAGAAACTTTGAAACAGGGAGCAAAAGCATAGACATCAACAATGAAAAACAGAGCGGTGCTAATAATGGACGGCCTAAAACCAAAATAAAGCCTGTAGCCAAGAGGCAGAAAAGTACAAGCGCCAGCTTTGGTAAAAATGTTAAAGGTTTTTCGTACATAGGGTGTTTGTGGTATTTGTATTAATCACTTTTTCAAGGGGAAAAATGAGTAAATAAATATACCCTTTTTCTAATATATACTTGCTTTGTCCAAGAGAGAAATGTCAGACGGATCCATATTCAAACTGGCAGCTTCTACGAATGAATTTAACTGTGAAAGAGTGGTTGCGCTAGCGATAGGAGCTGTAATAGAGGGGTGGAAAATTAGCCATCCTAAGGCAACCGCCGCTTGTGAGCAGTTATGTTTAGCTGCGACTGTGTCTAGCGCTTTTAAAATATTGAAACCTCTTTCGTTTAAGTATTTTTCCACCTTTTGGCCTCTAACACTTTTCCCTAAATCTTCTTTAGATCGATACTTTCCAGTTAAAAATCCTGCGGCTAGAGAAAAGTAACTTACCACAGCTAGTCCATGTTCTAAACAAATCCGTTCATGGTCTTCTTCAAATTCTTCTTTCTCCATGAGGCTATATCCGGGCTGGTAAACCGTATATTGTGGCAGGTGGTTCTGAGTTGCAGATATTAATGCTTCTTCCAATCTGGGTGCAGAAAAATTGGACGCACCGATAAATCTTACTTTTCCGGCTTTAATTAATTCTTCATAAGCACGAAGAGGTTCGTCAACAGGCAAATTCTCGTCGTCTTGGTGAGAAAAATATAGATCAATATAATCTGTTTTAAGACGTTTTAAGGATTTTTCTGCTTGTTTGATGATGTAATCTCGATTAAGGTTTGGTCCTTCACCTGCATCCATTCCAACTTTGGTTGCAATGACGATGTTTTGTCTGTTTTGATGTTGACTATGCCATTTCCCAATTATCGTTTCAGATTCCCCACCTTCGTTGCCTTCTTTCCATCTAGAATATACGTCAGCTGTATCTATAAAATTGAAACCATGGTCACTAAAAGCATCTAGCATTTTGAAAGATTCCTGCTCATTTATTGTCCAACCAAAGACATTTCCGCCAACTACTATTGGTGCTATCTCTAAGCCTGTTTTTCCTAAAATTTTCTTTATCATAATTCTTCAACGTTTCTTTCTAAACAATAAATTCGATGGCTAGTTTTAAGCTTTCTAATTTTAAAGCAATATCCAGAAACAAAAAAAACCGATAAACATATCGGTTTTTTTTGTTTTTTAGTTGGTTCTTTATTCGAAATACTCTTTCATTTTTTCGAAAAAACTCTTATCATTTTTGCCGGGTTGGGGTTTAAAGTTTGGAGAATCTCTTAGATTTTCCAAGGCATCTCTCTCCTCGCTGCTTAAAGCTTTTGGGGTCCAAATGTTTATATGTATAATCTGATCGCCACGATGATACGAATTAACCTCTGGCAAACCTTTAGCCTTTAATCGAAGCAACTTTCCGCTTTGGGTACCGGGTTCTATCTTAATTTTTGCTTTTCCATCGATGGTTGGCACCTCAATGCTCATCCCTAGTGCAGCGTCTACAAAACTCAAATGGAGGTCATATACGATATTATTTCCTTCTCTTTTTAAACTCTCGTGTGGATTTTCTTCTACTAAAATAATCAAATCTCCCGGAATTCCTCCATTTGGAGCAGCGTTTCCCTTTCCGCTCATGCTTAATTGCATGCCTTCGCTTACACCGGCAGGTATGTTAATGGTAATTGTTTCTTCTCCACGGGTTACTCCATCGCCATGGCAAACATTACATTTGGCAGTGATCTGTTGTCCACTTCCGTTACAAGTAGGACAGGTAGAGGCAGTTTGCATCTGACCTAAAATAGTATTGGTAACACGTCTAACTTGGCCACTTCCGCCGCATGTATTGCACGTGGTGACCGAAGATTTATCTTTTGCACCGGTTCCATCGCACGTTTTGCATGGATTTAATTTGTTAACCTTAATTTTCTTTTCAGCGCCGTGTGCAATTTCCTCTAGATTTAATTTTACTTTAATTCGTAAATTAGAACCCTTTGCAACACGCCTTCCAGAACGTTGCTGACCGCCGCCTCCAAAAAAACTCTCAAAGGGATTGTGACCTCCAAAAACATCGCCAAACTGGCTAAAAATGTCATCCATATTCATGCCGGCCCCTCCATATCCACCACCACTTGCCCCACCAACACCAGCATGACCATATTGATCGTATCTAGCTTTTTTTGTTGCATTGCTTAGAATTTCATAAGCTTCTGCCGCTTCCTTGAAATTTTCTTCAGCTTTCGCATCACCAGGATTTTTATCGGGGTGATGTTTTATGGCCATTTTGCGATATGCCTTTTTAATTTCATCGGCAGACGCAGTTCTGGTTATCCCTAAAATATCGTAATAATCTCTTTTGCTCATTTTCTTACTTATTCAATTACAGCAAGTTAAATAGATTTGCTAACCTCTAGATTTATACAGGGTTTTAAAATCTTACTAACTAACTTAAACTATCCACCCACAATTACCTTTGCAAAACGAATAACTTTGTCGTTTAATGTATATCCTTTTTCCACCTCATCTATCACCTTGTCTTTTAATTCCTTCGATGGGGCGGGAATGGTGGTAATGGCTTCGTGAAAATCCGTATCAAAGTCCTTATGTAAACTTTCCACCGCTTTAAGACCTCTCTGGGCGAGGATATTCTTTAATTTTGTATCGACCAATAATATGCCCTCCTTAATTGGTTTCATATCCGAACCGCTGTCCATTGCTTTTAAAGTCCGATCGAAATCATCTAATGCCGGCAATAAAGATACAATCACATCTTTCCCTGCGGTTTGCAATAATTCTATCCGCTCTTTTTGTGTCCGCCTTTTAAAATTGTCAAATTCAGCGTAAAGCCTCAAATATTTATCATTAAGTTGGTCTATCTCACTTTTTAAGATTGAAACTTCATCTACTTCAACATTTTCCTCTTCGGGCGCATTTATTTCATCATCCTGTTGGATCTGCTCGTTGGTATCTTCAAGCTTATCTTCCATTTCCTCTTTACTTGTATTCTTTTTCATATTAAACATAAAATGGCTTAATTTTTTAATTTGATAACAACTTGTTTGCCATACGGAAAAATCAGCCATGCTGGCAGTTTTGCAAAAAAAGTTATGACGGTGTTGGCTGATAAACTGACGTATGTCAGTAATTTTAGCTTATCTGAGCATCTTCATGGATCACTCCATTCTCACACTTAATAATGCGCGATGGGTTTTTTCTAATGATGTGGTAATCATGTGTAGCCATTAAAACGGCAGTACCATTATGACTTATCTGTTTCAATAGATTTACAATCTCCTCTGAAGTTTCAGGATCCAAATTGCCTGTGGGCTCGTCGGCAAGAATGATTTCTGGATCGTTTAACAAAGCTCTGGCAATTACTATTCGCTGTTGTTCACCTCCAGAAATTTCATGAGGCATTTTTTTTATCTTAGATCTCAATCCTACTTTATCCAACACATCTTTTATGCGTTCGCTAATCAACTTTTGATCTTTCCAGCCAGTTGCTTTCAGTACAAATTCTAGATTTTTTTCTATTGTTCTATCTGTAAGAAGTTGGAAGTCTTGGAAAACTACCCCTAATTTACGTCGTAAAAAAGGTACTTGGCTTTCTTTTAATTTTCTTAGGTCAAAACCTGCAATGTTTCCTTCACCATTTCCAATGTGTAAATCTCCATACAACACTTTGAGTAAACTGCTTTTTCCAGAACCTGTCTGGCCAATTAGAAATACAAATTCGTCTTTAGAAATGTGAAGGTTTACGTTGGAAAGTACTAAGTGTTTTTGCTGAAAAACATCCACATTATGTAATTGGATTACTTCGTTACTCATCATTTTATAATTCTAATTTAGCGATTTTGCCAAAAGGCAAATCTCTAATTATTTCCATTATTTGTTCAATGCTATCTGTTAAGCCAAGTTTTTCTAGCGCCTTTTCTGGTCTATCTACCCTAAAATAAGCCAACAGCGTAAATTTTTCGTCGCGCAGTTGCACATAATCTGGTATTTTGGCGATGCCTTTTACTTTGATAACATACATTTTTGTCAAAAATAGCATTTCAAACCGACAAGCGAAAGGAACATAGCCTGTTTTATCTTAGCAACGTTATCGAACCGCTAAAAGTCTTAAAATCTTCATTAAAGTAGGCCGTGTAATAATAAACACCTGTCGGCAATATCATCCCTTTGTATTTTCCATCCCATGAGGTGAATACGCCGTCGTTCTGGTAGACCAAATTTCCATATCTATTAAAAATTTTAATTTTTGCATGTTCGAAAGCACCGGCAGCTGCAATCATCCAAGTATCGTTAATTCCATCTCCATTTGGAGAAAAGGCAGTTGGAATGATGATTTCTGGGTAAACTGTTACAAAAATATTACTTATCAAATCAAAACAGCCAAAGTTTGAAATTACGTGCAGCGTGTATTTAATGTCTTTTGGTGGAGAAGCCAACGGGTTGAGGCTTTTCGGATCGTCGAGAAAATCGGTTGGTGTCCAATAAAAATCATAGTCTGCTCCGGTAATTTTGCCTCCTAAATGTTTGGATTGACCAGAGAAAAGCTTAATGTCAGCGCCGGCGGTAATGATTGGATTTTCGACAAGAAGTACTCGCGTCGTATCTGATGCAGAACAAACTCCATTTGTTACCGTAACTGTGTAGGTAGTATTTTTTGTAGGTGAAGCCGTTGGGTTGGCAACATTCGCATTTGAGAGGCCATCTGTTGGATACCAGCTGTAACTATAATTTTTATCATAAATTGCTTGCAATTGCGCTGATGCTGTTTTGCAAATGGTAACACTTGGTGCGTTCGTTTTGGCAACAGTAGCCTTTACAACTTTTGCTTCTGTGCTGGCAGCTATAGAGCTACAACCGTTTGCCGAAACAATAACCGAGTAATTGCCCGACATATTTTCTTGAGCATCGAGGATAATTGGATTTTGCTCGGTAGAAGTAAAACCTTCAGGTCCCGTCCATGAGTAAGCGGTTCCGCCGGTTGCTGCAAGGTGAAGGGATTCTCCTACACAAACCCTGTTGGTAACAGCTGCAATAGCTGTAGGGATTGGATGCACGATTACAGAAACGGGGTAGCCAAATACACTGCATTTTGTCGAACCGATGTTGATGCGTTCAGCAACACGTACTCGGTAATTATAAGTTCCGATACTAAATGAGCGTGTGTCTAAATTCAGAATTAGGTTGGTTTCTCTCGGTATATCGGTATAACCTAAACCGTTATCAACCTGCCATTGGTAGGCCGGATCCGTGTAACCGGGAGATACGCTTGCTTTCAATTTGACAGATTTATTTATACCATAACATGCATCGGCGCTAGGCTTTATCTCGTCATCTACCATGGTTATTACCTGTGGTCCGCAAGCTCTAAACGTAATATCGTCTAAAGCTAAATCGTTGCCGCCCCCGCCAGGATTTTCATTACTTAATTCTATGGTTACAGCTCCGCCACCGCCGATGGTTTTAAAAATTAGTGCGTATTTCTTCCAATCATTTGGCCCTCCCTCCGGAATGTCGCCTGTAGTGTAACTAGCAAGCAAGTTGTGACTCGAATCATACGCAGCAAAGTGTACATTAGGCTTTATCCCCGTACCTCTCAAAATATTTATAATATAGGCGCCAAACTCATAAGTGGTTCCGGGGCAAAGATCTCTAACAACGGACGAATAAAAAATATCTTTGGTAAAACTCGCGTTTACCACCATCATATACCCATCTAGATCGTTTGGTGTATGATTTTTTATATTTTGTAACCAACCTGAATTTAAACCATTGGTGCTTTTTGTTAAAGTATATTCTCCATCATCAGGGGTTCCTTCCACATATCGATAGGTCGTATTAGTTGACGAAGGAGGCCCAAAGTTACTTTGTCCCCTTCCAAAATCCGTACCCGCACCGGCAATTGGATCTCCGAGGGATCCAGAACAAATTTGTTGTGCAACAACTTGTTTAGTGAAGATTAGAACAACCAGAAATAAACCTATCCGAAGGACGTATTGCATTTCTTATTTGTGATTTTCTGCAATATCTCAATAAATTTTAATAATTAATTTTTCTTTATAAAATCAATTTAACCCCGCTAAAAAATCTATGGTATTTACATGGTCTGCATAATCCCAAAGCTTTGGCTGTTGGCTTTGGCCAAATGGAGAGGTTTCGATGTTTAGGTGTGTTTCAGAAACAATACATTGCATTAAATCCGCGTCTTCAGACAATTTTTGCTCCAGAGTAGTTAAGTCATTATATTCTTCATAATATAAAACCGCTAGCGGAGAACTTGTGCTTTGATCCTTCTTTAAAAGTAAAAAGCCATTGTCTAAATGTTTGTCTCCGTTAACTAAAAAAATAGATTTATGGTAGTCATAGTTGTTGTTGTATTTAAAGTGATCTTTCACCCCTACAAAGCGCTCAATTCCCTCGAAAAAATGCTTAAAGTTGTACCCTTCAGGTACGTAAATCTTTGAAACGTTTCTGCAGCCCAGTCCAAAGTAATCAAAGATGTCAGCTCCTAAATTTTGCAAAGAGTTACTGTCTTCAGTACCCGTTAGAATGGCAACGCTATTTCTGTTTTTGCGTATGACGTGCGGCACTTTACCAAAATAATAATCAAAATACCTAGAAGAATTATTACTTCCTGTTGCAATTACTGCATCAAAATTTTTCAATCTTTCTATATATTGAATGTGCGTAGAAAAGGCCGTTTCAAAATAAACGAGCTGATAAAGCACCATTTCCATCAATTTTTCATCTGCAGAGGAAAGCTTTATCAAGGCAATGTTGCCTGTCGCCAAAACGCAAAGAACATCATGGACGCCTACCAAAGGAATGTTTCCTGCCATAATAATCCCAATTTTTTTTGGTGTTTTAGCAAAGCTGATTTTACTCATCCAAGTATCCATATCTGCATCATTTAGCATTAAGCCTAATGCTTCTACAGATTTTTTAACATATTCTGGCGTAAACCATGCATTATATTGTTTGGCATTTTCTATAGCTTGATCAAGCACCTCTGATGGATTTCTAAACCAGCTCCCCAATTTTTTAAAGGCAACTATTGCTTTTTCTTGTGATAATGCTGACATATTTAGAATTAATATTTAATGTATATGTGTTATATTTGCAAACAAAGGTAAAGAAGCGGAAAGAATAAGACGATAACATGGCAATTAAAATAACAGACGAGTGTATAAATTGTGGTGCTTGCGAGCCAGAATGCCCAAATAACGCAATATATGATGCCGGTGCAGCTTGGCGTTTTTCTGATGGGACAAATTTGACCGGAATTATTGATTTTGGAAATCAGCAGATAGATGCAGGAGATTCTCAAGAGGCGGTTTCTGATGAAGTGTATTACATCGTTTCTGATAAGTGCACAGAATGTAAAGGTTTTCATGATGAGCCACAGTGTGCTGCGGTTTGTCCTGTAGATTGCTGTGTAGACGATGAAGATGTAAGAGAGACTGAAGAAGAACTGTTGGTTAAAAAGAATTGGTTGCACCAAGAAGGATAAGCTGTTTCAAGGCTTAGAATCTGGTTTTATTTGACTAATTAAACGAGTAAGGCGTCCTTCGACGCCTTACTCGTTTTGATACTTTTTTACGTTAGTCTTCTATTGTAGACGCTTCTGGCATCGGTGAGCTCACTTTTCAAAGTTCATTGTTCTCTTCTTCCCATTTGTTTGGAATGATGAGTACAGGGCAAGCTGACTTTCTTGCCACATGCTCCGCAACGCTCCCCATTAAAAAGTGATAGAGACCACTTCTGCCATAAGTTCCAATTACAATTAAATCAGCCGACCACTCTTCAGCTTGCTTTATGATCCCATGTGCGGCGGTATCTACAGCAGATAGATAAGTAGTTTTAGTACCTTGCGCAAACTTTAATTCGATTTCTTTTAGCAAAAAATCACTATTTTCTTTACTGTTGTCGTAGGTTTCCAGAAAAACCGGCGCGAGCGTTAAATCTGGGTTCACATTTGCAGGGATAGGTTCTACAATATTTACCAAAGCAACTTCAGCTCCAAATTGAAGGGCCGTTTCATAACCTACCCTCGCTGCTTTTTCAGAACATGTACTGTTGTCAACTGCGATTAAGACTCTTTTAACATCCATCTATATAAAAATTGTTTCTATAAAAATAACAGAATTTTTATGTTAAGGCAGCTTTTTAACCTAAATTTTTTTGAAAAGCAAAAAAGATCCTGCGCTAAACTTCAACCACCGCATTAGGAGTGATGGCAAAAATACGCTCATTTTTTTTCGGCTTGATTTTGTATAGCCCTGTAAAACAACTAAATGCAGGAAGAATTGCGTATTCATTCCCAAAATAAAAGCATGGAAATTTTAAGCGCTGCTTTGCTTTACCAAAAACAGTCACTCCTGGATGTATGTGTCCGCTGATCGGGTAAAGTTCCTCCGCTGTACATTTTGGCGCATCGTGAATAAAACAAAATGGACCTAAGCAAAAACTAGAATCCTCAACCTCAATATTCATGTCGTCATACTCGGATGCATTTAATAAATCGTGATTGCCTTTTACCAACAGAAATTTAATCGTACTTCGCGCCTTTCGCCATGCCTTAAATTCGTAGATGTCGGCATTTAATCCATGGTGAAACATGTCTCCATTAATTAACAATGTTTTAGGATTATATTTTGACAATAGCACATCTAGCCTTTGTAAATCATTTTGCGAGATGGTTGCCGGGACGTTTAGACCAGCTTGCCTAAAATGTGCGGATTTCCCCAGATGTAAATCGCTTATTGCAAGTAGACCATGTTGTGGTAAATATATTGCTCGCTCTTTGTCTAAAACTATTTCTTCTCCTTTAACCGTAACTGTCATGCTAAATTTCTTTCTGATTCTGCGGTCATATTTGCAATGCGATTTTCTAACTCTTCAGAACTCATGTTCTCTCGCAAGCTATCAACCTTAATCGGAAAAGACAATGGCGTAAAGCTAGTTGGATTCGTAATTACAATTGCAGCGTTTTGTATGCGCTCCAATGCCGCTGCCAATCGCGGTTCTTCTAACTGCTGATAGAATACCTCATCATAAGCCTGGCGCAAAAGTAAATTATGTTTATCATAATCGCTAAACACATTAAAAAACAAACCTGCTGATGACTGAAGATGTTTATTGGCCACGTATTTTCCCGGATAACCTTGAAAAACCAAGCCAGCTATACAGGCAATGTCTCTAAACTTTCGTCGAGCCATTTCCGTCGAATTTATACTCAGTGTAATGTCTTCGGTTAAGTTTTTTGGCGAGAAAACTTCGTATGCTATAGATTCATCCATCGGAATTTCCGTATCGCTGAGCAATTCAAAACCGTAATCGTTCATCGCAATTGAGAAGGTAATGGGTAATAATTTACTCAATCGATAAGCCACCAAAGCAGCCAAAACCTCGTGCACTAACCTCCCTTCAAACGGATAAGCAAAAAGGTGGAAGCCTTCTTTATTGTTAATCAATTCAATAAGCAATTCGTCATTTCTTGGAACGTGAGACCGTCTTTCTTGTAGTAAAAATAGTGGATAAATGCAATCTAATTCTTCATCTTGATGCGTTTTGTCTAGTGCCTCGTTGTATTTTTTTCGTAATACTGCACCAAGGTTAGAGGACAACGGCAACCTTCCTCCATTCCAACTTGGCGAGACTGCATTTGTTTTTTTCGATAACCTTACAATCACGGTCATGTCTTTAATCTGAATAAATTCTAATACTCGACCTGCCAGTCTAAAATTATCTCCGACTTTTAATCTGGTTAAAAAATACTCTTCTACCATGCCAATATAACCTCCCGAAAGAAATTTTACTTTTAGCATGGCGTCGCTCACAATGGTTCCAATATGTAGCCGATGACGCATTGCCAGTTGTCTACTTTTCACTTTCCATAATCCATCATCATCATCCTTCGCTACTTTTTTAAAATCGTTGTAGGCGCCTAAACTTTCGCCGCCAGTGGTAATAAACTGCATTACCCAGGCCCATTCTTCTGGTAAAAGGTATTTAAACGCATTTGTGTTGAGAACTTCCTTATAGATTATTTTATCATCGAAACCATCGCCGATCGCTAGCGTTACCAAATACTGTATCAATGTATCAAATACCATCATAAATGGCTCTCTACTTTCTATATTATTGGTTTTTGCAGCTTCTTTTATGGCTGCTGCCTCTGCCAGTTCGAGTGCGTGCGTCGGCAAGAAATAGATTTTTGAAGTCTCATTTGGCGAGTGCCCAGACCGCCCTGCACGTTGCAGAAAACGAGCAACACCTTTCGGAGATCCTACTTGCACAACCGTATCTACAGGTTTAAAATCTACGCCTAAATCTAAAGAAGAAGTTGCAATAACAGCCTTCAATTGTCCAGAATGAAGCGCATCTTCAATCCAATTACGCAAGGTAAAATCAATAGATCCGTGGTGGATTGCAAGTCTGCCTGCAAGGTTTGGATCTAAGTTGAGGAGGTGCTGATACCACATTTCGGCTTGCCCCCGCGTATTGATAAATATAAGTGTGGTTTTGCTCTTCTCTATAATTGGCAAAAGTTTATAGGCCAATTTTAGACCCAAATGCCCCGCCCAAGGCAAAGTTTCAATTTTATCTGGAAGGATGGATTTGATGATTATCTTCTTCTCTAAATTTGCTTTTATGATTACTTTTTTAGCATTTGCTCCCGGAACCAACACTTCCAGTGCTTCTTCTATATTGCCGATGGTGGCAGAAATTCCCCAAAGTTTAAGTTGCTCGATATTATCTTGGAGATGTAAACCCTTAATTCTAGAGGCCGCAAGCTCCACTAAAACACCGCGTTTGCTTCCTAAAAGTTCGTGCCATTCATCGGCAACAATACATCTTAATTTTTTAAATAGGGCAGAAGAATCTTTTTGCGCGAGCAAAAGGTGCAAACTTTCTGGCGTGATGAGTAGAATTTCGGGCATGGATTTTTTCTGCTGTAATTTCTCCGATTGCGGGGTGTCTCCATTTCGAACACCGACATGCCAATCTATATCAAGAGCTAAGAGTGTCTCTCTCATCGCCCTGGCAATATCTTTCGCCAAAGAACGCAATGGGGTTATCCATATTAGACGTAAATTGTGCTTGACTTTTTTATTTTTAATGCCCGCATGCTCATTTAATCCTTCGATTAAAACAGCTAAGAATAAAGAAAACGTTTTGCCAAAACCGGTTGGTGCATTTACAAGTCCGCTGTAACCGTCAAGGTAGCTTTCCCAAGCTTCTTCCTGAAAGGCAAATGGTTTTCTGCCTTCAGTTTTTAGCCAAGCTTTTATTTTTTTATATCCTTTAGTTTTACGTTGATCCATTGATTACTTCGCCCGTCAATCTTGATTAATTTAGGCTAATGTTGATGCCAACAGTTGCTTTAAATCGTCCAATGTATTTATTTCTTGTACATTTTTATCTTTCCGCCACCTAAAAATTCGCGGAAACCTAAGCGCTAGACCGGCTTTATGGCGTTTGCTTTCCGCAATGCCTTCAAATGCAATTTCAAAAACCAACTCTGGTTTCACCGTCCGTACAGGGCCAAATTTCTCAATTGCATTTCTATTTACAAAAGAATTTACTTCTTTAATTTCTTTATCGGTTAAGCCAGAATACGCTTTGGCAATGGTAACCAATTGTTCGCCATCTCTTACTGCAAAAGTATAATCTGTAAAGAAATTTGCCCTTCTACCACTTCCTTTTTGCGCGTAAATCATTACGGCATCAACGGTGTAGGGATTTACTTTCCACTTCCACCAATCGCCGCGTTTTCGCCCGGTGTGATAGTTCGAGCCTAATTTCTTCAGCATTAAACCTTCGCTATTTAGCTCTCGCGATGTTGCTCTTAAACGCGCCAATTCTTCCCAAGAACTAGGTTTTAGTACTGGCGATAAAATAATAGAATGTTCCTCAATTTTAGAGAAAATCTGTTCCAAAATAGCTCTGCGTTCTTTCAAGGGATAGAGGCGAATGTCGTTCCCCTCGAATTCTAGCACATCATATGCAAAAAAACCAATTGGCGCCTCTTCCAATTGTTTTTTATTGATGGTTTTTCTGTTTAATCGTTGTTGTAAGGTGCTAAATGGAAGTACCTTTTTATCGACAACAGCCAAAATTTCACCGTCTAAAACCGTTCCATCTTTAAGAATATCAACTAAAAAATGAAGTTCTGGAAATTGTTCTGTAACCAATTCTTCCCCTCTCGACCAAATAAATAATTCGCTATTGCGTTTCACAATCTGTCCGCGGATACCATCCCATTTCCATTCTGCCTGCCATTCATTAATATCTCCTAAATTTTCCGGGTCCGTATCTAGCGCATAAGCAAGGCAAAAAGGATATGGCCAAGAACTGTCTGTATTTACGTGGTCTCCATTTATAAGTTCGCCATACGTAATGTGCTGTGGATCCCACTTTCCCATTATGCTATGCATAATTTGGGCGCTATCGATCTCGTGATGTTTTGCAAGCGCATTAACTAGCATTTTATTAGATACGCCCAGCCTAAAATTTCCCGAGATGAGTTTGTTTAGAATGAACCGCTCTTGATTGTCTAGCTTATTCCAAGCTTCTACAATAAACGTCTTCTTTTCTTCATCCAACTTCCCTTCTAAACTTTGTAAATCTTCTATCCAGGCGTGTAAACTCAACGCTGAGATATTTTCTGCTGGCGGCAACAGTAGCGCAATGGTTTCACTTAAATCTCCAACATTGTGGTGGCTTTCTGTAAACAACCATAATGGAGTATCTGTAATTTCTATAGCCCATTCTTTTAGCAAAGCTGATTTTATTGGTCTGCGCGGTTTTTTACCGGTAAAAAGAGCAATAACCCAGATGATATCTGCCGGATCTGCTTCAGAAAAATATCGAGCTATAGCGGCAATTTTATCGTTTGTTTTATTGGTTGTTTCTAATTCCTGTAATAGTTTTGCAAAACGTTTCATGCGGTAGATTTAAATTGCAGGGTTGTAATCGTTAATCTCGGTATCCACTTTATCATCATCATCTTCTTGGCCAAATTTGGTTACCACTTCTTCTGCTTCAATACCAATCTCATTTAAAAACCTACTGTATGCTGCGGTAAACCCATGTGTTACATATACTTTTTCTGCTTCTGTGGCCTTTATAGCCTCCAATAATCCAGGCCAATCTGCATGATCGCTTAAAGCAAAGCCAGCATCTGCACTTTGCCAACGTCGGTGAGAACGGACTTGCATCCATCCAGAGCAAATGCCGGTTACCGGATGCGAAAGTGTTTTTATCCATTTGCTATCTCTCATTGCGGGTGGGACAATCACAATTCCCTCTTGTAAATCGCCCTTTGCAACTTCGGGTGTTATCCTGATGGTTTCTGGCAATTCTACGCCCGCATCTATAATTGCATCATTTACGTTTGCTATACTGTTGTGCACATATATTGGTGCCGCTCCGTTTAAATTTTTAATCAGTCGTTGCGCTTTCCCTAAACTATAGGCAATTAGAATACTTGTTTTTTGTTGAGCGATGTTATCTTGTATCCAATTTTTAATTCCGTCAAATACAACCTCTTGTTTTTGCCATTTGTAAATCGGTAGGCCAAATGTACTTTCAGAAACAAAGCTGTGGCATTTTACAGGTTCGAAAGGCGTACTTATGCCATCGTTTTCTATTTTATAATCTCCAGAGATTACACAAACTTCTCCTTTATAGGCCAACCTTACCTGTGCGGAACCTATAATGTGCCCTGCAGGAAAGAATGATATATTTACGCCATTTTTTACGATACTTTCTCCATAATTGAGTGTCTGTACATCTAAATCCGGACTTATCCTTCGTTTTATAATTGCTGCAGTTAAGGTGTGGCAAAGATAGTGCTTGTTGCCAGAGCGAACATGATCTGCATGCCCATGGGTAGTGACGGCGTAATCTACGGGCCACCAGGGATCTATATAGAAATCTCCTTGTTTACAGTAAATGCCTCTAGTTGTGAAGGTGATCAAAGCCATATCAGCTTAACAAATTTCTACTATTTAAGTTTTTAAATCATATCGGTTAAATAGCCGATAATAATAAATATCGGTTAAATAGCCGATAATACTGAATATCGGTTAAATAGCCGATAATATTTGTAATTGATATTTTTTTTAAGGATATTAGTATATGATTTGCATTATTACAGGAGATATAATCGGTTCTAGGAAAATTAAGGAACCATGGCTTTTAAGCTTAAAGGCAGCTTTAAAGTATGTTTCTAAAAAAAATAGCGATTGGGAGATTTTTCGAGGAGATAGTTTTCAGCTAGAAATTTTGGCTTCGAATGCCTTATGGGCAGCTATTTATTTAAAGGCTTGTATCAAGGTAAATAAGGCTGCAGATGCACGTATGGGCATCGGATTGGGGACAATTAACAAGGTAAAAGGCAAAATTACAGAAGCTAGTGGTGATGCATTTGTGCATTCTGGAAATGCTTTTGATGGCTTAAAATTATCAAAGGTTAATTTGGCTATAAAATCAGAATATGAAGATTTTGATGAAGAAATGAACGTAACCATAAAATTGGCCTTGGTGGCAATGGATAGTTGGGGTACTGCAACTGCAGAAGTTGTTAAATACGCCATGGAGAATGGAGATTTATTACAAAATGAATTGGCTATTTTATCTGGAAGAACACAATCATCTGTAAGTGAAGCGCTTAAAAGAGCCCGTTTTAATGAGTTAATGGATATGGATAGGTTGTACAGAAAAAAGATAAATCAAATTATACAAGACTAATGGATATTATTTTGATAAAAATATTGTTTGCTCATTTAATAGGCGATTTTTTCTTGCAGCCTGCAAGTTGGGTAAAAGATAAAGAAGCTAAAAAATTGAAATCAGGTAAACTATACCTGCATATCTGCATTCATATTTTTCTAATATTCGCTGTCTTTTTTAGTTTTGATGTTTGGTGGATGGCAATTGTTATCGGAATTGTTCACTTTGCGATAGATGTATTGAAGTTATATTTACAAACTAAAAAAAATGCTAGATGGTGGTTTTTCATAGATCAGTTGCTGCACATTGTGGCCACTGTACTTATTTGGAATGCCTTTTATCAAAAAAACATAGATTTTAATTTCTTAAATAACAGAAACCTTTGGTTAGTAGTGTTGAGCGGATTATTTCTAAGCACTCCATCATCGGTTATGATTAGGGTGATCATTAATAAATGGATTCCAATTTCCCAAATAGATAATCAACAATCTTTACAAAATGCAGGAAAGTACATCGGTGTTTTAGAGCGTTTGCTAATTTTTATGTTTATTTTAACTAGCCATTTTGAAGCCGTCGGTTTCTTGCTGGCTGCAAAATCTATATTTAGGTTTGGTGATTTGACAGATGCCCACGATTTAAAATTAACAGAGTATGTGTTAATTGGTACCCTGCTTAGTTTCGGTGTTGCCATCGTCGTCGCAATGTTTACTCAGGTGTTGATCGCATAAAAAAGGCTGCTTCTTGTTGGAAGCAGCCCTTACATTTGTTTTTATTTCGCTCCCGGCGGACAATTATCTTTTAAAAACTTGGTATAAGTCATAGAGAGATGTGCAGAGGTTCCTTGCCCTTCTGATATGCTGTGCGTTCTGTTCGGATAAACCATCAATTGGAAAAGTTTACCGTTTTTAACCAATTCATTAATCAACATTTCCGCATTTTGATAATGCACATTGTCATCTCCTGTTCCATGAATGTACAATAAATTACCTTTTAAATTCTTTGCATAAGTAATCGGTGAACCTTTAACGTATGATTCATTACTTGGAAATGGTGTGCCCATGTAGCGTTCTTGGTAAATATTATCATAAGTTAACTGATTGGCCACCGCAGCAATGGCAATACCAGTTTTATAAATCTCGGGATATTGAAAAAGTAAGTTTAGGGTAGAAGACCCACCGCCGCTCCAACCCCAAACCGCAACCCTATCTTTATCCATAAAAGGATAAGTGGCCAATAGTTTTTTTGTAGCCATCGCCTGATCCCTGATGTTTATCGTGCCAATATTTTTATAGATGCTTTTTCGCCAGGTGCTGCCTTTTGGAAGGGGTGCACCTCTATTGTCCATAGAAACATAAATGTATCCATCCTCAGCCAAGTCTCCTCTATATAACGGGTTTTTTCCAGCTCCCCAAGTGTCCGTTGCCGTAGCCGCTGCAGGTTCTCCGTATACGTAAAATAACACTGGATATTTTTTGCTGGCATCAAAATTATTTGGCTTTTTCATCCAGCCATCCAATTCAATACCATCTTCTGTTGTTACCTTAAAAAATTCTACTTTATTTGTTGGGGTTGCTTGTTTTGCCAATTGATTTGTGATGCTGCCATCCATACTCAAAGGATTGCCGGTTTTAAAATTCATCCATTCGATAATTGGTCTTACTACGGCGCTACTGTAATGATGGTTCGCAAATGTAGCAGTAGGCGAGATGTCATAATCATGGCTTCCAGGTAGTACAGACGGAGTAACCATCTCTAATTTTCCTTTTCCGTCTAGTTTAGTTCTATATAAATATTTTTGGGTTGCGTTTGTTGGCGAAGCAAGAAAATAGGCAAAGTTATTTTTTTCGTCTATTAATTTAACTTCTATCACATCATAATCGCCCTTAGTAACCAAAGTCTGTCTTTTTCCGTCTTTGCTGATTTTATATAAGTGGTTCCAGCCATCTTTTTCACTCGTTATCGTAAATTCCTTGTTGTTGTCTAACCAGTTCCAGTTTTCTTCAGCATCAATCCATGACTTTGAATTTTCTGTATAAATTGCATTTGATGTGCCGGTGCTTGAGTTACAAACGAATATTTTGCTTTGATTCTGCTCACGGTTTAATTGTTGTACGATGATGTCGTTGCTGTTCGGAATCCATTGCATTCTCGGAATGTAATGTTGTATGCTATCACCAGGGATGTTTAACCAATGCGTTTTTGCCGACGCCAAATCTACCACGCCAATTTTGCAAACAGAAGGGTCTTGGCCAACCTTAGGATACTCTACCGGGATCGTAAAAGAATAGATAGAATCGGTATTGTCTATCATTAAGAAGTTTTTAATTTTCCGCGCATCTATTTGCCAGTAGGCGATGCTTTTACCATCAGGGCTCCACCTAAATCCATCTCTACAATCAAATTCTTCTTCGTATACCCAATCAAAAGTTCCATTTATAATACGCTTAGTCCCGTCAGTAGTTAAAGCTTTTGTAGCAGAGCCATCTGTGTTTTCTACATATAGATTATGTTCGCTAACATAGGCAACTTGATTTCCATCAGGAGAAAATTTTGCAAACATTAACGACGACGCAGGCTTGTCTGCACCGATTTGCACCAACTGATTTTTGGTAAGATCGCTCACCCAATAATCGCCACGAGTCTCATAACGCCAAACCTTTCTACTGTTTGTGAAGATAAGTGCTTTCGTTCCATCCGCAGAAAGCTGGAAGCTTCGAATATTTAATGGAGACCCTTGGTTTTTTGGAGTAAGGGATGCCGCAGGCACAATTACTTTGCGCTCATTCTTTGGTAATGTAATTAAAGCAATTTCTCCATTTGCAATTTGATAGTACGAGTTGCCGTCTTTTGCCCATTGAATGTCTTGCGCCCTTAACGAAACTGAAGTGCAAAGAAAGAGGACAGAGACGAAGAGTTTTTGTAAAATGTTTTTCATAATTATTTATGTAAGAAAAAGGCCTTTTAACTTTTGGCTAATTTAGAAAAAAGCCGGCAGTTAAAAAGCCTTAAAAAATGGGTTATAGAATAGACTAGCCGCCGCCCTGCATGGCACGTAATTCGTCCATTGTCGTTAGTTCATATCCAGAAGGAATATCTAATGAAATTGCTCCAACTTTATCGGTAGAGATGGATTTTAAAGTCATATTAGATTCTACGCCATTAATCACAGCAGTATATTTTACTGGAACCGCGTCTAACCCTTTAAAAAACCCCTTATTTGTTAATGCTGGAATGACAATGTCTTTAGTTGCCCAAAGCTCGTGACTCGCACCCTTTTCATCCTTGTATGTGTACTTTTCTGCGTTTAATGTTCCAATCACTTGTTTTTCTCCGGTTGGCTTAAAGTCAGAATATTTTGGCATTGCAGCTTCTTGTTTTTCGGTATCTTCTTTAGAAATTTTAACCGCAAACTGCTTTTGCGCAACAGGGACATCAATTAGTAGTAAACCTGTTTTTGTGGTGGTGTTAGAAATAACATTAACTAAAGCTGGGCCAGATTCCATTTCGATTTTCGTTAAATCGCCGTTGAACTTATTTTTCACATCTGTTGTTGTACCATTGGCTTCCACACTAAAAGTCATCATGCCTTCAGTTATCGTTTTTTGAGCGTGTACCACTACCGCAGCACCGACCATTAATAGCGCAAGTACGCTTGTTTTTATTGATTTTATCATCTTTTTTTTATTTACCAATTAATTTTCTGTTTGTTTAGAAAAGCGTTTATTCCTTTTTTAAAATCATCTGTTTCTCTTATCTCTGCATTCGTTTTTACCGCAACTTCCAACTCAACATCGATGTTTTTATTGATAAGTGTCTTAGTTGCTTCCAATGAACTTTGCGAGCTGCTATTACACAAATCTAATGCAAAATTATGTACTTTTTGATTGATTTCCTCTGGATTTGTTACAAAATTTATAAGCTTACCGTCTAACGCTTCTTTTGCAGAAATTATTTTACCTGTGTACAGTAATTCTTTTGTTAAAGTTTCTCCAATTTTTTGAGGTAAAAAGCAGGAGACAATGGCAGGTACAAAACCAATTTTTACTTCTGTGTAGCCAAAACAGCTTTCTGGAGTCGCAAAAATAAAATCGCAAACAGTGGCTAATCCGCAACCTCCAGCAATGGCATAGCCTTCAACCTGGGCTATTACAATTTTGGGTGAGTAATAAATGGCTGCAAACAGATCTTTCAAGTTTCTAGAATCTACTAAATTCTCTTCGAAAGAGTTGGTTTCTAACGTTTGTAGATAAGCTAAATCCGCGCCTGCGCTAAAAGAATTTCCAGCCGCTTTTAATATAATTATTTTTACAAGTTTATCTGCTGACGCTTTTTTTAAAGCATCAGTTATTCCAGCGATAAACGCCGGATTTAGGGCATTGCGCTTCTCTGGGCGATTAAGGGTAATTGTACCAATTCTCGCTTCAACTTTATAGTTAACTAAGTTATTCATCGTTCTTCTTTAAATCTACCGAAAAGGCGCTCTGCTGCTTTAAGTTAATTACTCGTGTCAAACCATCATTATAAAAACTTTCATATTCTTCTGCTTTATAATTTTTATTTGTAGCGTCGATAAGCAATGTGCCAAAACTTATTTTTTTAATCAAACTATCCGGTTTGTAGGAAGGTGTATTATTTACCCAGATCGCATCAAATATAGCAGGCTTGGTAATGATTTTATAGTTTAGTTGCTTATCTAACAAAAATATTCTGAATTTGTTAAACACCAATTGCTGATTTTTGAGAACAAATTGCTTTAAGATTGTATCTGTACGAAGGGTGGTGATGTGTAGTTGAGTGATTTTTGCTTGGTTCAGCGCGGGTTGGATAGAAAATTGATAGTTTTTGTCGTGGGGATTTAGGTCAGTTAACAATACCGTTGAGTTCCCATCTATAAATGCTGTTGCATAGTTTTTCTTCAGACTAAAAAATATAACTTTATGCTGATTTTTTTTCTCTAAGTTGTCGCCCAAAACCATTACTTGATAAACGACAAACATCGATAAAGAAAAAAATATAAACCTTTTTTTAAGTTTTGTAGTTGCATATACGCCCAGCCCGAAGGCAACACTTAAGACGAGAAACTGCGGAAATGTTATCCAAATTCCGTTGAGCGTAGAGAATGGCAGAGAGGCTACGAAATGTAATACGGTATTGGTAAGGTTGATAATCCATTCAAAAATAGGTGCTAAAAATGATAAACCCGGAATTAACACTAAAATTCCTAGATACATCATAAGCACAAGCGGTATGGAAATAAATAGATTTCCTAAAAGGAAGTAAACTGGAAACTGATGGAAATAATAAATTGCAATTGGAAAGGTTGCAAGTTGCGCCGCCAAGGACAAGGCGGTGAAATTCCAGAATTTATCTAACCATTTATTTCTTATGTAGAGGAGATGATATATTTTTGGTTGAAGATAAAGCAATCCAAAAACAGCTATATAACTCAACTGAAAACCCACATTGAAAATTAAAAAAGGGTTAAAAAGCAGTTGTAGAAATGCTGCAAAAGCAAGAATGTTATATCCATTTCTGCTTTTGGTAAAAGTCGTAGCGCAAATAAAAATAGAAAGCATAATGGCGGCTCTAACAACAGATGGCGATAAACCTGTTATCAATGCATAAACCCAAATAAATAGACAAAGCAGTATTGCTTTTAACAAAATAAGTTTCTTGTTTTTATTGAGGAATTGTAAACAGTAATTTAAAATTAGATAGATAATACCCACATGAGCGCCGGATACGGAAAGCGCGTGCATCGTTCCCGTATTTATAAAATTTGTTCTTATTTCTTTATCGAGATCAGCACGATATCCCAAAACTAAGGTAGATGCAACAGAAAAAGCTGCGTCGTTTTTTATGAGCTTTCTATATTTTTCTACCGCTGTTTGACGTAATTTTAGCGCAAAAGCTAAAACTATATTTCCTGTCGATTTTCCTGTTTTAACCAAATTTGACTGGCTTATAAAAGCCTGTTGATGCACATTCTGAGTAGCTAACCAACGTTTGAAATTAAACTCTCCAGGATTTTTTGGACCTTCAACTTCGTGATAATTTGCAGAGATAAGAACTTCATCTCCATAGTCAAGCTTAAGCGGCTTTAGACTGTCCAAGATAAGTGCAAGTAAAAGTTTGCCGCAAACCTTCCTAACTTGGTTATTTTGGTACGCTGTTGTGGTAATAACCGTAAACCTAAGGATTTTTCCCGTTTTTTGTGGCTCGTTATTTACCCAAGCTTTCAAGTAGGTAGATTTTTGATTCGCAAAATAGTTATGAACTAATTCGTCTTTGTTTAATAGGCAAAGGAAGCTCCCAAAACAAAAGATAAATAGAAAAATCAATAACCCGAGCCAACCTTTTACCTTATATAGATCGTTTTTCTTGTAACGCACGTTGCAAACAAAAAGGGTAGAAAGTAGGATGAGGCTAGCAACTGCTGATAGGAGTAAAAGATCTTCGTTCACAAAAAAATAACCAATCACGATTCCCATCAAAAATGGAAGTAGAATTCTCACGAAGAAATACGCTGCTTTAAACATGTTTTAGAACTGATACCTTATTTGTAGCTTCATTTCAGATTTTTTACTTCCCTTAATTTCATCGAGGTAAGAGCCAACCGTTTCTTGATTTTTGTATAAGTACAACCCATATCTTAACCAAACATCAAGTTTTTTTGCCAGCTTATATTTTAAATTGAAATAATTTCTCAGGCCTTTCCCACTGTAAATTCCAAATGCAAAACTGTAGAGTACATCGTCTTCGTATGCGTAAATTCTGCTATTGTAGCTAGATGTGTTAAAATATGCTAGTCTGATGTTACCCGAAATTTTAGAGTTATTTGGTTTAAAATCCACATCTTGATAGATTAAAAAACCAAATTCTGATGAAATACTGCCCTTTTGATATTGAGAAACTTCCACTCGATTTTGAAAAGAAATTGTTTTGTTTACCTGCCAATTTACTGACACTCGGTAGTTTTCTTTTTTTACATCCTCTAAAAACGCTATTGGAACTTCCTGGTCTGTATTCTGTTGTTTGCTTTCGGTTTTAAACCTTGCTAGTACTTTAAAAATTTTGCTTGGAGTAAAAGTAATTTGACCAAGAATCTCATTCCCTCTAGAAGGTGCGTCAATCCTAAATTTGAGCCAGGGAAATTTAAAATAATCTGCATAAACGGCAAACGCCCATTTTCTATTTGGAACAACATTTAATCCTAGGTACAAACCTTCCTCGTTCGCCGCTTCAGTTGCTTCTGCCACTGCCTGATTGTAAAAATTATGATAATTTTTACTGTAGTTTCTGTATAATGCTGTCGCCGAAACATTGGGCGATAAGCTAACTAATGCGCCATTTAGAAATGCTGCCGCACTTTTTAAACTTTTTGCGCCCTCGCCAAACAGATAAAAATTCTTTAGAGAATAATTGTAGTGTAGCCCAATATTTGTCAATGTTTTTCCTGTAAAACTGTACCTGTCGTATACCGCACTTTGGGTGATAAAACCATTTCCATAAATTGTGTGATAGCCTACCAATCCGATATTTAAGTTGTCTGTTTTGTACTCTGCAACTGCGCCAATAATTTGTTGCCTTAAACTATTTCTGTTTTCCAATTCAGTCTTGGTGCGGTGTAACCCGGTTTGATTTATGGTCGTCTGAACAATGTCGCCAACTCCATTTACACTTTGGTTTGCATCCAATTTTCTGAAAGACACAAAAGGTGTTAGAAAAATGTTTCCGAGAACGTTTACGGTTGCAGAAGCGCCTCTTAAAAATGAGAACTCGTTTGTTGAGGAGTACCTGCGCAAACCTAAATCTTTTTTTGCCACACTTGTCACCTCCGGACTTTTGCCAAACGAGAACCCGGTCCAAAGCGTTAATCCTTGTCCAAATTGAAGGTTGTAGTCGCCTATTACCAGTTTTTTTATCCGTCCAAGTTTATAGAAAGAGATATTGCCCGAAATAAAATCGACGCGCTTTTCAAATAGGTGTTCCCCTGCATCTTTGTCCATGGTTAAGTTCGCAGCAAATACGTCTGCCAATTGAAATTTATACCGCAGCTGCATTTTCTCAGGGCTTCCTAGATACCTGTTCCCAGGCAAATCTGTAAAGCCCTTTTGTTTCTCTAATGTTTGCGAAAAACGCATCATGAAATCATGACTTCCAAATTTGTAAAAGTTCTTTAAGTTGATTTTTTCCAGATTAGAGTTTGCTTTCAGGCTGACAAATGGAAGCAGATTTTTTATGGTTTTAAGATCGAAACCATCAATGGTTTGTAACTCCAACAGGTCTGCGAGTTTTCCATTTTCTTTGATGTGAAGCAGGAAATTAGAAATTTGTAAGGGCGATAGAAAGAATATTTGTCCTAAATCTTCCGCGCTAGCGTTATTCAAATCCAATGGACGCCTTCGAAGGTGTATCAGTATTTCCAATATTTCTGTTAAATCATAATCTTCGGGTAAATTTTCGAATTGGCTTTCTATAACTTCTTGAATTTCTTGTTCGGGATCGTTCACCTGGGCATTAGCGGCGCAGAAAAAACAAAGGAGTATTGCAGTCAATCTAAAATGCATATCCGAGCGCTATTTGAGGTGAATATCCCAGGTTACTGTCGAATATTGTTGCAAAATCTATCAACAGTTTATTAAAATCCACACCAAAGCCGGCATACTGTTTAAATGGTTTCGCGCTAACACCAGCTCGGAGTGCAATAGGCATTGCAATTTTATATTCCATGCCAAAACTTACGTCTATTGCGTTTTTTAATAGCTTTGATGCAGTGGCCGCCATTAAAACCTTATCAGAAACTAGATAACTGGCGCCAATATTGAAGCTCGTTTTAATTGGAATGGATACTTCTGCATTTGCAAATGATTGCTTTGTAGGATTGGTCATGTAAGCGCCTAAACTAAAGATTTTGCTAAATCTAAAATAAAAGCCGACGTCGGCAGAAAATGCATTGGACGATCCGTAGTTGGTTATTTTTAATTGATGGTAATTGGCGGTCATAGCCATAGAAAGCTGATTGCCAAAAGCCTTCGCATAAGCGAAACTAATTTTATTTTGGTTATAACTACTTAGTCCATAGCGGTTAAATCCTACTGATATAAAGTTGTTTTTGGTGGGAATTACAACTGCTAAACCCTGCGTGCTAATCTCTTCGCTTAAAAAGTGTTTGATGTAATTGATAGAAACGATTGGTCTTTTTAAAAAGGTAATGGCTGCCGCATTTGCCTGGATCGCCCAAACATCTGCAACAGCAGCGGAGTTGTTTCCCATGGCGGTAAGTCGAGGCCCAAGGTTTTCTTGAGCGATTAGTTGAATTGGGAAAGTAGCTACGAAAAATAGGAGAGAGCCTTTCATAGAGCGAGCGTTAGCCTAAAGAAAGTTTCGGGGAACTTTTATTTGGTTAATGAAAGGTAAGAAATTATTTCCTAATTTCTATATGCGTGTCTTGAAAAACAAGTTTTCTGAACTTTGCCATATCGTTATTATTTAGACCTATGCATCCATTCGTCTAATCTTTTTTCTTGCTACCTTTAGAAGTTCCATGCACCATTATAATACTTCCTTCAATAAGGCCTTTGGTTGCCGCTTTAGCAATATCTAAGCTGTTTGGATAAGAGATATGGAAGGGGTTAACAGTTTTTCCACTAAATCTTTGCCAATCTAAAATAGACATTCCCTCTGGCGTTTTTCCATCTCCTTCGCGCTCTTTTTGCCCAACGGGGTGCGGTCCTAATGAAATGTGAAACGTTTGAACTATGCTATTTTTTTTAAAAAGATACATTTTTCGTTCACTTTTTATCACCAATACATTATCAACTTGATGACGAATTCTAAAGTTTTCTTCAGCTAAACTTATTGCAACTAAATAATTTAATTTTTTGTTAGTAGCGTATAGAGAGCGAGCAGCCCTTATTATGGATTTAATTTATTGATACGGTCACTTGTATCCCAAAATTGGGTCTAAGCTTTAGATGTTCCGTTATTTGTGTCCTCGTCATTTTAGTGTTTTCTAAACCATGATTAGAGGGGCGTCTTTTAAAGAATGTCGTTCCTAGTGACGTTCTATCTTTACATCCAATTAGAAATATTTATAATAAAACGAAGAGATATTTTTGCTTTTTAACATTAAAGCTCATCGGCTAAATTCACTAAAAATCCTTTTAAATTTTCTAACGCATCTATAATTTTCTGATTTTCTTTTGCATCCCCCTTATTGTTCTTCAAAAAATCTTTTGCACCTTTTAAAGTATACCCTTTATCATTAACCAAATTGAAAATAATCTTTAAATTTTCGACATCCTCAGGCGTAAAAAGACGGTTTCCCTTTTTATTTTTCTTTGGCTGCAAAATATCGAACTCTTTCTCGTAAAACCGAATTTGCGAGGCGTTAACATGAAACATTTCAGTCATTTCGCCCATCGTGTAATACATCTTATTGATATCTCTTTCTTTATAAGGCATGTGTATGGATTGATTATGAGTGATTTATGCTTGTTAACTAAAGTATTCAAATGTACTGGGATTTTTGTTGAATCCCATAATAAAATTTTAATTTTGTTTCCCATTAGATATAGAGATACATGACAGCCAAACAGATTAGAGAAACGTTCCTGACATTTTTTGAAAACAAGAAACATAAAATTGTTCAATCTGCACCAATTGTGGTCAAAAACGATCCAACCTTAATGTTTACAAACGCAGGAATGAATCAGTTTAAAGATCTATTTTTGGGAGAGGCCGAAATCAGTTACACGCGTTTAACAGATACACAACGTTGTTTGCGCGTTTCGGGCAAGCATAACGATTTAGAAGAAGTTGGAATAGATACCTACCACCACACCATGTTTGAGATGCTAGGAAACTGGAGTTTTGGTGATTATTTTAAAAAGGAAGCCATTGCGTGGAGTTGGGAATTGCTGACAGAAGTATACAAAATTCCGAAAGGAAATTTATATGTTACTTATTTTGAGGGTGACGAAAAAGAAGGTTTAGAAAAAGATCAAGAAGCATACGATTTTTGGAAACAGTATGTCGATGAAGATCACATTCTGCCGGGAAATAAAAAGGATAATTTCTGGGAGATGGGAGAAATTGGTCCATGTGGCCCTTGTTCTGAGATTCACATAGATTCGAGAACAACTGAGGAGAAGGCTGCTGTGGATGGCGCAACTTTAGTAAACGCAGATCACCCGCAAGTAATCGAAATTTGGAACAACGTTTTCATGCAATTTAACCGTTTAAAGGATGGTTCATTGCAAAATCTTCCTGCCAAACATGTGGATACGGGAATGGGTTTTGAGCGTTTAGTGCGCGTATTACAAGAAAAAAACTCCAACTATGATACCGACATTTTCCAGCCGCTTATCCAATTTATTGCAGAAAAGTCTGGAATAAAATATGGTGCTGATGAGAAAACTGACATCGCCATGCGCGTGATGGCAGATCATATTCGGGCAATTTCGTTTGTGATTGCCGATGGCCAATTGCCATCAAACAATAAGGCCGGTTATGTGATTAGGAGGATTTTGCGACGTGCAGTTAGATATGCTTATACTTTTTTAAATTTTAAAGATCCTTTTTTAAATCAATTGGTACCCTTATTGGCCGCGCAATTTAAAGGCGTCTTTGACGAATTGAGTTCGCAGCAAGATTTTGTACAGAAAGTGATTTTGGAAGAGGAAATTTCTTTTTTGAGGACTTTATCTGCCGGTATTCAACGTTTTGAAAAATATCAACCAAATGATGAAAATGTGGTTTCTGGTGATTTCGTGTTCGAACTGTCTGATACATTTGGCTTTCCTCCCGATTTAACAGAACTAATGGCTCGTGAGAAGGGTTGGTCAATAGATATCGAAGCTTTTAATGAAGCCCTAATGGAGCAGAAAAATCGTTCTCGCGCCGCTACTGCCATTGATGCCGGCGACTGGATAATCGTTAATTTTGAGGAGCAAAGTGAATTTGTCGGGTATGATGAATTGGAAGTGGAGACCAAAATTTTGAAATATCGTAAAGTGAACGCGAAGGGAAAAGAGCAATATCAAATTGTGCTCGAGAAAACGCCCTTTTATGCCGAAGGTGGGGGGCAGGTTGGAGATACAGGTAGAATTGAAGACCACAGCAGGCAATTTTGGGTGGAGGTAAAAGATACCAAAAAGGAGAACGGCTTAACCGTACATTTTACAGATACCTTGCCAGATAATTTGAAAGGTAGTTTTTGGGCGGTTGTAGATCAGGATAAGCGAGTTTCAACAGAAGATAACCATACAGGAACCCATTTATTGCATACAGCGCTTAAAAAAGTGTTGGGCGCCCATGTAAACCAAAAGGGATCGTTGGTAAACCCGGATTATTTGCGTTTCGATTTTTCTCATTTCTCTAAAGTAACTGATGATGAAGTCGCAAAAATAGAGGTTATTGTAAACCAAAAAATTAGAGAAAACATAACTGTTGAGGAACAAATAAATGTGCCACATAAGGAAGCAATGGAAAGTGGAGTTACCGCGCTATTCGGAGAAAAATATGGTGATTTCGTGCGCGTGATAACCGTAGGAGATCAATTTAGTAAAGAGCTTTGCGGAGGTACGCACGTCAATGCAACAGGGCAACTTGGCTTTTTTAAGATTGTTGCAGAAAGCGCGGTTGCTGCCGGTGTGAGGAGAATAGAAGCCATCACGGGGAAAAAAGCTGAAGATTTTGTAATGGAACAAAATAGCGAATTACACCAGCTAAAATCTTTATTTACGGGAAACAAGGATTTAGTTGCAGCGGTGCAAGCGCTTTTTAATGAAAATGAGAAACTAAAGAAAGAAGTAGAAAAATCATTATTAGAGCACATTAACACACTGAAACATGAACTCGTACATCACATTAAACCTATAAATGGTATTAATTTTATCGCAAAGCAAATAGATTTGCCTAATGCAGATGCGGTTAAGGACTTAGCTTTTGCAACAAAAGATTTGGTAGACAATATGTTTTTAATTTTTGCAACTGAGATTGATGGCAAACCCGGTTTAACGGTGATGCTTTCTGAAAACTTAGTTAAGGAAAGGAATTTAAATGCTTCTACTATCGTTCGTGACCTTGCCAAAGAAATACAAGGCGGCGGCGGAGGACAACCATTTTACGCAACTGCAGGTGGGAAAAATGGTGATGGATTAGCCAGGGCTTTAGAAAAGGCAGAAAGTTTAATTAAATAATTTAAAGTTTGCTAATCTTTAATTAACTAGGTTTTTTCGCTTACTTAGGCAACTTTAACATGCTAAAATAATAGAAATAAACTTTTTCGCCATTATAATAGCGGTATTTACTCATTTATTGAAACATGGCTGTATTGGAAAGGCCGCATATGCGCTTGCTAGAATACAATATGGGCGTTAAATTTCTGTCGGTTTGAATTTAGGTACTAGCCCGCAACGTTAACGAAGATTACAAATTTTCAATTGTAGCGCATCGCAGGCTCTAGTTAGCTAATGAGAAAGCCAGTCGACTTCTTTTCTACGAAACTGAGCGGCAGTAAATGACTCTTCTTAAAAGGTTTTTGTGGTTTATTGGTCAGATATTTGCCCGTTTTAGTGCGAGTAGGAAAAAAAACCTAGTTAGTTTCGGTATTTGAGGAAAGTTTTAATCAGAAAAGGCTTTGTTGGTAAGGGTTTTGGCGGAATTAAAAGATTTTTCGGAAAAATAGAATTTCGAATGCCTTTCTTGTGTTGGCATCAATCGGCAAAAGATTCGAGCCATTTCGTTTTAACTCCTATTTACTTTCAAAATTATTAGATCGCTGTTTTTATTATTCATGTCCCATTAAATCTAGGTTTTTTGTCAGTATTAATTAATGCCTAACATCGCTTTGCGAATAATATATATATTTGCCAATTAACAAAGAAAAGCTAAATGCCTACTTCCGAAATGCATCATAGTAAAAAGTACCAGCTAGTTTCGGGTTTAGAAATCCACGTTCAACTGAATACTCATACCAAGATATTTTCTTCTGATAGTGCCACATTTGGCGCAGATGCAAACGCTCATATTTCTCCAGTTTCGTTGGCATTGCCTGGTGCTTTACCAAAAATTAATAGAGAAGTTATAGCAAAAGCCATTCGTATAGGCTTGGCGTTAAACTGTTCCATTAACCAATCAAATCATTTCGATCGCAAGAATTATTTTTATGCAGATTTGCCAAAAGGGTATCAAATTACTCAGGACAGCAAACCAATTTGCATAAATGGATTTCTGGAAATAGAACTACCAGATGGAGGAAATAAGACGATTCGAATCAATCGCATTCATTTAGAAGAAGATGCGGGAAAGAGCATTCACGACAAAGATGAAAATTATTCTTTTGTAGATTTAAACAGGGCAGGTGTGCCCCTTATCGAGATTGTAACCGAGCCTGACATAAACAGTGCCGAAGAAGCCGCGGCAGTATTTTCTGAAATTAGAAAATTAGTTCGTCACTTAAATGTGAGTGATGGAAATATGGAGGAGGGCAGTTTGCGTTGCGATGCAAACATTTCCGTACGTCCATATGGCGATAAAGAATTTGGAACTCGATGTGAGGTAAAAAATCTAAATTCGATCCGAAATGTGCGTCGTGCGATTAATTTTGAGTTCGGCAGACAAGTTGAAGTGGTAGAAGCTGGCGGGAAAATAATTCAGAGTACTTTAAATTTCGATGCCGAAAGCGGAACTACTTCGCCAATGCGAAGTAAGGAAGAGGCAAATGACTACCGATATTTTGCAGACCCAGACCTTCAGCCTATAAAAATTTCTGACGAATGGTTAGGTGCAATTAAATCGGCGATGCCAAAACTTCCAAAGCAAATAGCGGAGGAGATGGCCATTTCTTATGGCATCAGCAAGTCAGATTCTGATCTTTTTGCAGAAGATGTAGAGTTACTTGCCTATTTTAATGACGGAAGAAAAGTGGTTAAAAATATAAAACTGTTTGTTAACTGGTTAATTGGGCCAATCAGAGCGCGATTGGCAGATCAAAAAATTGAGGTAGCTACCTATGTTATTGCTCCGGAAAAGTTGGCCCAGGTTGTAAATCTAGTTTCGGAAGGAAAACTGAATCAACAGCTAGCGTTGCAGCAGCTTTTACCAGCGCTTGAACAAAAACCGGACGCAAAGGTGTTAACTTTAGCAACTGAGTTAAATCTATTGATTAGTGATGATGTAGATGAATTGAATGGTTTTGTGAATGAGGTGTTGAAGAAATACCCGGAACAGGTAGATGCTTATAAAAAAGGGAAAAAAGGAGTTTTAGGGCTTTTTGTTGGCGAAACGATGAAGATGGCCAAGGGAAAAGCCGACGCGAGAAAAATTAATTTAATCATATTAGAAAAATTGAAATAATGAAAATTAGGGGACTAAAATTTTTAAAAAACACCATTTGGTTATTTATTTTTGCAATTGCCATTTCTGCTTGCAAACCAAAAGATTATTTCATCATAAACGGAACTTTGAAAAATGCAGAGCCAAATAAGAAAATTTATCTTTTTGGCATGGTAAACAATAAGATGGCTGCTGTAGATTCTACCAACCTTTCAGAAAAAGGAGAGTTTAAGTTTATCCATAATTCTCCTACAGAGGATTTCTACCAGCTAAAATATGAGAAAGCAGAATATTTATTGATCTGCAACAACACTGACGAGATAAAATTCGAAGCAGATGTGAAAGATGCAAATATGGCTTATAAGATTTCTGGTCCTGAAGAATCTGATGCACTTGGTAAATTAAATGTGATTAGAGCAAAATTTTCTAACGAAGTGGAAGCCCTGCAAACTACATTTAACAACCGCGTAGCAGAACATCCAAATCAAAGAACGGAAATTCAACAAGCATTGCAGCCGCAATATGAGGCGCACGTAAATGCATTGAATGCTTCAATTTTGAAATTTGCGAAAGACAATAAAGGAACTTTGGCAAGTTTTTATGCCATGAGCACGTTAAATCCTCAAGATTTTGAAGCAGAACTTGTCAAGTTTTCAGACGAAATTAAAACTGAAATTATTGGAAACCCGACTGTGGATGCTTTTGTAAAACAAATGGCGCTTTTAAAAGCCGTACAGGTTGGCCAACCTGCACCTGGATTTACCATTAATAGCATCGATGGTAAACCTATAAGCTTATCAGATTTTAAAGGAAAATTTGTTTTAATTGATTTCTGGGCTTCATGGTGTCAGCCTTGTAGACAGGAAAATCCGAATGTTGTAAAAGTGTACAATAAGTTTAAAGATAAAAATTTTGATATTTTAGGTGTGTCGTTAGATACAGATAAGGCTGCATGGCAAAACGCAATTAAAGCAGATGGTTTAGCGTGGCATCACGTTAGCGAATTAAAAGATTTCAATGGCTTAACAGTAAGGAAATATCAAGTTGATGCCATTCCTTCTTCTTTCTTAGTGAATCCCGGAGGTGTCATTGTTGCTAAAAATCTTCGGGGAGATCAGCTGGATGCATTTTTAACCAAGACCATTAGGTAATTGAGTTTAACTAATGCGCAGTATTGTTAATGTTTTGTTAACAGCGAGTTAACCTAAATTTGATTTTTAGTTGATAATTTCGTAAGCATAAATTAATATGGGCATAATGGAACAAAAGATTTTAATTGTAGATGACGAACCCGATATCCTAGAATTAATTGAATATCATTTAAAGAAAGAAGGTTATCAGGTTTTTCTTGCATCAAATGGGCATGAGGGAATTCAAGTAGCCAAGCAAGTGCACCCAGATCTAATAATTTTAGACATCATGATGCCTAAAATGGATGGCATTGAAGCTTGTCGATTGATGAGAGCTATTCCTGAATTTAAGAATACTTTTATGGTTTTTTTAACTGCTAGGAGTGAAGAATATTCAGAAATTGCAGGTTTTAATGTAGGGGCTGACGATTACATAGCAAAGCCAATAAAGCCCCGAGCTTTAGTGAGTAGGATTAATGCTATTTTGCGCAGAAATTCATCTAGTAAAGATTTAGTGGAAAGTAAAGTAGAAATCGGCGATCTTGTGATAGATCGGGAGGCTTTCTTAGTTTTCCAGAATGGAGATAAGATTACATTGGCAAAAAAGGAATTTGAGTTGTTGCATTTATTGGCAACCAAACCCGGAAAAGTGTATACGCGAGAAGCAATCCTAAAAAACGTTTGGGAAGATTCCGTAGTAGTAACAAATAGGACAATTGATGTGCACATAAGAAAACTAAGAGAAAAATTGGGCGACAACTATGTGACTACAGTAAAAGGCGTCGGCTATAAGTTTGAGTTAGCGAGTGACAGAGGAGTTCCTATTACCAAACAATAGTGGGGTTTAATATGGTGATGGTCATCGCCTGTTGGGAGCTTTTATTTTAGTTTTCTTATGAGCTAATAATGGATTTGCAAAGCTTCAAGAGTCTTTTTATGTTTCTCAAAAAAACCACCTGAACATTTGATTTCTTTCTCTTAAAATTTGATTTGTAGATTGATTATTATTTTCTTTCTCCTATTCCAAACTGCGCTGACGATCGATTCAGTTTTAGGCAGTATTTGTCATGTTAATTATTCCAAAAAAAATCGAAGGTTGCAGTTTTCGGTCTGCGAAACGCACTGAAGTCCTGTCGCTCCTAAAAATTTTAGATATCCCGATAAGGTAACATAAGAGCTCAGATATTCTAAATAAGATGGCCTAATACGGCAAAGTAACTCGCCTGAAATATTTGTACAAGTTTACTAAGCATCACAATCAATTGGTAAGCACGATGATTTTTACAGGTTTATCTGAAACAATAAGGTAGGTTTGTTCTTAACCAATAAAATCATCTACCTCCCGGTAAGCCTGTAAAAGACGCAGTTCACCCGGAGCGCCTGTTAAAGACTTTCCATGCTCCATGCCCATGATGCCTTTGTACCCTTTTCCATGCAAATGTTTAAATAGGTTTTTATAATTAATTTCTCCTGTAGTTGGTTCATTTCTCCCTGGGTTATCACCGATTTGAATATACGCGATTTCATCCCAGCAGCGGTCTATATTTAACATCAGGTTACCTTCCATTTTCTGCATGTGATAAATGTCATAGAGTATTTTACAAGAAGGACTGTTCACCGCCTTACAAACATTGAAAGTTTCATGGGTTTGCTGCAGGAACAATTCTGGTGTATCGCTTAAGGTTTCCAAAACCATCACAAGGCCGTGGGGTTCAAATATTTCTGCACCTGCACGCACGGCATCCACTACATTTGCCATTTGTATGCCATAGGGAAGGTTTCGTTCGTAAAATCCAGGAACTACCGTTAACCATTTGGCATTACATCTTTTAGCAGCCTCTACAGACCTGCGGCAGGTGTCAATAAAATGATTTTTGAATTCTTTTTTACCTGTCGTTAATGAAGTCTTCCAGTTATCGCCACCGTCTACCACAAACACGCCCATCCTCATGCCCAACTTTGTCATCAAATTGCCTATTTTTGTCTGTTCCTCGATAGATCTACCTAAAAAACCATTGTCTTCCAGAGACCTGAAACCCTGATCATACATGTATTGAATTTGATCCAGAAAACTCTTTCCACCCTGATTTACGAACATGCCCTGATGAGGTGCATAATCCAGATTAAATGTTTTTCCTGCAACGGTAGCAGATAAAGCCGCATCAATTGGCGCAGCAACTGAGTTTAAGGAAGAGGCGGTAAGCAGAGCGCCTGTAGCAATTAAGCCATTTCTTAAAAAGTCTATTCTATTCATGGGACATAATTTTAAATAAAGGAGATATTAATTTACAATTATTTTTTGAAACCCTTGGTCAGAGTGTCGGTTATACTGCCGTCTTTACGGTGATAAATTTGGTAAGCCTGCATCTATTTTCTAGCCTCAACAAAGATTAGCGCTTACTTTACTGTTATGACCAAAACTGCATTGTCATAACCATCAGACGTAGTCGCATCTCTAGCAAAGATCGTTTCCCTAATCAACTTCTTGTTTCAAATTACACCGCGTTTCTGCATTTATGAGATGGGTAATTTCTTTAGTCTGGCGTGGGTTAATAGTTATTCTTGAGTTAAGGTGTTCAAACAAAGTTCGATCTGAATGTCTTCTATCGAGATCAATTTATATTTTTTACTTTTAAAAGTATTATTTAAAGAAAGATTGCGTGCAATTACAAAAGCATAAACCTTCATATTCTCTACTTGATGCAATTTTTATCGATTTCTCTAAAGCGAAATCATTAAATCACTAGCTACTTCCTTCGCCAATTCCCTTGAATTTAACACACATAAACTAAATTTAAATAAAGTGGGGAATAACAATTTGAAAAGCTGCATATAAGCATTTTGGTTATTATATAGTGCCATTTGGCTTCCCAACTGGTTTAAGTAGGTTAATGGATTTGGCATGACGCTTATCTTGATTGATTCGAATTTAGGCATTTAATATGACAAAGCAATTTTATAAACGGTGACATTACTATGATAGAACCTTATTTCTACTGAGCGATAAAAGCCTTTAAGTTTCGAAGCAGTAAAGGCCTGTATGCTATTTTTCTTAAAACGCTAAATTAACCATCGATTTTTTAGCATCGCAACCCAAAGAAAGGGTGAATTTCTCGACGGCGAGTTAAGAAATTTTAATTCTGCCTAGCTAGTTTAAATATTGTTGCATCTATTACTAAATCTAAGCTTGTTTTGATGATCATCTTTAAAAAAGCTTTTAATTTTTAAAATAAACAGGTTAGACCTAGCCTATTAGATTGGAAATTATTAGTACTTTTGCGCAAAATAAACAGTTTTTCTATTGAAGTTTCCGAAATTCGAATCCTTTATCCTTTTTGAAAATAACGATATTATTGTCGTAAATAAACCCCCATTTCTTGCATCTTTAGATGAGCGTGGCGCTGTTGGAGAAATAAACCTTTTAAGGCTTGCCAAAAACTATTGGGGTGACGCACAAATCTGTCACCGTTTGGATAAAGAAACTTCCGGAGCGTTAATTATCGCTAAAACTCCAGACGCTTACCGCACAGTTTCCATGCAGTTTGAGCGGAGAAAAGTGGATAAAACCTATCACGCAGTGGTAGAAGGACATGTTGTTTTTGATCAACTGAGTGTTGATTTGCCAATTTTAAATGATGGAAATAACAAGGTTAGAATTGACAGAGAAGAAGGGAAAAAGGCGGAGACAATTTTTAATTCGTTAAAATATTTTAAGCATTTTACCTTGGTTTCTTGCAAGCCAATTAGCGGGCGAATGCATCAAATTAGGATTCATTTGGCAACTCAACGTGCCGTAATTGTTGGTGACGACCTATATAAAGGAAAGCCTCTGTTTTTATCTGAAATAAAACGCGGTTATAGGTTGAGCAAAAACGAAGAAGAACAGCCCATTATTAAACGGTTCGCCTTACATGCAAGAAATATTGTTTTTAAAGGTGTTGCAGGAGAAGTTATAGAGATAACAGCGCCTTACCCAAAAGATATGGAAACGCTTATTAAATTGTTAGATAAGTTTGATTCTTAGCGCATGTTCGTAGTGAAGTTGCTGTTGGTTTTACTTAAGTTTACAACAATTGCCCGTAAGTTTTAAATAAGTAAAAGAATGTATATCCGATTTGTAAATTATCTTGATACCTTAAATCATTTTAGAAAGGAAAAAATTTCAAATCGTAATTTTTTGATTATTCTTGCCATTTTGGTTGGTATTCTCGCAGGGCTCGCAGCAGCGTTATTAAAGAGTTTAACCCATAATATAGAAGAGTTTTTACAGTCTGACTGGCATTGGAAATATAAATATTTTCTTTACCTATTCTTTCCGCTCATAGGTTTGTTTTTATCTGTGGCTTATGTGAAGCGTTTTATAAAAAAGAGTAAGTTTGAAACAGGTTTAACTCCATTATTGTATTCCATTTCTAAAAAATCTAGTCGGGTAGACTCGCACAACATCTATTCGCAAATCATTACCTCTGCCATTACTGTTGCATTCGGTGGTTCCGTCGGCCTAGAATCGCCCATCGTAACAAGCGGATCAGCGATTGGATCTTCTTTAGGTAGATATTTGGGCTTGTCTTACAAGGAAATTACAATGCTTTTAGCTTGCGGCGCAGCAGCAGGTATTGCCGGAGCTTTTAACAGTCCTATTGCCGGAATAATTTTCGCAATCGAGGTGCTTTTGCCTGAAATTAGCATCCCCGCTTTTATTCCTTTATTGCTTTCAGCAGCAACAGCATCAGTAGTTGCAAGACTATTCTACTCTCAACAACTTTTCTATCTCGTTACAGAAGGATGGGAAATAAATGCATTGTTCTATTACGTCCTGCTTGCCATTTTAATTGGACTGTTTTCGATCTATTTTACAAAGGCAAACTATGCGGTAAAGGAGTTTTTTTACAAAATAAACCATCCATACAAAAAAGTTATTATTGGGGGTTTGTTGCTCGGTGCAATGGTTTTTCTGTTTCCAACCTTGTACGGAGAAGGGTATATTACCATTAAAAGCTTATTGAGAGGGAATTTTTTAGCTGTTATAGATAATAGTATTTTTTCGTCATACAATGCTATTCCCTGGGTAATAATTTTGTTTACTGTTGTTACCATTTTTGCAAAATCAGTGGCCGCATTGGTTACGCTCGGGGCTGGTGGAAATGGGGGTATCTTTGCGCCAAGTTTGGTAATGGGCGGATTAATAGGTTTCATTTTTGCTTTTACTGTTAATCTTACGGGTTTAGCCCACCTAAATGTGCCAAACTTTATTGTTGCTGGTATGGCTGCCGCGTTAAGCGCAATTATGCACGCACCTTTAACAGGCATATTTCTTATCGCAGAAATTACCGGTGGTTACGTGCTTATGGTTCCTTTAATGATTACATCCGCAATTTCTTATATGATTAACAAAGGTACGCAGCAAAATTCTATCTACACAAAGGCTTTGGCAGATAAGGGGGAACTTTCTTCGCCTGAAGATAAAGACACTACTGTGCTAAACCAGATGAGGTTGAGGTATTTAATTGAGAAAACTTACATTCAGTTACAAGTTAATGATTTGTTGATGAGTAAGATGAATGAGGTTGTGCAATCTCATAAAAATATTTGCGCAGTTACCGATCAAAGGGGAGATTTTAAGGGCATTATTTATGTCGAGGAATTATTTAATGAGATGATGAGCAATCCGGAAAAGAACACCTTAACAGCTAATTACTTGGTGCATCCTGCAACGTCTGTTATTCATGAGGAGGATGACGTGAAACTAGTTTTAAAGAAAATGGAACAAGACAACGTTTGGATACTACCTGTGGTAACCAAAGAGAATATTTATGTTGGGTTTGTTTCCAAAACATCTATTTTTAGTAAATACAGAGCATTTTTGATGCGTAGTGCAGATTATGTATAGAATTTGAGTGCACTTTATTAAAAAGATTAATCGTTTCTTTTTAGACTAAATTTCTCGATCTTACTGTACAAATGGCTTCGTTGAATTTCTATCTCATCGGCCGTTTTAGACACATTCCAATTGTTCTTTTCGAGCTTAAATTTTATAAAGTCGCGCTCTGCCGTATCCTTATATTCTTGGAAATTACTAAAATTGTCTAAGTTGATTGTGTTGACCGCGCCAGAAGTTATGGCGCTGCTAAAAGTAGTACCCACATTTGTACCTCCGTTTGGATTTGCAAATGCACGAACCTCTTGTTCTGTAATTACCTTGTCACTTAATATAATTAAGCGTTCAATCATGTTGTGTAACTCTCTAACATTGCCTGTCCAAGGCAATTGCTTAAGCGCATTCATCCCTGACTCGTTTATTTTTTTTAACGGCATGCCATAATCACTACAAATAGATGCTGCGAAGTTTTGTGCGATAATAGGGATGTCTTCGGTTCGTTCGGTTAAATGCGGCACGTGAATGTTAATTACATTTAATCTGTGGTAAAGATCCATACGGAAGTTGCCATTTTCGATTTCCTGCATTAAATCTTTGTTTGTTGCAGCTATGATTCGAACATTTACTTCAATTTCCTTTTCACCGCCTACCCTCGTTATTTTTTGTTCTTGCAGTGCTCTAAGTACTTTTGCCTGTGCAGACAGACTCATGTCCCCAATCTCATCCAAAAATAAAGTTCCACCATTAGCCAACTCAAATTTTCCGATTCGTTGCTTTACAGCTGAGGTGAAAGATCCCTTTTCGTGGCCAAAAAGCTCGCTCTCTATCAATTCCGAAGGAATGGCAGCGCAATTGACCTCGATTAAGGTATTTTCCGCACGATTGGATTTTTCGTGCAACCACCTAGCTACAAGTTCTTTTCCACTACCATTTGCTCCTGTTATTAAAACTCGAGCTTCGGTAGGGGCAACTCTATCTATGGTTTCTTTTATTTTATTTATGGCGTCAGATTCGCCCAAAATTTCGCGTGTTTTACTTGCCTTACGCTTTAATACTTTAGTTTCGGTAACTAGAGTGCCGCGGTCTAGTGCATTGCGAACGGTAATAAGCAATCGATTTAAATCTGGCGGTTTAGATATAAAGTCAAACGCTCCTTTTTTACTGGCATCAATAGCGGTTTCAACCGTTCCGTGGCCAGAAATCATGATGAAAGGTAAGTCTGGTTTAATTGCTAACGCTTGCTCCAGCACTTCCAATCCATCCATCTTGTTCATCTTAATGTCGCATAGAACAAGATCAAAATTTTCTTTTTTTATCAGTTCTAATCCGTCGATTCCATTATCGATGTCCTCTACTTCGTAGCTTTCATATTCTAATATCTCTCTTAAAGTACTTCGAATTGCGCGCTCATCATCAATAATCAACAGTTTAGCCATATCTCTAAAAATTCTTTTTTACTAAACGCTAATATATTTTCTTTTTCGAGATTAACTACGATAAACTCCAAAAAGTTGCAACCAGCATTTTTCACAAAACTAAGAATTAATTTCGCATGTTTATAAATTGAAGTGGTTGCTCGAAATTTTCCGCCTTGCATAAGCTAATCACCGCCTGCAGATCGTCTATTTTTTTCGCATCAACCCGCACTTGGTCATCCATTATTGAAGCTTGTACTTTCAGTCCGCTGGATTTTATTTTCGCCACTAACTTTTTTGCGGCTTCCTTATCCAAACCTTGCTTAACAGTTATTTCTTTCCTGATCATATTGCCCGAAGACTGATAATCTTCATCAAAATCTAAACTTTTTGGGTCTATGCCTTGTTTCATCATTCTAGAGATTATGGCATCTTGAATGGCTTTAAGTCGCATATCGTCTTCCGTGACGATTGTGATCGCATTGTTTTTTTTGTCTAGCTCAATACTGCTTTTAGACCCATTGAAATCATATCTGTTTAAGATTTCTTTCTTTGCGTTGTTGATTGCATTGTCTAGCGTTTGGGTATCAACTTTACTTACGATATCAAATGAAGGCATGGTTTGTGAAGATTGATTAAAAAATAGTAGATTTAGTGATTAAATAAAAGTACAAACAAACGAAAAATAAGATGAAAAACGATAAACGAAAAAATCAAACTAAAGGTTCTCCGAAAAAGATGGCTGCGCATTTGGAAGAATCGCTACGTGAAAAGCTTTTTGAACTTGTGAGAGGCCTTGGACACGACGTAGTTGATGTAAGCGAAGAAATTATAAAGATGAGCAAACGGTTGACTCGGAAGCTCTCTAAAACTATGAAAAATGTGTTGACCCCTGGCGGTGAAGATTCGACAACTGATTCCACCGAAGTTAAGGCTACCAAATCTTCTAATTCAAATAAGAAGAAGAAAAAAGGTAATAAATCTGAAGCAGCTCAAAAAGAAAAAGGCAAAAAGGACAAACAAATCAGTTCTGGAAATTTTGTCGCACAGAAAGACGTTGCCATCAAATCAAATGTAGCAAAAAGCCAAGGGATCCCTTCTGCAAAAAATGCGACAGTAGGTTCTACAAAATCGTCGAGTAACAAACTAAAAACATCGCCTCAAGGCAATCAAAAACCATCTGGTCCAAAATTAAATGTTGCGCAAAAAATTGAAACTCCCATTAAAACTGCAAAAAAGTTGGGTTCGATGATTAAAAACACTTCTGATACTGTTAAAAAAACATTAGATAAGAAGGTGTTAGCGCCTGTAGCTAAAAAAGTTTCTCGAAGAAATTCTACGATCGGGGCAAACGCAAAGAAAGCAATTATAGAATTAAAAAAGTCTGACGTGGCTGGTTCTGAACCGCCGAAAAGAAAACCGGGAAGGCCTGCATCAACAGTTAAAGTTGAAAAAAATGAAGATGCATCTAAAGTTGAAAAAAAAATAGCTACAAATAAGTCAACTGTGGTGCGTAAACCTAAAGCCGCACCAACATCAAAAAAGTAGCTTACATAGTTCGATTTTTGATGATTCTGTAGTTGGTATTAATTTGCTTTTTTGTAGGTAGTTTAAGCCTCAAAGAAGTTTGTACTTGTGTGTGGTAAATGAGCAAAAAACATATCCCGTTTGTAAATAGAGAAATCAGCTGGTTATACTTTAATGAGCGCGTATTGCAAGAGGCCGCAGATGAAACTGTTCCGTTAATTGAGCGGATTAAGTTTTTATCTATATACTCTTCGAACCTGGAAGAGTTTTATCGAGTTCGGGTTGCTACCCTTGGGAGGCTAACCAACTTAAATGTCAAGGCTAAGGCGCTTTTAGGTTTTAATCCTAAAAAAACGTTAAACGAAATTAAAAATATCGTTGTAAGACAAGAAAAAAAGTTTGATCAGCTTTTTCAGGCAACATTGATAAATGGTTTGGCTCAAAACAAGATTTTTATTTTAAACGATACGCAGTTAAATGTAAGTCGAGGGGAATTTGTCGTAAATCACTTCAGAGATAAAATTCTCTCCAATTTAGTGCCTATTATGATTGATATGGATAAGCCTTTCCCGGAGCTTAAAGATAGAAATTTATATTTTTTCGTAAAATTATCTCGTACAGAGCTAAAGCTTAAAGAGCGATTTGCGCTGATAGAAATTCCAAAAAATTTATCTCGGTTTTTGGTGCTGCCCGAAACCAATGAACTTAAATTCATCATTTTATTAGAAGACATTATTAAGTATTGTTTAGACGATATTTTTTATGTTTTTACTTATGACACCGTCGAGGCTTATACAATTCAATTGACTAGAGATGCGGAATTAGATTTAGACAAGACCGTTAGCGATAAATTTATAGACGAATTAAAAAGTAGCTTGGAAAAGCGTAAAAAGGGGAAACCAATGCGGTTACTTTATGATTCTGCAATGCCTTTAGATATGCTTAACGTATTAATAGCGAAACTGAAAATCGAAGCGGAATACTTGCTGCCAGGAAACAGATATCATAAATTTGGCGATTTTATTGCATTTCCAAATCCTGGCTCAAGAGATTTAGAATATTCGGCAAATGTGCCACTAAAGGTGGAAGGACTTCACCGAACTCAAAGTGTTTTTACCAAAATTGCAGTTAAAGATTATCTTGTAAATTTGCCATATCAGAGTTATGACTATATTATCTTATTTCTGAGGGAAGCGGCGATAGATCCCAAGGTTGTGGAAATTCAAATTACACTTTATCGTTTGGCCGAAAATTCAAAAGTTATTAACGCCCTTATTAATGCTGCAAAAAATGGAAAAGCTGTATCAGTATTATTAGAATTGAAAGCTCGATTTGATGAGCAAGCCAACATTTTCTGGACCAGTAGACTGATGGAAGGAGGCGTAAAGGTGAATTATGGCTTGACGGATTACAAAGTGCACTCTAAAATTTGTTTGGTTAAGCGCATAGAAAAAGAAAAACCTGTTTATTATGCTAATTTGGCAACAGGAAATTTTAATGAAAAAACTGCTGGGATATATTGCGATCACAGTTTGTTTACTGCAAAAAAACAAATTACCAAAGATTTAGTGAAGCTTTTTGATACGCTAAATAGAAAAACAGTTTCAAAGGGCTTTAAGCATTTGATTATTTCGCCTTTGGAGATGCGATCCAAGTTGACCAATTTTATAAATAGAGAAATAAGAGTTGCGAAAACCGGTAAAGCGGCTTATATTTTTTTAAAAGTTAACAGTTTAGCAGATGAAGATATTATTGATAAGCTTTATAAAGCGAGCAATGCTGGAGTTAAAATAGATTTAATTGTAAGAGGTATTTGTTGTCTGGTGCCTGGCGTTAAAGGCTTTAGTGAGAATATCACAGCAATAAGTATTATAGATAGATTTTTAGAACATGCCCGAGTGTATATTTTTGGAGTCGGGGATAAACGAGATATGTTTTTGTCTTCTGCCGATTTAATGACCAGGAATATTGACCACAGGGTAGAAGTTGGATTTCCAATTTTGGATAACGATGTAAAAAAGGAGATACAGGATATTTTGGACATTCAACTTGCCGATAACGTAAAAGCGCGCATAATAAATGGCCCAAATACTAATAAATATAGAAGAAATAGACTTGCTAAGAAAACAAGAGCACAAGTGGATATTTACAGTTATTTAAAGAATAAGTTATAACAACAATGACTAGATATGGGGCGATAGACGTGGGATCTAATGCAGTGCGATTACTTATTGCTGATATAACGATTGACGGAAAGGAATTGAAATACAAAAAAAATACTTTTATCCGTGTGCCTGTTCGGCTTGGTGAAGACTCATTTTTGTATAAAAAAATAGGTGTTGACAAAACCAAAGCGTTGGTGAAAACCATGGCGGCCTTTAAAAATTTAATGGATGTTTATCAAGTTTCTGACTATTTAGCTTGTGGAACATCTGCCATGAGAGAAGCAGAAAATGGACAAGATTTAGTTCGTTTAATACATGAAGAAAGTGGCATAAAGCTAGAAATAATTGGCGGCGAAAGAGAAGCAGATATTATATATGCGAATCATATCGAGAGAGAAATAGACCAAAATAAACAATATCTATACATTGATGTAGGCGGCGGGAGCACAGAACTTTCCGTCTTTGTTAAGGGCAGTTTTGGAGCCTCACAATCTTTTGATATCGGGACTATAAGATTGCTAGACGGTCAGGGCAAAAAGGAAGCTTGGTCGCAGATGAAAAGTTGGGTTACTAAGCATTGTAAAGATGTTAAACAGTTAAATGCAATTGGCACAGGTGGCAACATCAATAAACTTTTTAAAATAAGTAACGAGAAGGCCGGTAGTCCGCTCTCATTAAAAAAGCTTACGGCTGTTTACGATCAACTCCGTATTTTGTCTTTTGAACAAAGAATTTTAGAATTTGGGTTAAACTTAGATAGGGCAGATGTGATTATTCCGGCAGCGGAAATCTATCTCGCCTTAATGAACGTGGCGAATATCCAAAAAATTTACGTACCAAATGTGGGATTGGCCGATGGAATAATAAAACTGCTCATGGAACAGAATGTGAACGGCAATCCGAGTTATTTTTCTTAAAGAAGTGATGCTGCCTCTTCATCAACAAACCAAGTTAAGTTGCCTATGGTTGGATCGATTAATTGTGAGGGATACATATTCACATCCCTTTCCTTATCTGTGGTTACGTGTTTAAGCGCCGAAGCTTTGCCTTCACCGAACACTAAGAAAGCAACGTTTTCTGCTTCATTAATCAATGGCGCGGTAAAACTAATTCTATAAGCATCTAATTTTTCTACAAATACAGAGGTTACATTGATTGTCTTATCTTTTACAAGTGAGGTGTGAGGAAAAATAGATGCGGTGTGACCATCATCTCCCATGCCCAATAAAATGAGATCGAAAATAATGTTATTTCCACCAAAATAAGTATCGATTGACGCCTTATAAGCCGAGGCGGCCTCTTTTGGACTTAATGTGGTATCGACATAGAATATATGATTTGATGCGGTATTTAAATTATTGAATAGGTTCTTTTTAGCCATACCTCCGTTATAATCCCTGCTATCCGCAGAGACGTTTCGCTCGTCCCCAAAGAAAAAATATACCTTAGTCCAATCTATTTTATCCTTGTATTCAACCGATAGAATCCTATATAGTTCTTTGGGAGAATTGCCTCCAGTAAGCACAAAGTTAAAGGATCCTTTCTCCTCAATCGCTTGATTTGCTATTTTTATAATGTGATCCGCAAGTGCCCTGTTAAGCACATCAACAGATTTATAAATGAGTAAATTCATTTTATTTTTTTTTAACGATGAATGCTTTTCACCGTATTAAGATTAAAACAAACTCGGTGGTTTAAAACCGAATTCGTTTAATTAAGGCATTGAAAGTTTATTTCTGTTCTTTTAAAGGTAAGTTATACCAATGGAAACCATCTCTAGCAATTAATGCTTCAGCTTCTTCTGGGCCCCAACTGTCAGCAGGGTAATTTGGAAAATTGATAGATTGTTTGCTTTCCCAAGCATTCAAAATCGGCATAACCAGTTCCCAGGCTGCCTCAACCTGATCTCCACGCATAAACAAAGTCTGATCGCCCATCATTACGTCTAACAAAAGCGTTTCATATGCTTCCGGTGTATCAGTTTCATACGTTCCTTTGTAATCAAAAACCATGTCCACCGGGTTTAAAACCATGTCGACGCCAGGTCTTTTTGCTTGCATTTGCATTCGAATACTCATTTCTGGCTGGATGCTAATAATTAAACGGTTTTGCTGCCAATTTTCAGCCACATCCGGTGCAAAAATTTGATGCGGAACATCCCTAAATTGAATAGTAATTAAAGATGATGTCTGATTTAATCTCTTCCCTGTCCTTAAATAGAAAGGTACGCCTTGCCATCTCCAATTGTCGATATAGAATTTTATAGCTGCGAAAGTCTCTGTATTAGAATGTTCATCCACACTGCTTTCGTGTCTGTAACTTGGCACCTCTTTTCCCTCTACCCAACCTTTCCCGTATTGCCCTCTTACTGCGTTAAATCTGACGTTCTCAGTAGAAAACGGCCTAATAGCTTTCAGAACTTCCACTTTTCTATCCCTAAGCTCGTCCGCATCAAATTTAATCGGCGCCTCCATACCTACTAAACAAAGCAATTGCAGCAAGTGGTTTTGAATCATATCTCTAAGAGCGCCTGCCCCTTCATAATAGCCTCCTCTATCTTCTACCCCCAATTGTTCGGTGACCGAAATTTGAACATGATCGATGTAAGATCGGTTCCAAAGGGGTTCGAACAACGCATTGGCAAATCTAAAGGCCATCATGTTTTGAACCGTCTCTTTCCCAAGGTAATGATCTATGCGATATATCTGCTTTTCGGTAAAAATGCAACCTAATAACTTGTTTAATTCCTTCGCAGATTCTAAATCATGACCAAACGGTTTTTCAACAACTATTCTGCTATTGTCCTCATCTTCGGTAAGCTTATATTTATGTAAGAACTCTGCCGTCATGGAAAAGAATTTTGGGGCAACGGCTAAATAATAAATTACTTGCGTTGCCTTACCAAACTCTTTTTGATACTTTTCTACAGCTAATTTTAAGGTTTCAAAGGTTTTTGGTTTTGTGAAATCGGTAGGGGTGTAGTGAATGGTTTTTGCAAAATCGTCCCATTTTTCCTTATCTACCTTACCAGTTCTAGAAAATTCATTTACTGCGTTTTTTAATTCCTCTTTAAACGTTTGATCTATGAACTCTGTTCTGCCAGTCCCAATTACCGCAAATTTTTTCGGCATATAACCTTCTGTAAAAAGGTTATATAAAGCGGGTGCTAGTTTCCTCTTATTTAAATCACCTGTACCACCAAAAATCACAAATATGGTGGGGTTTAATACGGTACTTGATTTCATTTTCTATTTTTTTTTGCAATAATACAAAAACTCGTTTATTCTACTCGCTTACCTTGTTCCAATCTGCATGGAAAACGCCCTTTTCATCATTTCTTTCGAAAGTATGCGCGCCAAAGAAATCTCTCTGTGCTTGAATTAGATTTGATGGCATCTCTCCTGTAGTCAGTGTGTCAAAATAGGTAAGCGTGCTTGCAAATGCGGCCATTCCAAGACCAGCTTTTAGGCTTGTTATGGTTGTTTTCCGAGCAGCATCAAGTTCCTTTTTAATAATCTTTTGTATCGGTTCATCTAAAAACAAATGCTCCAATTCATGGTCTGTTTCAAATGCTTTGTAAATATCTTCTAAGAATGCTGCACGTATAATACAGCCACCTCGCCAAATCTTCGCGATATCTTGCATTTTTAAGTCGTACTCATATTCTCTCGACGCCTGTACCAGCAAATGCATTCCTTGCGCATAGGCACTAATCATTGCGAAATACAATGCGCTTTCAAGTTCTTCTAAACTCAGATCAAATTTGTCATGTGACTTGGGAAAGGTTTTACTTAACTGCATTCTCAAATCCTTAAATTTTGATAAATCCCTATTAGATACCGCTTCATTGATAGTTGGGATAGGTAATTGAATATCCATTGAAACTTGGGAAGTCCATTTTCCTGTTCCTTTCGCCTTTGCCTCATCTTTAATGTGGTCTAATAGGTCAACTCCGGTATTCTTATCCTTAAAAAGAAAAATTTCACTTGTAATCTCTATTAAAAAAGACTGAAGTTTGCCTTCATTCCAGACTTTAAAAATTTCGCTTATTTCAGCATTTGATTTTCTCAAACCATTTTTCAGGATGTCATAAGTTTCGGCTATTAGTTCCATAATGGCATATTCTATTCCGTTATGAACCATTTTTACAAAATGTCCAGAAGCACCCGGGCCCAAATAAGTTACGCAGGGTTCGCCTTTTACTTTGGCAGCGGTAGCTTCCAATATCTCTGCTACATCATTATATGCATTTCGATCGCCTCCTGGCATCATACTTGGCCCAAACCTTGCGCCTTCCTCGCCACCTGATATACCCATTCCAAAAAAATGAAGTCCGTCTTTGCTCAATTCTGTCACCCTTCTATTGGTATCGGTAAAGTGAGAGTTCCCGCTGTCGATAATTAAATCATCTTTGCTTAAAAGAGGTTTAAGCTCTGCTATCACGCTATCCACAATGGGTCCTGCGGGGACCAATAAAACCAAAATTCGTGGGCTACTAAGGCTATTTACAAACTCTTTTATATCCATAAACCCTGTAAGATGATGCGCTTTGCCTTCCTCTTCCAGTTTGTCGATCATCTTTTTATCCTTATCATACCCGGTTACGGAAAAGCCCTTATCGGCCATATTTAACAATAAGTTTCTACCCATTGTACCCAAGCCAATCATCCCTAGCTTATATTTTTTTAAATTACTTTCTGACATTTTATTTGTTTTATCATAAGGTTGCTAGCAGCAAAACCTATCGTTTACTAATGTTCTGGGTTTAAGGTTTTAATTTGAAATTTATCGCTCTGTTGCCAAAGTTTTGCTCCACCTTTTATGCCGTCTCTATTAGATACTAATCTGATATTATCTTCCAACTCGAAAGTTATCTCTTTAGAATTACCGCCGCCAATGTATAAAGCATCATAATTGAAAACTGTTTTATAAATTTCAATTATTTTTTTCAACCGCCTATTCCATCTTTCTTTGCCTTTTTTGTTAAAGGCACCGTCGCCGATGTAGTCGTCGTAATCTTTTCTTTTATTTTTAGGAAAATGGGCAAGCTCTAAATGGGGAAGCAGGTCGCCATCGAATAATAATGCTGTGCCGAAACCTGTTCCTACTGTAAACACAATTTCGAACCCTTTTCCATCTACAACACCGAGTCCTTGCTGATCAGCATCGTTTACTAATCTAACCGATTTTTGTAATTTATTAGCAACCATTTGTCCAAAAGGCACGTCTTCCCACTTTTTACTCGCCAAATTAGGCGCAGTTTTTACTACGCCATACTTCACGTAGCCGGGAAAACCGATCGAAACCCGATCGTAAGTATTTTCGATGGTTTTTATAAGTTCAAGAATTACTTCCAAAACATTTTCCGGTTCGGCCTCAGTCGGCGTCTTACTCTTTATGTATTCAGATAACATTTTTCCAGACTCACTCAATAAGACTGCTTTTATGCTGCTTCCGCCGATATCAATAGATAGGATATTGTTTTTTTCTGACTGCTTTTTATCGTCCATAATTTCAGTATTTGCCCCGCAAATTAGGTAATAGAAACGTGTTTAATTAATAATGCTATGTAATTTTTTGCCCATTTAGTTAGTTATTAACATAACCTAATGTGCCCTAAAAAGCTTTTAGCAAAAATTCTTGATGTTTCATTAAAGACATCACATAACTTATTAAAATTTAATAAATGCTGCACTATCTATCACGGTTTGCTTATTTATATTATTTATTTTTGGTATTAAACCTAACAGATTTACTCCTGTATAGTTTAAAATATATTTTTGTGTATCGCGGTTTTCTGTGCCGTTAAAGATGATTCCTTTAACCGGAATATTATAAAGTTTTAACATCGCGAGCGACAAAAGTGTATGGTTTATGCTGCCGAGGTAATTTTCTGAAATCAATATGGTCTCCAACTTTAATTTTTTAATGAGGTCGATAATTAACTCATTATTATTTAAGGGAACCATTAGACCACCTGCGCCTTCTACTATCAAATCGTTGGTCGTTGCAGGGATTAAGATTTTTCCCAATTCGATACGGATTCCATCTTTTTCAGCGGATAGATGTGGGGAGAAAGGCTGAGTAAGTAGATACGTTTCTGGGTGTATCACGGTCGTTTTGTTTGAAATAAGCGATCGTATTGTTTTACTGTCGCTGTTTTCCAAATCGCCAGATTGAATAGGTTTCCAGTAATCAGCGTTTAGTTTTTCGGTTAAAATTGCGCTAACTAAAGTTTTGCCAATGCCTGTGCTGATGCCTGAAACAAAATATCTATTCATGTAAAATTATTTTTAAGTGTGCTATAATTGCAATTATTTCTTCCTCTGTATTGAAATCATGTATGCAAATCCTAATTCTTTCTTTTCCTAAAGGAACGGTTGGACTTAAAATAGCCCGAGCATCAAAACCGTTGTGTTGTAAAATTTCTGCCGCTGATTTAGCCGTGTTATTTGCAGAAAAAAGAACGCCGTGTATAGCACTGCTGCTTTTTAATACAGGTAGATTAAATTTTATGGCCAGCTGTTGAAATAAGGAAATATTATGATGAAGTTTCTGTGCGGAAGTTTTTGATAACAGCAAATAGGCTGCTTTTATAGCTACGGTATGATTAATTGGTGGAGCGGTTGTGTAAATAAATGATCGCGCAAAATTTACCAAATATTCCCTAAGATTGTGGCTCCCCAAAACGATAGCCCCATGTGTTCCCAAGGCTTTCCCAAACGTTACGATTCTGGCGAACACATTTTTTTCTAAGTTTAAATGCGCAACTAAACCTTCTCCATTACTGCCGAAAACTCCCGTGGCGTGCGCCTCATCTACTATTAAATTTGCATTGTATTTTTCACAAAGAGAAGATATTTCCAATAGAGGAGCTAAATCTCCATCCATAGAATAAACACTTTCCACTACCACAAATATATTTCCACAAGATAATTGCAGCTTCTCCTCTAAATTCTCTAGACTATTATGTTTAAATTTAAACCTTCGAGCCAAGCTTAAGCGGCATCCATCTATCAAACTTGCGTGATTCAATTCGTCGCTAATGATAGTGTCACCTCGTTGTGGTACGCTAGAGAGTAACCCTATATTTGCATCGTAGCCTGAGTTAAAAAGTAGTCCAGAAGGAGCAGCGTGGTAATCTGCGACAAACTGTTCAACTTCTTCCGTGTAACTGGTATTGCCAGTGAGCAGCCGAGAGCCCCCAGAGCCGTTTGGGCAATTTGGAAATCTATTTAACTCAATTAATATGAGTTTTTTTAGCTCCGCTGATTTTGCAAAGCCGAGGTAATCATTAGAACAAAAATCTATCATGCTGCTCCTTGCTGACCCATTATTAATGGACAGGGTTTCATAACTCTTTAAGCTTCTCAATGAGCCGTCCTTCCGTCTTTTTTCTAAGCGTCCGTTCAGTACAAGATCGATTTCGGTTGATAAAATCATCGATCAAAAATAGAAAAAGCATTCCTACTATTGGAATGCTTTTTCTATTTTTAATATAAAATGACGTTACAGTTTATTAATTCTGTGCAGACGGATTTGATACTAAAGGGGTTGATTTATTTTTGATGCCTCTTTTGTGTTTTCCCGCCATTTTTTCTTTTCTTTCGCTCTTTATTTCTTTAAGCTTTTTTTGTTGATCGCTCGTTAAAACACCGTACATCGCCTTTTTTGATGCTTTATTCATTTCCTTTAATTGGGATTTTTTGACTTCTTTATCAAGATTTTGAGTCATTAAATCTTTCGATTTGTTGAGCTTGCTCAACTCAACTTGGTAAATCTTTGCTTTCTGATCTGGTGTTAACATTAATTTTTTATCCAACTCATCCGTTGCTTTTTGAGCGCGTTGCTCAATAGTATATTTAGCGCTTTTTGGCGACTTATTATCAATTGAAGTTTGTGCAAAAGCCCCACCAAATCCAACCATTGCAAGTACCGCTGTTAACATTATATTTTTCATATTTTATCTATTTAATTTACCTAATAGATGGAAAAACTGCCCCACGGTTTAATCTACGACTGTTAAAAGTTGTTAAATTCTATTTAATTGTGAGATAGATTTTTGCATTTGAGCCATCATCTGCGTTAGGGTCTCCATCGTTGGGTCTGGCGCCGGTTCTGGTAGGGACGTAGAAATGTACGCTTTAGCTTTCCAGATTTCTAGGATATCTTCTGCAGCAATTGCATACGGGTCATATATCTTATTGTCGGAGATTAATTTTAACTCTTTTGTGTCCTTAAACTTATTCCCAGCTCTCTTATATACAACACCTTCACTTTTACTTACTACTATATAGGTATCTCCAGTCTTTACGTCAGACCAATTGTCCAGGTATTCGCCAATAATGACGCTGCCCGGTTGTACGGGTAACATACTATCTCCCATAATTTCAAATGCGCGGTAAGTACCTTGTCTCAACGCCGCAATGGGGAGCTGGAATTTTGGCAAATCGCTAATGTATTCTGGATCTGCATAACCGTTAAGGTAGCCCGCGCTGGCTTTTACCGGCACAAGTTCTATGTTTTCTTTATCATTACTATCTACAGAAACACTTAACACCCTTAAATTGGATCCATTACTCTTGGTTTTCGCTTTCCAAGAATCGCTTATCTTTTCATTAATAAATTCATCTATAGACAGCTCAAAATAGTCTGCTATTTTTTTTAGTAATTCATATTTTGGTTCTGCTCGGTCTTCCTCGTATGCGCCAATCAGCGATCGCTTAATTTCCATCTCATCTGCGAAATTCTGCTGTGTAAGGCCCTTTTTTTTCCTTAAATACTTAAGGTTGTTGGCTATGTTCGACATAAAAATAAAAGTTAAAATAAATTTGTTAATACTAAAATAATTAGTAATTTTATGCCAATAAAGTTAGCAATATTATTTTAATTAGCAAGGTTGCTTACTAAATAGTTTAGTTAAAAATTTTAGTCTTTATTTTTTTATGAAAAAATTTGTTTATATCGTTACCGACAGAAACCGTACAAGCATGCATGTAGGCATGAGTTCTGATTTGACAAAAACATTGGATTTTTACAAACAGATGCCTAATTTATTTTTTGATAACGGCCAGCAACTGACCCGTTTGGTATATTTCGAGGAATTTAAAACAGAGGCGCAGGCGCTTGCTAGATTTAAAATAGTAAGTCACTTTACAAGAGTCCAAAAAGAACGCTTGGTAAGAAGCTGTAATCCAGATTGGATAGATTTAACTGTAGGCTTAAAATTTGAAGACAATCTAGTTGGCAAACAACAAACCACGCAGGTGAAGTTTTCTTTTAGCGGCTTGTATTAGGTACGACTTGAGCAAACTCAATTAAAGCCATCTATTTATTTGAAAATTTATATCTAAGGTAATTTTCAAGTTCTAATGATAAATATTTAGAAGCTAATGTTAGCCTTCTAAATTTCTCGAGACAGGTGATTTAAGTTGACCCGGATTAGTCTAAATTTTTGTTTGTGATAGTTTTGCAGAAATTTTAATGTTAAAAATCAGTATCTATTCAAAAGCATTTAATCCTGTTATATCCATCCCGGTGATAAGTAGATGTACGTCATGCGTTCCTTCATAGGTGACCACAGATTCTAAGTTCATCATATGTCGCATAATTGGGTATTCCCCCGTGATGCCCATTCCGCCCAACATTTGTCTAGCCTCTCTTGAAATGTTCAGTGCTGTTTCTACACTGTTTCTTTTCGCCATGCTAATCTGCTCCGGCGTCGCTCGGTTTTCATTTTTTAACACACCCAAACGCCACGCAAGCAATTGGCCTTTGGTGATTTCTGTAATCATTTCTGCTAATTTTTTCTGTTGCAACTGAAAGCCACCAATCGGTTTTCCAAATTGTATTCTCTCTTTTGAATATCTTAAGGCAGTATCATAACAGTCCATTGCAGCACCCAGTGCACCCCAAGCTATCCCATATCTGGCTTGATTCAAACAACTTAAAGGCCCTTTTAATCCTCTAACATCGGGAAATATATTTTCTTTCGGGATTTTTACATTATCGAACACCAATTCTCCTGTTGCTGAAGCGCGCAAACTCCATTTATTGTGGGTTTCTGGTGTACTAAAACCTTCCATACCTCTTTCTACGATCAACCCACGTATTTTGCCTTGTTCATCTTTTGCCCATACCACGGCAATGTCTGCAAACGGAGAATTACTGATCCACATTTTTGCGCCATTCAACACATAATGGCTTCCCGCGTCTTTAATATTGGTGGTCATCCCACCGGGATTAGAGCCATGATCAGGTTCTGTAAGGCCAAAACAGCCCATCATTTCACCACTCGCTAATTTTGGTAAAAATTTCTTTCTTTGTTCTTCCGTTCCATAAGTAAAAATAGGATACATTACCAAAGAACCTTGAACCGATGCCGCAGAACGTATGCCTGAATCTCCGCGTTCAATCTCTTGCATAATAATGCCGTAAGCAATATAATCTAAACCTGCGCCGCCGTACTCTACAGGGATAGTTGGTCCAAAAGCGCCAATTTCTGCTAGGCCCTTTATCAACTGTTTTGGAAATACTGCTTTTTGGGCATAATCTTCAATAATTGGGCTCACTTCCTTTTTTACCCAGCTTCTAGCACTTTCTCTAATGAGCTTGTATTCGTCTGTTAACAGTTCATCCAAAAGGTAATAATCAGGGGCTTCGTACAGGTCTTTTCTACTCATATCGGATTTAGTTTCGATTGAAATCAAAGTTAGCAAATTAACTTAATTAGCTTAAAAGTTTTAATTTTGTGACTTAAAGCTATTGAAATTTATCCTAAAAAAGACTTATATTATGGTATATGAATCATAAGTTAATGCGCGATTGTATGCAAACAGTGGCACTTAAAGATGTAAAAGTATTTGCTTTCCACGGGTTTTATCCAGAAGAACAGATTCTTGGAAGCCATTTTATCGTAGATTTAGAAGTCAACTTTATCCCGCTAGCTTTCGAAGATGAACTTTCAACCACCGTCAATTATGAGGAACTCAATGATATTATTCTGTTGGAGATGGAGCAAACGAAGAAATTACTTGAGACTGTTTTAAAATGTATAATGGCAAGAATTGTTGCGAAATACGCGTTTATTAATGCAGCTTCTGTGAGCATTAAGAAATTAAATCCTTTAATGCGTGGACAGGTAGGATGTTCTTTTGTCAGATTAAACTACTCCGCAAAAAGCCAATTATGAATTTTACGAAAATAGATGCTATAATTCTAGAAAAAATTAAACAAGCTGTCGGTAAAGACTCCGTTTTTACCGACTCTGAAGACTTGGAAATTTACAGCCATGACGAAACTGAAGATTTACATTTTAAACCTGAAATTGTGGTTAAGCCAAATACCACTGAACAGGTTTCCGCTTTGCTAAAAATTTGTAACTCATATAATATACCCGTTACCCCACGGGGAGCTGGAACAGGCTTAAGCGGAGGGGCATTGCCTATTTTCGGTGGTGTTTCGTTATCAATGGAGAAATTTAAAAAAATTATTGAGGTAGATATAAACAACTTACAGGCAACTGTAGAACCTGGGGTGATTACAGAAGAATTCATCAATGCAGTCGCTAGCTATGGGTTACTATATCCTGTCGATCCTAGTAGTAAAGGGTCTTGTTTTATAGGCGGTAACGTAGCCCACGGATCTGGCGGGCCAAGAGTTGTTAAATATGGAACGATTAGAGAGTATATTTTGAACTTAGAGGTGGTATTGGCGAACGGAGATATTTTATGGACAGGAGCCAACACCCTGAAATATGCTTCGGGATACAATTTAACGCAATTAATGATTGGGTCTGAAGGAACATTGGCTGTGATAACCAAAATAGTTACAAAGTTGTTGCCAAAGCCAAAGAATTCAGTGCTTATGATGGGGTCGTTTAATACAAATGAGGACGCCTGTGAAGCAGTTTCTGCAATTTTTAAGGCGGGGTTAAATCCATCTGCAATGGAGTTTATGGAAAGGAAAGGTGTGGAATGGGTAATTAAATTCGATGACATTAAATTTGATTTGAAAGTAGGTGTTGAAGCATTGCTTATGATAGAATTTGATGGAAATGACTTAGAGGAAATTTTTAGAGACTGTGAAAAAGCAAACGAGGTTTTAGAAGAACTAAAGTGCACAGAAGTACTGTTTGCAGATACAACTCAGCAAAAGGATGAACTTTGGCGCATGCGCAGAATCATGGCTGAATCTGTGAAGGCAAATTCGATTTACAAGGAAGAAGATACGGTAGTGCCCCGTGCCGCACTGCCAAAATTGATTAAAGGAATAAAGGAAATTGGTGCCAAATATGGTTTCGAAAGCGTTTGTTACGGACATGCCGGTGATGGAAATTTACACGTAAATATTATCAAAGCAGGAATGAGTGACGAGGGGTGGAAAAACGACTTAAAACATGGAATAGGCGAAATATTTGAATTGACCACCGACCTTGGCGGCACCATTTCTGGTGAGCATGGCATCGGATTGGTGCAGAAAGAATTTATGTCAATTAAATATTCATTAGTGCATTTGGATTTAATGCGCAGAATAAAAGCAGTTTTTGATCCTAATGGTATACTAAATCCCGGTAAAATGATTCCAGATTTGAAGTAGCTTAGGTTATATTAGATTTCCTGATTAATGAAATTCAATTCGTAAAATATCACCTAAATGTAGGCCTAACAAACCACTCGCTTTTCCTTTATTTATCGCAATTTCTAAATGATTACTAATGCCGAAAAGACAAAGTTTTTCGCCTTCAGGCACTTCATTATAATGCCAGCTTAACTGTGTAATTGTTTCACTTTTCTTAAAATAGAGCGTAAAATCCCTATTTTTCTGTAACCTAGTAAATAAATCTTTCGTAATGTTGCTAATTACGTTGCAAAACGTATCTATGTACACAACGCTACCTCTAATCATATCTTTTTCTATAACAGGTTGTAACAGAGTTTTCTCCTCCATATCGGAGATCGGCACTCCGATTTCAATCAATTTGCCGCCTTTAGCCAAATGCGTAGCTGCTTTAACAAATATGTCTACTAACGGAAAATGTAAGTATTTTAAATCTTGTAGAATATTTAATTCGACAATAATTTCAGGATCCCCATCAAAAAGTAAAGAAAAAATACCATTATCGGCCCCAACGAAATAGTGGTCATGGTACTTTAGTGCAATGTATTTTGTATGCTGACTGTATACGGAGTCGATTCCGATAAGATGTACAGTGTTTTTTGGAAAATAAACGTATGCATTTTTTAAAACAAAAGCCGCATAAGAGATATTAAATGACGGCACATCGTGCGTAATGTCTATAATGTTAGCAGTAGGCATATTTTTTAATAAACTTCCCTTCAGCGCACTCTGATAAAAATCTCTCGAGCCTAAATCTGTAGTTAAAGTAATTATACCCATTAAAAATTCATTAATTATCCTTATTCTTGTCTTGGTGCTTGAGCGGTTGCAAATATCCAAATTTTAATTAATATAAGCCCCTAAACTTAGAAAATACTCCAACTTGACAGAAAAAAATCTCTCTCTAGACAGTGTAAATGCAGCCCATTTTTGGGGCGTGAACAATGAACATTATGAAATGCTAAAAAATGCGTTTCCAAAAGTTAAGATCGTTGCACGGGGAACCGATGTAAAGATTCTGGGCGATGATGCAGAACTTAAGCAGTTTGAAGATAAGTTCAATCAGCTTTTGGCGCAACTTGATCGATACAGTTCTCTAACCTTAAATGAGGTAGAGGCTATTTTGAAGATTGGTAGCACGCAAACAAAAGTAGCGCAACTAGAGACGGCAAACGGTGGCGGTGAAGTGATAGTGTTCGGTACCCACGGACTGTTAATTAAAGCACGCACGCCTAATCAGCGAAAAATGGTGGGCAGCATTTTAAAGAACGATATTCTGTTTGCAGTTGGACCAGCGGGCACAGGGAAAACATATACTGCTGTAGCACTTGCCGTTAGAGCGTTAAAAAATAAGGAGATAAAGCGCATTATCTTAACCCGACCGGCGGTAGAAGCTGGAGAAAATCTTGGTTTTTTGCCTGGCGATCTTAAAGAGAAGATAGACCCGTACCTACGACCCCTTTATGACGCTTTGGATGATATGATCCCTGCGGAGAAACTTAAAATTTACATAGAAAACAGAACTATAGAAATAGCTCCGCTTGCTTTTATGCGCGGTAGAACTTTAGATAACTGTTTCGTTATACTTGATGAGGCACAAAATGCAACTGATCTGCAGCTAAAAATGTTTTTAACACGTATGGGACCGACCGCTAAATTTATCGTTACCGGTGACATCACTCAGATAGATTTGCCAAAAAAACAAATGTCAGGGCTTTTCAATGCCCTTCGTATATTAGAAGAGATAAAAGGAATAGACATTATCTACCTTACTGGCGAAGATGTAGTTAGGCATAAGTTGGTTAAAGACATTCTAAAAGCATATGGCGATATTCAATAATTTTTTTTTTGACAACCGTATGATAAGCAATCTTATATGCAAGAACACTGCTAATTATTAGCCTAAAAGGTAGATCGAAAAGCAGTTTTTATTTGCATTTTGGCCATCTGATCATGTTTCTTGGGTTATAGCACTGCGGTTCTAATCCGCAATGTTGGCTTTAGCCGTTCAGGTCGATGCAGTCCTGTTAATTGGAGCACGTCTGACAAAATGTTGAATAAATCTAGCGTCTATTTTCACTTTTTTTCCTAATTTTATAGGCTTATGAAGGCTTTAAAAGAAACCCATTTTAGTTTACCAAATCAAAGTAATTTTTATAAAGGTAAGGTTAGAGACGTTTATACCATCAGCGATCAAATAATGGTTATGGTGGTTTCTGACCGAATATCAGCTTTCGATGTGGTGTTGCCGGAAGCCATTCCTTTTAAGGGTCAGGTACTCAATCAAATTGCTGCTAAGTTTCTTAAAGCAACCGAAGACATCGTGCCAAACTGGGTATTAAATGTATGCCACCCTATGGTGACAATTGGCCGCATTTGCGAACCATTTAAAGTGGAAATGGTGATTAGGGGTTATTTGGCAGGGCATGCTTGGCGAGAATATCAGACAGGCAAACGGAGTATTTGTGGCATATCAATGCCCGATGGCTTAAAAGAGAATGATAAATTGCCGAAACCCATTATCACCCCAACCACAAAAGCGTCTGTTGGACACGATGAAGACATTAGTAAGGCAGACCTACTTTCTAAAGGGATTGTGAGTATAAACGATTATAATAAATTGGAGGAATACACACATGCACTCTACCGGCGGGGTACAGAAATTGCCGCAAAAAGCGGATTAATTTTGGTGGATACCAAATACGAATTTGGAAAAGCTGACGGAAAAATTTACTTAATTGATGAGATACACACTCCAGATTCTTCTAGATATTTTTATACGGCTGGGTATGAGGAAAGACAAGATAATGACCTTCCTCAAAAACAACTTTCTAAGGAGTTTGTTAGAAAATGGTTGATTGAAAATAATTTTCAAGGAAAGGATGGGCAAATCATTCCGACGATGACAGCAGAGGTTGTGAATTCAATTTCTGATAGATATATAGAACTTTATGAACAGATTGTTGGGGAGGCGTTCGTAAAAGTAAATACTGAATCAATCAGCGAGAGAATAGAAAGAAATATTTTGGATGCCTTGCAGAAGTACTAATTCAATTTAATTTTTTTAAATTAGTGGGATGAAGTTTTCGGTAGATAAGCAAGAGAAGTATGTAGTGCTAGAGCTAAAGGAGGAGAGATTTACGAATGAGATTGCTCCAGGATTGAAGTCTGAATTGTATATGCTTAACGCAGAAGGATTTAAATACATTATTGTAGACCTGTCGAGCGTTATTGAATGTAAAGACGCTCAAGACTTGAGTTCCTTATTGGTTGGAGATAGACTTTGTAAGTCGGCGGGAGGTTTATTTGTCGTAGCTGGAGTGAATGAAGAACTCGAATCGATTATAGCTTTATCCAAAATTTTTAACTCAATAGTTTTTGTAGGCAATGTAGAAGAAGCAATAGATTTCGTTTATATGGACAATCTTGAAAAAGATTTGAAAAAATAAAAGTAAGCCCATAACTTTGACATCACGGCCTCGTAGTTTTTATAAAGCTACGAGGCTTTTCACGAACTTTTAGTATGAAATTTGAAGTTACTATTTTGGGCAGTAATTCTGCAACTCCAGTGATTAATAGAAATCCATCGGCGCAATTGCTAAACTGCAATGATAAATATTATTTAATTGATTGTGGAGAAGGAACTCAGGTGCAACTGTTGCGTTTTAACCTTAAGGCTTCACGTATCGATCACATTTTTATCACACACCTTCATGGCGATCACTATTTTGGGTTAATTGGTTTACTCTCTACGCTTCATTTAAATGGCAGAATTAAAACGATGCACATTTTTGGACCCGTAGGTCTGCGAGAAATATTAGAACTCCAGTTTAAATATTCTGACACCATGCTTAGATTTCCTATAGAATTCCACATCTGCAATGCAGAGCAATCGATGGCTATTTTTGAAAATTCCGATCTTATTGTCAAGACCATTATCTTAAATCACCGCATTCCATGTACTGGATTTTTGTTTCAACAAACACTGCGGCCTAGAAAGATGATAAAAGAAAAAATAGACCAAGTGCCAACTGCCTATTACACTGCGCTAAAAAAAGGAAAAGATGTGACGCTTCCAGATGGGAGGATTCTAAAATCTCTAGATTTTACCACAGAACCTGAGCTGTCCAGATGCTATGCTTACTGTAGCGATACGTTAATGGATGAACGCTATTTTTCAACCATAAAAGGTTGCGATAATTTATACCACGAAGCTACATTTTTGCACGAGTTAGTAGATAGAGCGAATGAAACGCATCATACAACAGCGCTACAAGCTGGGCAAGTTGCGAAGATAAATCAGGTCAAAAAACTATTGATTGGGCACTTTTCTTCTAGATATAAAACATTACAGCCTTTGCTTGATGAAGCAAAGGCTGTATTTGAAAATACCGAACTGGTGATTGAAGGAAAAACCTTTCAGCTTTAAGGAATTCCACTGTTACTCTTTTACTTTTCTCTACCGCCGCCACCAAACACGGAGAAGTGTACATATCGTTTTGGATTTTCTTTTAGATCAATAATTAATGCGTCCAAGTTTTTCGAAGCACTATTTAAATTATCATACATTTTAGTGTCGTTTAGCAAAAGTCCTAAACTTCCTTTACCGTCTTTAACACCAGTAATAACAGATTGTAAATCAGCAATTGCATTATTTGCGTTGTCTAACGTCTGCTTAAAGTTTGCAGCAGCAAACTTGTCTGTAACAGTATTAATGTTGGTTAATATGTCTGATATTTTCTTGTTGTTATCGTTTAAGTTGGCGGTTATACTCTCCACATTTGCAAAAATGGCTTGAATTCTAGAACCTTCAGATCCAACCAACTTATCGACGTTTTTAGACGTATTCTCTAAAGAAGCGAGCGTACCGGCAATGCTATTGAAACTCTTGTCCACGCTTTTTTGAAAGTTTGGATTTAGAATTGAATTTACGCTGGTTAATATAGAATCCATCTTGCCGATAATAAGCTCAGCTTTCTTCTGCACTGGCTCTACTTGATCCATGAGTCCTTTTTCTACGTTGGCATTTAATACGTAACCGTCTTCGGCCATGTCTTTAGAATTTCCTAATTCCATCACAATGGCTTTACTGCCCAGTAAATCTGTTCCTTCTAAACGTGCGGTGCTATTTTTCGGAATGTCGTATTTTTGATTAATGCTTAAAGTGGCGAGAATAGTTCCGCCTGGTTCTAACTGTAATTTGGCAACTCTTCCGATCTGAAATCCATTTATCAGTATCGGCTTAGAAACAGTTAATCCGTCTACGCGGCTGTAGCGTGCAAACAATGTAGTCTGACTACTAAATATAGAATTTCCTTTTAAAAAATTATACCCAATAATGAGCAGGGCAATCGCAAAGGCTGCAAGGATGCCAACTTTTGTTTCATTTCTTATTTTCATACTTAATTTGTTTGGGCATCTAAAAAGGTTACATATAACGTGTCGCCCCCGATTTTCAGTTGCTTTTCTTTAGTAGATTTTTCTCTAACAAAATTTAACATCGAAAGGTTTTAATTTCTGCTCGCAAAGGTAAACTTTTATAGCAATTTATTTAACCTCTATATTTTTTTTATACAGTTTAATTGCGTCTACAATACATCCAACAATCTCGTCTTGCCCTTTATTAGAATTGATGTACCTCTCTTCTGTTGGATTAGAAATAAAACCAACTTCGGCAAGAACGGCAGGCATACCACAGCGCTGTAACACTAAAACTCCCTGTTCTTTAACTCCGCGATCGGTTCTTTTATATTTATTCACGTAATTGTTCTGAATCAATCTTGCAAAACTGATACTTTTATCCCTAAACGTGTTTTTTAAGAGAGAAAGCATGATGAAACTCGCGGGATCAGCGGGGTCGTAACCACTGTAATTTTCCTTATAGTTTTTTTCCAGTTTGATATCCGCATTTTCTCGTATCGCCGCATCTTGCTCCTTTAATCTGTGAGAACCCGCAACCAAAGTTTCCACACCATCTATGTACGATTTTCCTTTTGGCATTGAATTGCAATGAATCGAAATAAATAAATCTGCCTTTGCGTTATTTGCAATTTCTGCTCTCCTGTATAAATCAACATCAACATCTGTTTTACGGGTATAAATAATATGTATTTGCGGCAGCTGATTCTTAATCTCAGCGCCCAGTTTTAGTGCAATCTTTAAGGCCACATTTTTTTCTGTTGAGATGGCTCCCGATGCGCCGGGTTTTCTACCGCCATGCCCCGGATCAATGACGATGGTTTTTATAGAATAACCTTGCGACCAACCGTCTGTTTTACAAAACATAAATCCGGCTAAAACAAAAAACAAGTATTTAAAAGTCATAGAATTTGTCTTAAAAAGCTGTTTCAGCAAATTTTTTGTATTTAATTATTGCTTTAGTTATAGCACTCACAATCTCGTCTTGCCCTTCCGGAGAATTCATGTAATTTTCTTCGTCGGGATTGCTTACGAAACCAATTTCGGTAAGTACCGCAGGCATTGCTGCTCGAGCTAAAACCGCTAAGCTTTTTTCTTGCACTCCACGATTCACGCGGCCATTGTTTATATATTCTTGCTGTAGGAGAGATGCAAACCTTAAACTTCTCTCTCTATTGGTCTGCTTCATCAGAGAAAGCATAATGTCGTTTTCGGGAGTGTTTGAAATAAATCCCTCGTAATTCTTTTTATAGTCATCTTCTAAAAAAATAGAAGAATTCTCTCTTTTAATAACCTCATCTTGCTCGTCTAACCTACTTGTACCAGACACAAAAGTTTCTGTACCATTTGTAGAAGTGCTTTTTGCCCTAGTTGTGGTATAAACAGCTTGTTTCTTTCCACGTACCTTCTTATAATAGGCTAATTTTCTGGTGGTGTAAACTGGCATGTCATTTAAATGGATGGAAATAAACAAATCGGCTTTTGCCTCGTTGGCTAGTTTAATTCTTTCATATAATGGCACAAAAACATCGGTAGTGCGTGTATAAACTATGTTTATGTCTTTTAAACTGTCTTGTAGTGCTTTACCAAGATTCAGAGCAGTTTTTAACGCCACGTCTTTCTCTTTACTGTACACCCCATGCGTGGAACCATCTTTGCCGCCATGGCCAGCATCTATAACAATGGTTTTAATTTTGTAGTGCTGTGCAAAAGCTTGATTATCAATAGTGTTGGCTAAAGCGAACGAAATAAAGAAAGCTAAAAGAGTTTTAAGGTACATCAATGATATATTTTTCAGTAATTTTGGGCGTTTTTTAGTTAGCATTTTTGCAAATTTAACATTCAAATATCAATTTGAAAATTCTGGCAAACTCTATTTTTGTTTTTACTGTCATTTTATTGGTTTTAAACACTAGTAGAGTAAACGCTGCTGCGCACATTTCATTGCAGCAACTTACCCAACTAGATACTGCAAAAAAAGATACTTCTAGAAAAGACACCACTCTCGGCAATAGAAAAAATACAAGCGATTTAGATAAAAAAGTAGAGTATAAGGCAGAAGATTCTACAAAATTTAGTAAAGACAAAAGTATCATTTATTTATATGGACAGGCTAAAGTTTTATACGGCGATTTTGAACTGAGTGCAGACTATATTAGGTACGACAGTAAAAATGATATTATTTTTGCAAGCGGACGAACTGACCCAAAAACAAATAAGTATGTAGGAAGGCCGATTTTTAAGTCTGGCGCAGAAGGTTCTGCCATAGCAGATTCTATTTATTATAACTCTAAAACAAGCAAGGCAAAAGTATTTGGTGTTTTTTCTGAGCAAGAAGGAGGGTATTTTTCTGGTGGTCAAACTAAGAAGCAAATAGATGATGAAGTGCACTTAAAAAATGTAGTTTATAGCACTTGCGACCTCCCTTTTCCCCATCAACACTTTGGTTTTGTAATTACAAAAGGCATCGTGACTGAAAAACAAATTGTAACCGGTCCGGTGTATCTAGAAGTTGAAGGCGTTCCATTGCCACTGGGGCTTCCTTTTGCGTTTTTTCCAAAACCCAACAAACGGACGTCTGGCGTAATTCTTCCGCAACCTGGTGAGGATGCGACAAGGGGATTTTATTTACAAAACGGAGGCTATTACCTGGGTCTGAATGATTATTGGGATGCAAAACTCCTTGGTACTATTTATACTAATGGTTCTTATGAAACCAGTCTGCTATCAAACTATACAAAACGCTACAAATACAATGGAAATATTTCTTTGAGGTATGGAAGTATAAAAAACGGCTTGGAAGGTACAAAAGCATTTGAAACGCCCAATAAGGATTTCAGCATTGGCTGGTCACATAGTCAAAACGCAAACGCCCATCCGGGTACTAATTTTAGCGCTAGCGTAAATTTAGTTTCCAGTACTTATTATACCAATACGGCAGCAAACTCTACGTACGACATTAATGCGATTGCCAGAAATACCACTAGCAGTAGCGTAAGTTATGCCAAAAACTTTACTAACGGTATGAACTATTCGCTGTCGTTGGGAAGTGACCAAACATTAAGCACCAAAGATATCTCAGTCAGATTACCAACTGGCACGTTTAACGTTCCTACTTTTAATCCATTCGATTCAAAAACTCGTGTAGGCGAACAAAAGTGGTATCAAAAAATATCCGTTGGGTACGGAGTGCAAGCAAATAACAGCATCACGACAAAAGATACCCTTCTTTTTCAAAATGATGGACTAAAGCGATTAAAATCCGGCTTTAGCCACAGCATTCCTATAAATGCGTCTTTTACACTACTCGATGTCTTAAATTTTAGTGTAGGCGGAAGTTATAACGAAGTTTGGAATTTTCAGACAACAAGAAACAATTACACAACTTTTGGAGATGGAACGTATTCTATTAGAACAGATACAATTAGCGGTTTCAGGAGAGCCGGTAGCTATAGTTTCTCCACAAGTATGTCTACCAAAATATATGGACTTACCAAAAAGTTTAAGAATTTGGGAAACATCGAGCAGTTGCGCCACGTAATGACTCCGAATGTCTCTTTTAGCTATTCTCCGGATTTTACAAAAGCTGGCTCAGGACCATATTTGGCCGCGATAGATCAAAATGGGAAGCCAATTATAAATACTTATGATGGAACTCCACTAACTTATTCTATTTTCTCAAATAGCGCATATCCTGGCTCCTTTTCTAGCAAATCTGCTTCCATAGGGTTTGGATTGGATAATAACGTAGAATTAAAGGTGAGAGATAGAAAAGACACCACAGGAACTGGGGAAAAGAAGATTCCAATTATTCAAGGATTGAGCTTGAGCGGATCTTATAATTTTGTTGCACCACGTAACAAGCTGAGTAATTTGAGCTTTAGCGGAAGGTCTCAGTTTACCGATAAGTTGGGCATTAATTACAATGGTAGCTTCGATCCTTATACGTTAGATGCAATAACAGATCCTGCAACGGGTGTAGTCACCTACAGTAAAAGTAACGAACTGACGTTTAAAAACGGAAAGTTGCCAAGATTAACTTCGATAGGATTTTCTTTTGATTATAGCTTAAATCCGGCAGCATTAAAGAAAAAAAATGCCGCTAATGATGCGCTTAAAGATGCTTCAGAAAAAGGTCTTAGTCCAATTCAAACCGAAGAATTGTCTGCCTTAAGTAGGGATCCAAACGCTTTTGTAGATTTTAACATTCCATGGAATTTTTCGTTTTCTTACAGCTTTCAGTATGCAAACGATTTTGGACGGACTACGACAAGCAATACTTTGAATTTTAATGGAGACGTAAATTTTACACCCAAATGGAAGGCAACTTTTAGTTCTGGATATGATTTTAAGAACAACGGACTTACACCAATGCAGCTCGGAATCTATAGAGATTTGCATTGCTGGGATTTGAGCATCAATTGGGTTCCTTACGGCGCTTACAAGAGCTATTCGGTAACCTTAAAGGTGAAAGCCGCCATTCTTCAGGATTTAAAGTTGAGCAAAAGACAGGGTTATTATAATTCTTATAATTAAAATATGCTTGCAGAAATAATAACCATCGGAGATGAAATATTAATAGGCCAAATTGTAGACACGAATTCTGCTTGGATGGCTAAACAATTAAATTTAATTGGCATGTCTGTAAAGCAGATTACTTCAGTATCTGATGATGAGGGCCATATTATCGAAGCGCTACAAAACGCAGAAAAACGCGTTGATGTAATCTTAATTACGGGCGGTTTAGGTCCAACAAAAGACGATATAACCAAGTTTACATTAGCCAAATATTTTAATATGGGGTTTCGGAGAGATGAACCTACGCTAGAAATAGTGAAGCAACTCTTTGAAAAACTTAACCGCCCAATGATCGAATTGAATGCGAAACAAGCAGATGTTCCATCAGGGTGCGAGGTGGTTTTGAATAAACGAGGAACTGCTCCCTGCATGTGGTTTAATGAACACGGTAAAATTTTTGTTTCTATGCCCGGCGTCCCTTTTGAAATGATGTATTTAATGGAAGAAGAAATTTTACCGCGTTTAAAAAGCCGGTTTAAACTCCCTCACATTATACATCATACCATTTTAACGGCCGGTATTGGAGAATCATTTTTGGCTGTTCAGATCGAAGACATAGAAGCATCGCTTCCCCCATCAATAAAACTTGCTTATTTACCAAAATTAGGGCAGGTTAGATTGCGGTTGTCTGCCAGTGGATATGATGAGGCTAAAGTTCGTGGCGATGTTCAGGTATTTATTGATAAAATTGTACATCGCATCAAAAAATACGTGGTTGCCGAAGAAGATATACCATTAGAAAAAGCAATTGTGCAATTAATGGATACAAAAGGCTTCACACTTTCTACCGCAGAAAGCTGCACCGGTGGATACATAGCACACTTAATTACCCAGATTCCTGGTTGTTCATCTGTTTACTATGGTGGTGCGGTTGCTTATTCTTATTCCCTCAAAGAATCTGTTTTAGGGGTCAAAGAATCTACTTTAACAGACTATGGCGCGGTAAGCGAAGAAACAGTGAAGGAAATGGCAGAAGGAGCGCTGAAACATTTTAAAACGGATTATGCTGTGGCAGTTAGTGGAATTGCGGGCCCAGGTGGAGGTCTAGAAAATAAGCCAGTAGGAACAGTTTGGATTTCAGTTTGCAACAAACAGCAAACAATTTGCAAATTATTTCATTTTAGTAATGAGCGAACTCAAAACATAGAAAGATCTGCTGCTGCAGCATTAACATTGTTGCTGAACATGCTCAGAGAAGACTAGCTAAAATTAAAATCGTTAATTTTGTTTCATTATAAAGAATCCATCACTAAAAAAGTTATATGGCTCAGTACGAATTATTGTTACCGAAAATGGGAGAGAGTGTTGCCGAAGCTACGGTGATCAAATGGTTAAAAAATCCAGGCGATACGATAGCTTTAGACGATACCATCTTGGAAATAGCGACGGATAAAGTAGATTCTGAAGTTCCTTCGCCCGTGGCAGGTAAAATGGTAAAGCATCTTTTCAAAGAAGATGATGTTGCACAGGTTGGAGACGTTATCGCAATTATAGAAACAAATGAGTCGAATGGCTCCGTACCCACTACTGACAAGCCAATTCATGTAGAAAAACAAGATGTTACTTTTGTGGCAGGTGTGGATCCAGTGACTTTTAAAATTCAAGAAAGTATTAAGGAAGACAGTGAGTCTATAAGTTCTGATCGTTTTTATTCTCCTTTGGTAAAAAGTATCGCCGCCGAAGAAAATCTCTCTATCACAGAATTGGAAAAAATTAGCGGAACAGGAGCAGATGGGCGTTTAACAAAAGACGATTTACTTCAATATATAGCATCTAAAGCGACACAAAAACCGGAGGAGGAACTAGGAAAGGCTTCTGAAGTTAAAGAAAAGACAATAGAAAAACCTCAGCAGTCTACAACTGTTAGTTTAAACGCTAATGAGGAAATTATAGAAATGGATAGGATGCGCAAGCTTATTGCAAACCACATGGTAAATAGTGTTGCTACATCGCCACACGTTACTTCTTTTGTAGAGGCTGACGTAACCAACATGGTGCGTTGGAGAAACAAAGTGAAAGCGGGTTTTGAGAAGCGTGAGGGAGAAAAAATAACCTTTACGCCTTTATTTGCTGAAGCAGTTGCGAAGGCGATTAAGGATTTTCCAATGGTTAATGTTTCTGTTGTGGGAACTCAAATCATCAAAAAACGCGATATAAATATTGGTATGGCTGCTGCACTTCCGAGCGGAAATCTTATCGTACCTGTTATAAAAAACGCAGATCAATTAAATTTGGTTGGATTGACAAAAGCTGTTAATGATCTTGCTTCTAGAGCCAGAGACGGAAGACTTAAACCAGACGAAACCCAAGGCGGCACATTTACGTTAACAAATGTGGGTACTTTCGGGAACGTAATGGGCACGCCAATCATCAATCAACCACAAGTAGCCATTTTAGCTGTAGGCGCCATCAAGAAAAAACCAGCCGTTTTGGAAACGGAGTTTGGAGATGTCATCGCCATTAGGCATATGATGTTTCTTTCTTTATCTTATGATCATAGAGTTGTTGACGGGAGTTTAGGAGGGATGTTTGTGCGTAGAGTCGCCGATTACCTAGAAAATTGGGATTTCGATAGAGAAATTTAAAAATCGCTGTACATCAATATTGCATCGTCCAAAATCGAATTTAAATTAATTTTAGAAGTAAATAAAATGCTTAACACTACCTTAGAAAAAATAGTTGCCGATGATGTACTCCATGCAAAATGGTTAAACACGCTTTCATTTATGGAGAATGCAGGCGCTAAGAAAATTTCAGCTTCAGAACATAAGGAAAATGTAACTATTATTGTATTAAAACACGCAGCAGAAGAACATCGCCATGCCTATTATCTAAAAAAACAGATTGCTAAAATTGCCCATGGAGATTGTGAGACTTACGGAAATGCTGAATTGCTATCCCCGGCCCACACCAAATATTACCTTCATGCGCTAGATATTGCTGTATCTAGGTATTTAAAAGACAAGTTTAACTTATCTGGATACGAGTTAAAATTTGCCGCCTATTTATTTGTTACTTATGCTATAGAAGTCCGCGCAGATGAGCTTTACCCAATCTACCAAGCAATATTAGACGATGCAAACAGCAAGGTGAATGTTAAGTCTATTATATTAGAGGAAGAGGGGCATTTAGAGGAAATGATCAAACAGTTGACTGCTTTTTCTACAGATTGGAGAAAATATGCAGACGATGTAATTGCGATAGAGCAAGGCTTGTTTCAAAACTGGACAAGCGATTTGGCAGCGGAAATTGCATAAAAATGTAGTTAAATAATTTAAAATAAAAAGTGTGCAAAAGATTTTCAGCTTTTATTTTTAAAGTTAACCTATAAACCTTCAGAAAATGGCTACTTTCTCAGATTTAGTAAACCAAGATAAACCCGTACTCATAGACTTTTCTGCCGAGTGGTGCGGTCCTTGTAAGATGATGAAACCAATTTTGGAACAAGTTAAAATAGACATTGGCGATAAAGTTGCAATCATTAAAATTGATATAGATAAAAATAATAAGACTGCTGCAGATTATAATGTGCAAAGTGTACCAACTCTTATACTTTTTAAAAAGGGGAAAGTACTTTGGAGGCACAGTGGTGTTGTACAACCCGCTCAACTTAAACAAATAATTCAAGCGAACTTGTAGCTTATTTTTTAAGAGTTATTTATTTTCTTAAAGTTTTTCAACATGGATAGTCTCTACGGAATTTGTAGAATTGCTGTTGCCGCACTTCGTGCCGAGCCGAGTGATCGGGCTGAAATGGTTTCGCAATTGCTTTTTGGTGATCATGTAGAAGTTTTAGATAAGCAAGAAAGGTGGTGGCTCATCCAAAATGGATATGATCGCTACCAAGGGTGGGTAGATTTTAGGCAATTGGCAGACATTTCTCAAAGCGATTTTTTAACTGCACACCATTGTGATACGGTCGCACCGCTGAGTTTTAGTAATTCGCTCATTTCAACAGATGGAAATATTTTTCACATAGGTCCCGGGAGTAATCTCCCAAATTTCAAAAATGGATATTGCCGATTGGGCGCCGAACATTTTAAATTAGAATTTGAGCCACAACATAAATCTAAGATAAATTTTAAAAATGAAGTAGCTGAGACTTCAAAATTTTTTCAAAACATTCCATATCTCTGGGGCGGTAGGAATCTCTTTGGATTAGATTGCTCAGGGTTCGTCCAACTCGTATTTAAAATGTTTAATATAACCTTAGCTCGAGATGCTTCGCAACAGGCGGAACAGGGAAATTTAGTTGGTTTTTTGCCAGAAGGAAAAGCAGGTGATCTTGCATTTTTCGATAATGAAGAAGGCAAAATTACTCATGTTGGCATTTTGCTTTCGCCTAATGAGATTATTCATGCTTCTTCGAAAGTACGTATCGATCAAATTGATGACCAAGGCATTTTTAATAGAGCGCTCGGTAGATACACCCATAAACTAAGAATTATCAAACGGTTTTTAGCGTAATTTCCGTTTTTATTATCATTCAAGTTCCCAAACAATCACTTGCCTATCATCGCCGGTAGAGATCAAATATTTTCCGTCATTACTCCAAATAATTTTATTCACAGAATGGGAGTGACCCACACCCATTTTTTCTAAACTTAAGATTTTATACAATTTAAAATTTTCCGAATCCCAAATTTTTATACTTTTATCTTGACTGCCCGTTGCAAAGTAGGGTAGTGTCGGATGAAATACAATGGCATAAACGCCAAACATGTGCGCAGCAATTGTTTCTTTGAGCTGGTAGGTTGGCAAATCTAAAATGTTCAGCTTTGCGTCTCTTCCACCAGAGATTAAAAATTTTCCTTTTGGATGGTAGACCAATGATGTAACTGCTAATGAATGGATTTTTAAGCTATGTTTAAAGCTGTAATCGGTAACATTGTAGATGTAAATAGAATTGTCTTTGCTCCCAAATGCAATCTCGCTTTCGTCTATCGAAACGGCCATACTTCTTACCATAGAACTAGAAATTTGAAACCTGAAACGTTCCTCAAAATCTTTAAGTGACCAAACGGCAACCATGCCATCTTCGCCGGTGGTTAACAATTCATTTTTACCTTTTATTGTGGTGATATCGAAGATGGGTTTTAGGTGTGCTTGGACCTGTGCAATAATTTTTTGCGCTATAAAATCATAAACAGTCATCAGTCCGCTTCGCTCGCCTATATATAAGCGGTTGCTATAATTATGTAGTACGTAAACCGAACTTTCTACCGGCAATTTTACCATTAGGAAAGCCATTTTTTTTAAGCTCCATTCTACCACACCCTTGTCGTTTCCAGCGCTGAAGAAAATCCCCTCTTTATCTGAAGCAGCTAAGGCGTAAACCGGATTTTGGTGTCCTGAAAGCGTTTTTAAATGTTTGATCATTTAATGGTAGTTTGATTTTTTGTTAAAATAAATCTTAAGTTTCTGTCGAATTTTAACACTGCGAACACCTGAAAAACAACAGAAATATCAAAAACTAGCCTAACTACAACTAGTAATAAACTAAACGCTGCAGGCGTATTTTTCGGCGAAAAAATATGCGCAAGAAGAATGCCATCTGCAACGACCGATAAAACACTTAGAAAAATACAAATGTAGCCTAACCATATATGCCACTTAGCAAATTTTAAGTTACTCTTTAATAAATGAAATAGTGAAAGCCAATTAAACAAAAGAATGGGTAAAAGACTTAAAAAATCTAGTGCATTTTGGTTGTTTTTACTAAGGGCTAACAAGATAATTCCTATAAAGAGATTAAAATAAGAAACGTATTTTATCATGCTATGCCTTTTTATTATACCGTAAATCTTCAACGATGCCTTTCAATCAATTTATCTGAAATGTCTTTAATTGACAAACCTCTTTCCTTGAGTAAGAATAACAAATGAAAAACAAGGTCTGCAGCTTCTCCTACAAGTTCTTCTCTCGATTCTGCAAGCGCAGCAATTACAGTTTCTACACCTTCTTCGCCAACTTTTTGGGCAATTTTATTTATGCCCTTCTTCTGCATTTTGTTGATGTAAGAACCTTCAACTGGGTTTTCATACCTATCGGTAATGATGTTCTCAAGCTCAAATATAAAGTTTTGATTGAACGATGTTTTGAAACAACTTCGACTTCCTGTATGGCATGTAGGACCATCAGCTTGAACCTTAATTAGAAGAGTATCATTGTCGCAATCATTAAAAATCTCTTTCACATTTAAGTAATTTCCACTGGTTTCGCCCTTCGTCCACAGCCTGTTTTTAGTGCGGGAAAAAAAGGTAACTTTTCGTTCTGCCTTTGTCTTTTCTAATGCTTCGCGGTTCATGTATCCGAGCATTAAAACTTCTAAAGTTTGATGGTCTTGGACGATAACCGGTATTAAACCGGCTGTCTTATCCCAATCTAATAAAGAAATATCTAAGTTCATATGTTTATTGTTTACAACATTGCGGGCGACTAGAAACTTAAAATAAATACAAGGATTACTTTGCGCCCCAAAATAATGTGGTACTATTTAAATTCTCACAGGAATTCCATTTTCAGTCAACACTCTTTTCAAATCAGGTATCAATATCTCCCCATAATGAAATACGGAAGCAGCCAAAGCTGCGTCTACTTTCGCATTTTTAAATACATCAATAAAATGTTGCATGTTTCCTGCACCACCAGAGGCGATAATCGGAATGCTTATTGTTTTGTTTATTTTGCTAAGCAAATTGCAATCGAATCCGGATTTTGTTCCATCATGATCCATGGAAGTTAACAAAATCTCCCCAGCTCCTAAACTCTCGGCTCGTTTAATCCATTCCTCGGTGTCAAGTTCTGTGACCAATCGGCCGCCATTTAAATGAACTTTGTTTTTTTTATTTACAAACTTTGTATCCACAGCCAAAACTACAAACTGTGCTCCAAATGCTTTTGCAAGTGTTTCAATCAGTTTTGGATTGCGAACCGCTGCAGAATTGATGCTAATTTTATCTGCCCCTGCGTTTAACAAAGCCTCAGCATCGGCAATTTCTGTAATTCCACCGCCTATTGTAAATGGAATGTTCAATTGGCGCGCTACTGATTTTACCATTTCGATCATTGTTTTTCTTCGCTCATTTGTGGCGGTGATGTCTAAAAAAACGAGTTCGTCTGCGCCTTGTTCCGCATATTTTGCTGCAAGTTCCACGGGATCTCCGGCGTCTTGTAAATTTACAAAATTAACGCCCTTTACCGTTCTACCGTCTTTTACATCTAAACAGGGAATAATTCGTTTACTGAACATCTTTTTAAGGTTTCTGCATTGCAAGCGATGGAGCAATCTTTGAAGCACAATTCAAAATGATTAGACTGCGTCAAGCCTTCAAAACGGTTTTTAAATCTAGATTGAAGAGAGCGCCTTTAAATTCCACTCTTTTATCTCTTCAATAGAAATTCTGTCTTCATAAATTGCTTTTCCAACAACTACGCTTCTAATGTCAAATTTGGCTAACTCCTTTATGTCCTCCATCGAGCTTACTCCGCCCGAGGCGATTAGTTTGATCATTGGCGAATGCTCCAGCAATTTCCTATACAAATCAACCGCTGCGCCGCCGAGCTTGCCATCTTTATTTATATCAGTACATAGAAACCTAAAAAAGCCCAAATTAAGGCACTTATCAACGTAATCCATTAGCTTTATAGGAGAGCTTTCCATCCATCCAGAATATTTGATTACTTCATCTAATACGTCTATAGCGATAACTATGCGGTTTGCATAAGTCTCTTTTTTGGTAAAGGCGATACTTAACTCACTTAAAAAATTGGGATTCGTAATGGCTTGAGTACCTACAATAACTCGATGTATGCCAGCATCTAGTAAGAAATTTACTTGCTCAATGGTGCGTATTCCGCCACCATATTGCACTTTCATTTCTGTTTTTCTGATGATTTCAAATAGCGATTCTTGATTGCTAAAATCTCCTCTTGCACCATTTAAATCAATAATATGGATGAGATCGGTACCATTGGATTGATATTTTGCAATCATCTCTGACAAAGAAATGTTGTATTCAGTTTTCTGGTTGTAATCTCCTTCGCGCAAGCGAACTACTTTTCCGTCTAGAATATCTATTGCGGGTATAATGTACATGTTAAAAGGTTAAATTAGAAAAGTTTTTAAGTACCTGTTCTCCCGCTTTCCCAGATTTTTCCGGATGAAATTGCACGCCAAAATAGTTATCTTTTTGTATGGCTGCAGAAAATTTCACACCGTAATCTGTCGAAGCGATGTCAAAAATAGGGTTATATTCTATAAAATAAGAATGTACGAAATAAAACTGCTCTCCGTTTTGTAAACCCCTAAATAGAACCGAGTTGCTATAATTAATTCCGTTCCATCCCATATGTGGAATCTTGATTTTTAAAGTCTTGTCGAATTTTTTCGTCTTTACTTCAATAATATTCAACAGATCTGCATCGCCTTCTTCGCTATGAGAGGTTAACAATTGCATTCCTACACAAATGCCCAATACTGGCTTTTTTTGCTTTTTTATTGCTTCAGCAAGTCCGCTATTTGTTAGTTTTTTCATAGCAGCGCCTGCGTGGCCTACCCCAGGTATGATAATGTGCGAATATAAATCGAAATCGGGCTCAGTGTTGATCATTCCGTAAGACATGCTTAACCTGTCTAATGCCGAGGTAAGCGAAAAAATATTTCCTGCTCCATAATTTACAATTCCAACTCTTTTGTTTAACAACGGGAGCGCATGGTTGTTTTCATTCTGCATAGCTAATAGTTTACTACTGGGTCTATCTCCAAATTTAAATTGCAATCTTTGTTCAACTTTTGCCCACGGTCTAGCTGCCCAGCTACTAAAGCAACCCCTTTGTACTTGGCAAAACCATCTTTTCTGCATCTCGTTTAATTGCCATTTTAAGAGATTTGGCAAAAGCTTTAAAAATAGCTTCAATTTTATGGTGTTCGTTGCTTCCCTCAGCTTTAATGTTTAAGTTGCATTTTGCGGCATCGCTAAAAGATTTAAAGAAATGGTAAAACATTTCAGTTGGGACGTCACCAACTTTTTCTCTCTTAAAATCAGCATCCCAAACCAACCAATTTCGTCCACCAAAATCTATTGCCACTTGCGCTAAACAGTCGTCCATCGGCAAACAAAATCCGTATCGTTCAATTCCCAGTTTTTTTCCCAATGCTTTTGCAAAAGCTTCTCCCAAAGCAATTCCAGTATCTTCTATTGTATGGTGCTCATCAATGTGCAGGTCTCCGTCGGCCAACACCTTCAGATCTATGCTACCATGTCTTGCAATTTGATCCAACATGTGGTCAAAGAAATTTAATCCGGTCTGTATTTCCGCATTGCCCGTTCCATCAAGATCTATTTTGATTGATATCTTGGTTTCGTTTGTGTTTCGCTGGTGACTTATTTTTCTGCTTCCAGCGGATAAGAACATGTAAATGTCTTTCCATTCTGTAGTTTCTAACGAGATCACATCATCTAAAGCTTCTCTCTTTAATAAATTTTCGGTTGCACCAAGGGCATCATTATTTCGGATAAAGATGCCCTTGCAAGCTAAATTTTTTGCCAAGACCATATCGTTTAACCGATCTCCAATTACAAATGAATTGGATAAATCGTAGGACTCGCTAAAATATTTTGTGAGAAGAGCTGTGCCAGGTTTACGTGTTAAAGCATTGTCTTTTGCAAAGGTCTTATCAATAATTACTTCATCAAAATTTACGCCTTCTCCTTGAAAGGTTTTTAGAATAAAGTTATGGATTGGCCAGAATTTTTCGTCTGGATTTACAGCTGTTCCCAAACCATCCTGGTTGGTAACCATCACCAATCTGAAATCTAATTCGGCCGCTATTTTAGGAAGATAAAATAAAGCTTTTGGATAGAACATAAGCTTTTCGAAACTATCGACTTGTTCATCTTCAGGTTCGACATTCAACGTGCCATCCCTATCTATAAACAGAATTTTAGTCTTCGAGATAACACTTTGATTTGCATGTACTTCGTTTAACCCTAAACTTTTAAGCGGGCTTTCTTCAATTTCGGTAATGTTCTTTGCCATTGTTTTTGTGCGATTTAAGCTCCTCCGTGAACGAGCTGATATTTTAAAACATCGATCAACCTATCATTTTCTTCTTTTGTACCGATTGTAATCCTTAAACAACCTTCGCAAAGGGTTACTTTTGATCTATCACGAACAATAATGCCTTGATCAACCAACTTTTTATAGGTCCCAGCTGCGTTGTCTACATCAATTAAAATAAAATTAGCGTCGCTTGGATAGACCATTTTAACATTTGACAGCTTATTGAGTTCAATACCTACCCTGTCTCGTTCATCAACCGTTTCTTTGATCCATTTATTTACTTGCTTTACGTTTTTAAGTGCCTCTAAAGCAAGATTTTGCGTAGCTTGATTGATGTTATATGGAGGCTTAATTTTATTTAAAACATCAATGATGGGTTTGGAAGAGAAAGCCATTCCCAAGCGAAGTGCTGCCAATCCCCACGCTTTGGAAAAGGTTTGTAACACCACCAAATTTGTGTACTCTTTAAGTTCTTGTATAAATGTTTTCTGCTTTGCATAATTAATGTAAGCTTCATCTACTACCACAATCCCATTAAAGTTTGCTAAGATTGTTTCGATGTCATCTCTCCTGATCGAATTTCCGGTTGGGTTGTTTGGCGAGCAGATGAATATCAATTTCGTGTTTTTATCAATCGACTCTGCAATGTTGTCGAGATCTAATTGAAAATCAGGCAATAAATTCACCTTTTTCACTATCACATCATTAATATTTGCCGAGACTTCATACATCCCGTAGGTAGGCGGAACGACAATTACGTTGTCTACACCTGGGTTGCAAAATGCTCTAAACAGTAAATCAATAGCCTCATCACTTCCGTTACCCAAAAAAATATGCGCCGCAGGTACACCTTTAATTTTGCTTATTTCTGTCTTCAAATCCAATTGCAACGGATCAGGATAACGGTTATAGTTTACCGGTAGCGGCGAACCATGGCTATTTTCATTTGCGTCTAAAAAGATTGAAGCATTTCCCTTAAACTCGTCCCGCGCGGTAGAGTAAGGTTTCAAGTTTTTGATATTTTCTCTGACTAAATCTTCTACGTTTATCATTCAAAAAATGATTTAATAATTTAAATTCAAAATTTAATTGCCGGTTAATCTAATGGTTACTGCATTCTTATGGGCATCCAATCCCTCTGCAAGCGCCAGCGTTTCCACTGTATTCGCTATGTTTTCTAACCCGATTTTAGTTAATTTTTGAAAAGTAATTTTCTTAACAAAAGCATCAACTGACACACCAGAATACGCTTTAGCAAAGCCGCTTGTGGGTAGCGTATGGTTGGTTCCAGACGCATAATCGCCAACGCTTTCTGGTGTAAAGTTTCCAAGGAAAACAGATCCAGCATTTACAATATTTGGTGTCAATATCTCGTGATTGTCAGTTGCGAGTATTAAGTGTTCTGGCGCATATTCATTGGAAAACTCCATGGCTTCATCTAGATTAGTAACTAAAACTGCATAACTATTTTCTAGCGCCTTTGTGGCAATCTGGCTTCTTGTTAGTAATGCAACCTGCACCGCAATTTCTGAATTGACGAGATCTATTATTTCTGTTGAGGTAGCGACTAAAACAGTTTGACTGTCAATGCCATGCTCGGCTTGCGCAAGTAAATCTGCAGCGACAAATGCTGGGATTGCAGTGTCATCTGCAATGATCAGAACTTCTGATGGACCTGCAGGCATATCAATGGCAACCATATTGTGAAGCATCATTTTAGCACTGGTAACATATCGGTTCCCTGGGCCAAAAATTTTGTAAACTTTTGGTACGGTTTCGGTACCATAGGCCATTGCAGCAATGGCTTGGGCGCCTCCAATGAGATAGATTCGATCGATTCCCAATAGTTGCGCGCAGTACGCCACATAACAATTGGTTTTGCCGTCTTTTTGTGGAGGAGAACAAATCACAACTTCTTTGCAGCCAGCTATAATTGCAGGGGTTGCCAACATTAAAAATGTGCTCGGCAGTACCGCAGAACCACCAGGAACATATAAGCCCACTCTTTCAATCGCTCTGGTTTCTCTCCAACAGACTACCCCCGTCATGGTTTCTACTTTCGATTCTTTTTTGATTTGCGATTTATGAAACTTTTCTATGTTCGAAAAGGCAACATTTATCGCCATTTTTGCTTCTCCTGAAATAGTAGAAGCAATGGCTGCAATCTCTTCGGAATCTAAAAAAAGTTTCTTTAAAACAACATTGTCAAATTGCTTCGCGTACTTAAAAATGGCTTCGTCACCGTTCAATTTTACCTCGGTCAAAATCTTTTCCACCGTGCGCTTGATCTCGGTATCGTCGTCAATCTGCCGCGAACATATCGTCTCAATTTCTAATTTAGATAAACCTTTGTATTTATAGACTTTCAATGCGTTATAAATTAAAATTAACTATTAGTTAATCATATTTTCAGTAATTACATGATTATTTTCTCAATTGGCATCACTAAAATGCCCTCTGCACCGGCAGCTTTCAAACGATTAATTTTGTCCCAAAAATCTTCCTCTGCGATTACCGAATGAACAGCAACCCAATCTTCTTCGAACAATGGAACGACTGTCGGACTTTTAACACCCGGTAGCAAATCGATCACCTTTTTAAGATTGGACTTTTCTACATTTAGCACAACATATTTTGTAGCTTTTGCGGCGAGTACGGAGCGTATTCGCTGTAATAATTCTGCAACGTCTGCATTATCCGCTATCGCTTTACTGCCAATTAACACAGCCTCTGAAGACATTACATCTACAAAGCTTTTTAATCCGTTACTTTTTAAAGTGCCGCCGGTAGACACAATGTCAAAAATCGCATCGCTTAAACCAAGTCCAGGGCCAATTTCTACAGAGCCAGATATGGTACGTACATTTGCTTGAATTTTTTTTTCTTTTAGATATTTACCTAAAATTATTGGATAAGAGGTGGCAATGGTTTTCCCGGCAAGATCTTCTACCGTCTTAAACTCACTATTATTCTGAACAGCTATTTTAAGGTTGCATCGGCCAAAGGCCAACTTTTGCAAGAAAGTAATTTGTGCGCCGGTTTCTTCAATTACGTTTTCGCCAACAATACCCAAATCGGCAATTCCATCTTGAACATATTCTGGTATGTCGTCGTCTCTTAGAAAAAGGATTTCTAGTGGGAAATTACTGACTGAAGAGATAAGTGAACTTTTATAGTTATCGAAAACTAATCCACAATTTTTAAGAATTTCTACTGATTTTTCGTTTAACCTACCCGATTTTTGGATAGCTATTTTGAGTGTTTTCAAAAGTATTGATTATAAAAATGAACAATAAAATAAAATTTCTGGTTGTTTTGCGTACAAAACATTACTATTTACATCGCCAAACGGCGATGATGCAAATGTGCGTAATGTTTTAAACTTAAATCCATTTTTTATTTCGGTTTTCACCAATAATCTTGACGAGTTTGAGCCGCAAATATAGAAAATTTACCGTGTAATTGAAAGTTTCCAGAACAAAAATAAGAAAGAACTGTTTTGCGATAAATTTCTATTTTTGCAAAAATCCCTTTGTAGTGAAAAACCTCATACGTTCGTTATTAATTATTGCTGTTTTTATCGTTTCCTGTAACTGGTTTAAAAAACCACCCCTTATTGGTAAAGTGCTGGCTGAACATTTTAAGAATAAGTTATATACCAAATTCGATTCTGTGATCTACGACAGTATTTTTGTAAGGAAACGAGACAGTTTAGCAATGCAGTTTTCTAATCCTAAAATACTTGAAGCGTTTTATAAGAAAAACGATTACAATCCCGTTTTTGTAACTAAGTTTTTTATCAATGGACAATTAGATTCGTTGCAGAGATACTTGGACGATAGCGACATACACGGGATTAATCCGAAAATATTTCAAACAGCGCAAATAAAAGCCTTATTGGCAAAGCTTGCATCAAATAAGGCTACAAATTTAACCCAAATTTATCCTGTCATTGCAGATTTGGAGTTGCTATCAGCAAATGCTTACTTAAATTATACCAACTATTTAAGTTATGGTGTGATTAATCCGCGGAGGGTTGTTTCTAGGTACTACATCAATGTGAATAGGCCAGACAGCGTTAAAATGATGAAGACACTTTCTTCTTCAAATCTGGTAAATGCGCTAACTGATGTCCAGCCAAAATCTGAGCAATATTTAGCGCTTCAAAAAGCCTTTTTGGAAACTCGTGATGATGCCTTGAAACGTATTTTAAGTATCAATATGGAACGTAGGAGGTGGAAACTTCCAGCAATGGGCGAGAATTTTGTTGAGGTGAACGTGCCAGATTTTAAACTTACTTGGTATGATAAGAATGATACGTTGATCACAATGAAGGTTTGTGTCGGCGGAAAACGGGAAGTGAATTACGATGAAAAATGGAAAGCTTACAAGAAATCGGGTAACATTAACGATCGGCCGAAAAACCATGAAACCCCATTGCTTTTTAGTAAAATAAACTCCATTCAGGCCAATCCGGTCTGGAATATTCCGGTAAGTATTGCACAGAACGAAATCTATTGGATGGCCAGAAAAGACAGATACTACCTTTCGAACAGCAATATTGATGTGTATTATAAAGGAAAAGTTATTAGCGAACCAGACACCATTAACTGGACTAGATATGCAAGCGATAAGCTTCCATTTAAATTTAAACAGGGACCCGGCGGAGGAAATGCGTTGGGAAAATTTAAATTTATTTTTGACAACGACTTTAGTATCTATTTGCACGATACGAATAACAAAACTGCGTTTCGATTGGGCAACAGAGCCATCAGCCATGGATGTGTGAGGGTTGAAAAACCGCTGGATTTCGCTCGGATGCTTGTAAACAGCCCTTATGCTTATGATAAATTGCGCGTGCAAGTAGATTTGCCACCCCTTGATAGCACGCACAACACCTGGTACACAAAGCGAATGGCAGAAAAGTCTGACACGTTAAAAGTTTTTAAAATGAAATCTAGTTGGTTCGGACCCAAAAAGCCTGTACCGCTGATCATCACTTATTACACTGCGTGGTTTGAAAATAATCAAATTGAATATCGACCGGATGTATATGGACACGATGAACAAATTTGGAGTGCTATGAAAAAATTTAGGTAAATTCGGTTATCCTGTACCAGATTAGAAAATGTTGCTCAGCAAATTTTAAATCTTTTTAACTAACCAAATTGCAATGAGAAAAACCCAAATCCTTCGAGCAATATATTTTCTATTATTTTTGTTTGTTACATCTTGTCAATCAAAAAATAACCAAACAAGATCGACACAGAAAAAGGCTCTCACAAGCGAACTTATAACTAAGACATCAAAGAAAAATTCAGCCGAATTTGATAAAGTTGATCTGACGAAAGATTTTATCACCTACTGGTCTTACCATTATACCTTTGTTAAGTTATTTAAGGATTTCATTCCGTTAGATACTTCAGGGAACGTGATCGCTAAGAAGAAATTTTTACAAAAAGTTTCGGAGGGAATGCATTTTCCGTTACTTCATTCAACTAAAGATAAGGTTTGGCAATACGAGTTGGTAGCAATTCCGCAAAATGTAAAAAAAGAGATCGGCCCAGTTGTAGCAGCTTATGGAGAGCGTCAACTTGCTTATTTCAACCAAGAGAAAACTCAAGTTCCATATTTTAAATTTGAAGACGTAAATGGCGTTGAATATTCTTCAACTAATACCAAAGGGAAGATTCTAATTTTAAAATGCTGGTTTTTAGCTTGCCATGCATGCGTTCTAGAAATACCGGCGTTAAATCAAATGGTTCAAAAGTACAAGAACAGAAAAGACATTGTATTTCTGAGTTTGGTATCTGATGAAAAAGCACCTGTTAAAGAATTTTTAGAAAAAACTTTATTTGACTATCCGGTAGTTGCGAGTCAAGACAATTTCATCACCGAAAAACTAAGAGTGAATACGTATCCTACTCATTTTTTGATAGACAAACAGGGTAAGATTGTTAAAATAGTTAATGAGGCATCAGATTTGGAGGAATTGCTTGCGTTAGCTGTAGAGAAAAAGAATTAGATCGGATTAGAGTTTAGTGGCCGATTTAGGCATCTATGGCGCTGAAGTAAATGGTCACCTGTCAGCGATTCCTCATCCCTGAAATTTTATTTCACCAATAATTCTCAGCCTCAACGTAGTCTAAGTTTCAACCTTAGACTTTCTTCTTCGCCAAATTTTCATATCTTTGATTTTTGATGAGTTTCCTGTATCCAGGCTTTCTTTTTGCATTGTTCGCTATCGCCATTCCGGTGATCATACACCTATTTAATTTTAGGCGGTTTAAAAAAATATACTTTTCTAACGTAAGGTTTTTAAAAGAGGTAGAGGAGCAGCATTCATCCAAAGAAAGACTTAAAAACATACTTATATTAGTTGCCCGAATCTTAACCATAATATTTTTGGTGCTGGCATTTGCACAACCATTTCTCTCTAATTCTAAAAAGACCTCTTCTGGTGCCACTAATTCGATAAGCATTTTTGTAGACAATTCGTTTAGCATGCAGGCAACCAACAGAAATGGAAGCTTGTTGGATGAAGCAAAAAGAAATGCCGCAGCAATAGTGAAAGGCTTTGGCCTTAATGATCGTTTTCAACTGCTTACCAATGATTTTAGTGGAAAAGATCAGCGGTTGGTTAATAGAGAGGAATTTTTAAGGGCTTTGGATGACGTGCACATCTCTTCCTCAACAAAAACCTTGCAATCTATCATCAATTTGCAAAAGCGCACTTTAAAAGGAACGGCAGATAACTATATTTATATCCTCTCTGATTTTCAAGCAAATATTACAGACGGTAAGCGTTTAGAGCTTGATAAAAACATTAACTATAGCGCAGTTAAAATAGAGCCTAACCGCTTGCCAAATGTGGCAGTAGACAGTGCTTATTTCCTTTCGCCGAATCATCAACCTGGCGGCAGCGAAAAATTGGTGGTAGTGCTTAAAAACTATTCTAAAGAAGTTGCCAAAAACGTTCCAATCAAACTTAACATTAATGGTTCGCAAAAAGGGGCAGCTGCATTAACCATCAATGCCGGTGCTTCAGCGAGAGATACGATAAACTTCTCTGGCGCATCTGCTGGCTGGCAGAGAGGCGTGGTGTCGATAAAAGATTATCCAATAAATTTTGATGATTCACTATTTTTTACTTTCAATGTAGCTAGAAATTTGTCTATTCTCGCTATAAATGGACTCGGTAAGGGAAAGTATATTAACGCTTTATATGCCACCGACAGCTATTTTGAATTAAGTCAAATGGCCGAAAGTAATGTTGATTACGGAGCTTTTTTACCTTATCAAATGATTGTATTAAATGGAGTTAAAAACCCATCTACAGGTTTAGAGCAACAATTAAAAAGCTACGTAAATGGGGGAGGATCGCTGATTATTTTGCCCTATTTAAGTTTGGATTTTTCGAGTTACAATAGTTTCTTATCTAATCTGTCCTTGCCAACCATCTCAAAGTTAGATACTTTAATAGCGCGCGTGGCCAGGGTCGATTTTAATCAACCAATATTTAATTCAGTTTTCGAATCGATGCCAAAAAACATCGATTACCCCCTCATTAAGCGGCATTATTCATTTATCGAAAGTAGCCAAAGCGGGATAAATCCAATTATGCAGTTCGCTGATGGACAAATGTTATTTGGAAGTTTTCGATTAGGGAGCGGAAATATTTATCTTGCTGCAAGTGGGTTTGATCCCCAAGACGGAAATTTGCCAACAAGTCCGCTTTTTGTGCCGCTGATGTATAAAGTAGCGTTGATTGGAAATCAAGAAAGCCCTTTGTTTTATACCGTTGGCGAAGAAGCTGCAATGATTAAAGGGGAAGTTCAACTCGATAGAAATCAAACTTTAAAACTAAATGCAAATAAGTTTGAGGCAATTCCGGAACTTCGTACCGTTAATGGCAGAACAATGGTTTATATCTCAGATCAGGTCAAGCACACCGGATTTTATAACTTAAATTTAGCTGATTCCTTAATTGCTGTATTTGGATTCAACAATAGTCGGGCAGAGTCTAGGATGGTTTATTTAACAAAAACACAGATGGAAGCGTTGGCGCCTAATGGAAGACTTCATGTATTTGACGCAGAAAGCGATTTTAAAAAGTTTTCTTCAGGCGAGATGGAAATTGGCAGCACTTTTTGGAAACTTTGTATAGTTTTGTCGCTAGTTTTTATGGCAGCAGAAGTTTTGCTGGTTAGGTTTTTTGATAAAATTTCGAAACAAACATTATGAATATTCTTGTTAAAAATGCCGCAATCATTTCGCCAGGGAGTCGTTTTCACAACAGAGTTGCTGACATAAGAGTTGATGAAGGTAAAATTTCTGAAATTGGAAAACTTCATCCTATCGATGCAGAGGAAGTTTTTGATGCAAAAGGGGCTTATTTAAGTCCGGGGTTTTTCGATCTAAACTGTGCATTCGGAGATCCGGGTTTTGAAACAAAGGAAGACATGGAAACCGTTACGGCAGCAGCTATGGCCGGCGGCTTTACAGGATTGGCATTATTACCTCAAACAGAACCAGTTATACAGTCAAAATCGCAAGTGGCTTATGTGGTCAATAAGGCAAAAGATAATTTAGTGAATATTTATCCGCTTGGGGCGATAAGCCAAAAACTTCAGGGCCAAGAACTTGCAGAAATGTTCGACATGCAACGGGCCGGGGCAATTGCATTTACAGATGGAGATACGCCGCTGCAGGATGATGGTTTTATGAATCGAGCGCTACAATATGCTAAAGGATGTAACGCTTTATTAATGGTTTTCCCCGAAAATACATCCATCGCCGGAAAGGCACAAATAAACGAAAGTAAAAATAGCGTGCTTTTAGGCATGAAAGGTTTGCCTGCTTTAGCGGAAGAAATGCATATTGCGCGAGATATTTTTTTAGCAAAATATAACGATTGTAAAATTCATATCAGCTGCATTTCTACCGCCGGAGCAGTTTCCCTCATTCGAGAAGCAAAAAGCCAAGGTATTCAAATCACTTGCGATGTAGCTGCGCATCAATTGGTTTTTACAGAAGATTTATTGGCAGATTTTGATAGTAACTATAAGGTTAAACCGCCTTTAAGGGGGAAATCAGACATAGACGCATTAATTGTTGGTTTAAAAGATGGCACGATCGACGCCATTTGTTCGCAACATAGGCCAGAAGAAATAGAACATAAAGATGTAGAATTTGAAATTGCTCACTATGGAATTATTGCATTACAAACGGTCTTGCCACTTTTGTTGCAGGCCAAACTTTCGCCAAATTTAATTGTGGAAAAGCTTTCGATAAATTCTAGAAAATTATTAAGTTTAGACATTCCGAGCGTAGATGAGGGAGAAAGCGCTAATTTTGTAATTTTTGACGTGAATAAAGCTTGGACGCTTAACTCGATAACAAATCGGTCTAAATCTAGCAATAGTCCACTAATAAATCAAATGTTAACAGGCGCGGTGATTTTTGCTGCGAATAACAATAAACAATTTAATTCGAGCTATTTTTTTGAGCTCGCATAACTAACAACAAACTGATCAACATGGATAATAAAGTAAAAATTGCCCTGCATGCGGGGATAGAACAATATGCAAAGTTGGCCACCGTGGAAATTATTCCATTTGAAAGGGAACTATTGGCCACTTTTGAACTTGATGTAAATTTTTTAGATAAAACAACATCGTTCGATGCAATTTTTGATTCTTACCCTAAATTCGAATCCTTAAGAGAAATATGTTTTGATTTATTGATGATCAATTTTTTCAGCAATGATGTAAAGGCACTAGACGACGATTATTTAGAAAGTGAGGAATGGGGAAAAATAGAAGAAGAAACCATAGATAGGGGAACGGAGTTGCTAAACTTACTGCTGTACATTAAGGATTGTAGTGATGAAAATTTAGAACCAGAATTGGAGGATTTTTTAAAGGAATTTCTATTGGTCGAGGATGATGAGTTTCAAGACGAATTTGAAATTTATGAGAATTTGATCGACAATCAGGAACTAGCAGAAGCAAGCGTAAAAGAAATTTGCCAGACAGCGAGCCGTTTAGTGCTAGTTCCAGAAATGAAAGAATTATTTGTACCTTTTATGGTATTCTTTTCTGATGTAGAAGGTACCACGCAGTCTATGAAAGATTTGGTAGAAAATAGTTCAGATCCGGCTTTTGAAACTGCGGTTTATGCCTTAATTACTACGATAAACAAGTAAACTTTATTGAAATGGAAGATAAAAATAAATTGATCACCCTGCTATCGCTAAAAAACGGCCTCATTTTGGCAGCGGTGTGGATTGTGATCTACGCAGTGCTTTATTTTATAAATCCAGTAATGATTTTTACCAATTTCTGGATTTCGTTGGTAATTTGGGTTGTCGTTATTGTGCTGCTTGTTATTATTGGTAAAAGCATTAGAACAGAGATAGGTGGATTTTGGACATTTGGACAGGCATTTAAGTCCTTCTTAATAATTGCTTTAATTCTTTCCTTTACGAGTGTTTTGTACAATGTTGTTTTAATTAAGGTAATCAATCCAAATTATCCTGCCGAAGCAGCGAGTGCGATACAGGATTCTCAGAAAGCAATGATGGAGAAATTCGGTGCAAGCTCAGATCAGATTGACGAGGCGATCGCCAAAAGTGGAAATATGGAAGAAAAGTTACAAGCAAATGTAAAGAACATGACAACTAATTTTGGTTACTCTATTGCAGTTTATGGAGTTTTAGCATTAATTTTGGCAGCCATTTTAAAGAAAAACGAACCGATTTTATTTAGCACGCTGCAAGACGATGAGTCGGTGCCTCTAGATGTTTAATATGAACAGCCAAAGCTTAAAAAATCTGTAAGCGCAACGAAGAGATGGATATATCAATTGTAATTCCCTTATTAAATGAAGATGAGTCGCTGCCAGAGCTTTGCGCTTGGATAAAAACGGTTATGGATGCCCACGATTTTAGTTATGAAGTGCTGTTAATAGATGACGGCAGCACAGATAATTCGTGGGCCGTAATCGAAGAAATGAGCTTAACAAACGCAAATATTAAAGGCATAAAATTTAGGAGAAATTACGGAAAATCAGCTGCCCTTAATGTTGGTTTTGAAGCTGCACAAGGAGATGTAGTTTTTACGATGGATGCAGACTTACAAGACAGTCCAGATGAAATTCCGGAATTATACCGTCGAATCAAAGTGGAAAAGCTAGATCTAATTTCTGGATGGAAAAAGAAACGATATGATCCCATAACCAAAACCATCCCAACAAAGTTGTTTAATGCCGCCACCAGAAAAATGAGCGGAATTGAGTTAAATGATTTTAATTGCGGTCTCAAAGCCTATCGCAGCGATGTTATAAAAACCATCGAAGTTTATGGTGAAATGCACCGTTATATTCCAGTAATTGCAAAATGGGCAGGCTTTAATAAAATTGCCGAGCAGGTAGTAGAGCATCGTGCGCGCAAGTATGGTACGACCAAATTCGGTTTCAGCAGATTTATTAATGGTTTTTTAGATTTGCTTTCTATTTTTTTCGTTGGCAAATTTGGTAAACGCCCTATGCACTTTTTCGGTTCGCTTGGGGTATTGAGTTTTTTTATCGGATTAGTGATGGCAGTATGGATGATCGGAGAAAAGCTTTATCACATCACCCAAGGCATTCCTTATAAACGAGAAATTACAGCTCAACCGCTATTTTATATCGCATTAGTAGCTATTATTTTAGGGTCTCAGCTGTTCTTAACAGGGTTTGTGGCCGAGTTGGTAACGAGAAGCGCACCTGAAAGAAACAATTATTTGGTTGAAAAGAAAACCTAAATAGATACTTAAACATAGCGGCTAAAACGCGTTTTTCATAGCTTAGGCCATTTTCCCTAAACTGACCTTAATAAAATGTTTTTCTCCATAATCATCCCACTTTATAATCGTCCGCAAGAAATTGATGAGCTTTTAGCCACGTTGACTAAACAGACTTACAACAATTTTGAGGTGCTGATTGTCGAAGATGGTTCCAAGTTCGATGCAAAATCAGTTGTCGATTCTTACGCAGAAAAATTAAATATTAGCTATTTTTTTAAAGAAAATGCTGGTCAAGGATTTGCTCGAAACTACGGATTTGAGCGTGCTAAAGGCGATTATTTTGTCATTTTCGATTCTGATTGTTTAATTCCGACAAATTATCTAGAGCTCGTAGCTAAATCTTTGTTAACAAGTTGGTTAGGTGCCTATGGAGGACCAGATGCGTCACATAAAAGTTTTACTGACGTTCAAAAAGCAATCAGCTACTCAATGACATCACCTTTTACAACAGGAGGAATTCGTGGCAATAAAAAACATATGGGGGTCTTTCATCCTCGTAGTTTTAACATGGGTGTTTCTAGAGCTGCTTGGCAAAAATCAGGTGGATTTCTACTCACTCGATTAGGTGAGGATATCGAGTTTAGCATCAGAATTAAAAAAAATGGCTTTAAAATTGGATTAATTCCAGAAGCAATTGTTTACCATAAACGCCGCACTAGTTTTAGCCAGTTTTATAAACAATTACATTTTTTTGGTCGGGCACGCATAAATATTTACAAACATTTCCCTTCAGAGCTAAAATTAGTACACTTTTTCCCCGCTGCTTTTACGTTTGGATTGACATTTTCGCTTTGCGCAAACCTGTTTAAAATGCGTTTTTACGGTGTTTTAGATGTACTTTTTCTCGTGTTCTTTTTGTTAATATTTTTTCATTCATGGATACAAAATAAATCTATAAAAGTTGCACTTTTGAGCATTGTAGCTTCCTTTATCCAGCTTACCGCGTATGGATTAGGATTTACACAAGATTTTATCAAAAGAGTGGTAGTGAAATGATCATGATAGACTATTTAAGAGAAAGTACTTTTGCCGTTAATGACGTCATTCAAAAGGCATGGGCGATAACTAGAAAGCATTATTTGTCTATCGCTACGCTGTGCTTTTTAATGTTTATCACTTCCATGGCTTCTACCATTATGTCGGGTCTTTTGAGGGAAATAGACATCTTTTTAAGCCTATTTATGTTAATGGTGTTTATATTGCTTTATTTTACACTTAACCTTACCCTTTTCAGGTATGTTTTTCACCTGTTAGATGATGAACAGGAAGACGTACTGATCGTACAAACCATTCCAACTAAGGTTCAGATTGTTACTTTTTTAATTGCATCTGTTGTATTCGTCTTCATTTTGCTTTTCATTATGTTGGTTACCGCGCTGATACCTTTTTCTATTTTTTATCTTTTACTTAAGCTCAAGGCATTTTCTGTCGACCAAAAGATGTTCAATTCTTTTTCTAACATGTTTATTGTTGTCGGCTTTCTTTCTGCGCTAATTGCATTTGTGAGGCTTTCTTTTTTCCCCTTTTTCATTATAGACCGTAAAGCAAACAGGTTAACTTTTCAAGAAATAAGTTTCTCAAAAACTACCGGCAGCTTTTTTCAACGAATTGCAATAACTGTTCGTGCACTTTTTGACCATGCACTTTTATCCGTAAAGTTTAGCTTAGCTCTAACCAAAGGAAATTTTACCAAGTTGCTTTTGTTGCTTGCAGTATTAGCCACCTTCGGTTATCTATATGGTTATTTGAGAGATAATAATGTCCTCATTCCAGGGAAAATTTACCTAATCATCTTAACACTGTCCTTTATTTCTTTTATTATTGTTCCACTAACGGCGGTTAGTTTAACGGTTGCTTACCGTAAAATGATGGACGAATATCAAGGAGAAGCTAATCCAACTATTTTTCATAACATTGTGTAATCCCTAAAAAACTCCTACTGGAATTTTAGAATTGATTAATCAAATGTGTGAAAAAGTAAGCTAACTAATTATTTATATTGAATATGGAATTTCCTTCTAGGAGATCGATTTTATGGGATTGAAATCAATTTTGAGCAAGCCATTTGCGGCATTTGTTGTCTGGAAAATTAATCGTTGGAAAAAAAATGCTGTAGCAGCGCAACAACAAACCATGTTAAAGCTTGTTCGAACAGCAGAAAAAACAGCTTTTGGGTCTGACCACAGTTTTATAAACATAACTAGTTATAATGATTACAAACAGCGTGTTCCAATAACCGACTATGAAGACTTAAAGCCATACATTGACAGAATAATGGGAGGAGAGGCTGATGTATTGTGGCCGGCTAAACCGCTGTATTTTGCTAAAACGTCCGGGACCACCTCAGGCGTGAAATATATTCCGATTACCAAAGCCTCCTTACCAGAACATACTAAAGCTGCACGAAACGCCATTTTAACCTACATTAACGAAACTGGCAATGCAAATTTTGTAAATGGAAAAATGATATTTCTACAGGGGAGTCCAACTCTAACGAAGAAAAACGGCATCAACCTTGGCCGGCTGTCTGGCATTGTAGCGCACCATGTTCCGGCATATCTACAAAAAAACAGGCTTCCTAGTTATAAAACTAATTGCATAGAGGATTGGGAGCGAAAAATAGATGCAATTGTGGATGAAACGATCGATGAAGATATGACGCTGATCTCTGGCATTCCGCCTTGGGTGCAGATGTACTTCGACAAACTTTCGGAGAAATCTGGAGGGAAACGGATAGCAGATGTTTTTAGAAACTTCAGTTTATTTATCTATGGTGGAGTTAATTTCGAACCTTATCGCGCAAAGCTCGAGGAAATTGTTGGCAAGCAAATAGATTCTATAGAAACTTATCCCGCCTCTGAAGGATTTATAGCCTACCAGGATTCTCAAAAAGACAAAGGGTTACTTTTATTGGTCGATGCGGGGATTTTTTATGAATTTATTCCGGCCGATCAATATTACGACGAAAACCCTCCAAGATTTATGTTAGCAGATGTGGAATTGGATAAAAACTACGCGCTTATTTTAACTACCAATGCTGGTCTTTGGGGTTACAGTATTGGTGATACAATCAAGTTTCTGCGCAAAAATCCATATAAAATTGTGGTCACAGGCCGAATCAAACATTTTATTTCTGCTTTTGGGGAACACGTAATTGGCGAAGAAGTGGAGCAAGCGATGATGCAAGTTGCAAATGAAAGTAATTTAAAAGTTACAGAATTTACAGTTGCTCCACAGGTAAACCCTAAAGAAGGACTTCCTTTTCATGAGTGGTTCATAGAATTTTCTACTGCACTTGATGATTTAGAAGACTTTGCCGTAAAGTTGGACTTAGCAATGCAGCAAAAAAATTCTTATTACTTTGATTTGATAGAAGGTAAGGTTCTACAACCGCTAAAAATACGTAGGTTGCAAAAAGATTCCTTTGTAAATTATATGAGAAGTCAAGGGAAACTGGGAGGACAAAACAAAGTGCCGAGACTGAGCAACGATCGAAAGTTGGCTGAGGGTTTAGAGAGGTATGTGGATTTATAAATTATTTTATTGCGACATTATTTTATTGTTGGAAGGTCTATTTTATACGCTTTAATGTTTTTCTAAATACTCGAAAAATTAGATGGAAAAAACATACCCGCAGTATTTAAGTCAAATAACAGCTCACAAAAAAGCGTTACATTCAACTCATTTGGTTCGCAAGGTAGCTACAAACTTGGATGCATTTGCAAAATATTCTATTGGGCAGCAATTTATAAAAGCTGTAGTTTTATTTCAGCTCATAGTGCCGACTATTTTGGCGGGTATTATCAAAAAGATAAAATAAATTTTACTGTGATAGTTTTGGCGCTGTTAAACGATGTTTAGCTTGGAACGGAAAAGCAAAATTTAAAAATTTAATTAATGGATAAACTCAAGCAAAATTTTTACAGTTAAGAAAATGTTACCAAAGGAAATTGATAAATTGTTAAAAAAGTTAAGAATGAGAAATTTAAAATCTAATTGATTTTTGAGTAATAGAACAAATTTTTAAAGACATTGCAATCCTCAAATAATTCAACAGTCCCATACAATTCAACAATCTATTCGCAATTGAACAATAAATCAACAAAAAAACCCATTAAAAACATTGCCATTTTGGGTTCCACAGGAAGTGTTGGCACACAGGCACTTTCAGTCATTAGAGAGAATCCAACTGTTTTTGCGGTTACTGCATTAACTGCTTCAAAAAATGCCGAATTACTTATTGAGCAAGCGATCGAATTTAAACCTAAATGCGTAGTAATTTGTGATGAGTTGAAGTATAGAGAGGTTAAACGCGCTTTATCAGGATTTGAAATTAAGGTGTATGCAGGTGAAGAAGCGTTAACAGAAGTGGCTGAATTGCAAGAAACTGACATTGTGTTGACCGCTGTAATGGGTTCTGTTGGCTTAAAACCAACAGTGGCAGCCATAAAAGCTGGAAAAAATATTGCTTTAGCAAATAAAGAAACTTTAGTGGTGGCTGGAGAATACATTACTCAGCTGGCAAGAACGTACGGTGTTAAAATTCTCCCTGTAGATTCAGAGCATTCGGCCATTTACCAATGTTTAGTGGGTGAAGAGCAAAACGAAGTCGAAAAAATCTATCTCACTGCTTCCGGTGGGCCTTTCCTAAATAAAACTCGAGATTTTCTGTCGACAGTGAAGAAAGAACAAGCTTTAAAACATCCGAACTGGGTAATGGGCGCAAAAATCACCATAGATTCTGCGAGCTTAATGAACAAGGGTTTGGAAGTGATAGAAGCAAAATGGCTTTTTAATTTGGAGCCAGATCAGATCGACGTAATTGTACATCCACAATCTGTTGTACATTCTTTAGTTCAGTTTACAGATGGCTCTATGAAAGCGCAAATGGGACTTCCAGATATGAAATTACCAATTCAATATGCATTGAACTATCCCGCAAGGCTAAAAAATAGTTTTGAACGATTCAATTTCCTGTCATATCCAAATCTTAGTTTTCAACAAGCAGATCCAAAAACATTTAGAAATTTGGGACTAGCATTTGATGCGCTGAAAATGGCAGGTAATATGCCCTGTATCTTAAATGCGGCGAACGAAGTGGCAGTAGAGGCATTTTTACATGATAGTCTTGGTTTCTTAGAAATGAGCGATGTGATAGAGCGGTGTATGCAAGAAATGCGTTTCATAGAAAAACCACATTTAACCGATTATTTACAAAGTGATAAAGATACCCGTATCTTTGCACGCGAATTGGTAACAAATTTTAAACATTAACATCTAATGGAAAATTGCAAGTATAGTGATTCTTCAATAAAGGCATAAATGGTTGGAGGTCGGTATATAAATTGCAAATTTTAGGGTCGATAAAATATTTACAAACGATAACATCAAATAAGAATAAGATATGAGTGGATTGATTATGGCAGGTCAACTTTTAATTGGTTTGTCTCTTTTAGTGATACTGCACGAACTAGGGCATTTTTTGGCTGCTAGGGCATTTGGTATTAAAGTTGAAAAATTTTACCTGTTTTTTGATGCCTGGGGTTTTAAACTGTTCAGTTTTACGCGAGGTGGAGTAGAATATGGAGTGGGATGGTTGCCGCTTGGAGGTTATGTAAAGATTGCGGGGATGATTGACGAAAGTATGGATACTGAGCAATTAAACCAACCAATACAGCCTTGGGAATTTAGAGCAAAACCGGCTTGGCAGCGTCTAATTGTAATGCTTGGAGGTATTTTCGTAAATATTATTGTCGGCATCATTATTTTTTGGATAATGACTTTTAGCTATGGACAAACATTTACGCCGAATAGTGCGGTGGTTAATGGCATCCAGGCAGGAGCGCCTGCGCTGCAGATTGGTTTGAAAAATGGAGATAAGGTTGTTGCTATCGACGGTAAAAAGGTAGTTCGATTTGAGGAGCTTAAGAGTTCAAAGGTTATTATGGGCGGTGTAGTTCTTACTGTAGAACGTGGAGATAAAGTATTAGACATTAGGGTTCCAGATAATTTTTTGAGCAGTTTGAAAGATGGTAAAGCATTATTTGTAGAACCTCGCTTACGTACAGTGGTAGATGCCTTAGATTCAACTGGCAATGCCGTTAAAGACGGTTTAAAAGTTGGAGATAACATTACTGCGGTGAATGGGACGCCTGTCGCTTATCAAGATGAGATAAAGCCGATAATCGAAGCAAATAAGGGCAAGGAAATTACGCTATCACTGATTAGAAGCGGACGATCTATGCAGCTCGTAGCACACGTAAATAAAGCCGGTATTTTAGGTTATGTCCCAAACATATCTCAAATTAAGCAAACCACCATCGATTATAGCTTTTTTCAAGCGATGCCGATAGGAGCAAATATGGCCTGGACCATGTTCGCCGACAATGCTAAAGGCATTGGTAAAATGGTTACTGGAAAGGTAAGTGCTCGGAACATTAGTAGTCCTGTGGGAATTGCAAAAGTTTATGGCGGCACGTTCGATTGGACTAGATTTTGGACGCTTACAGGTTTAATCTCCATTGCGTTGGCATTTATGAACTTACTTCCCATCCCCGGTTTAGATGGCGGCCATGTGGTTTTCTTATTGATAGAAATGGTACAGCGTAAACCAGTGAGTGAGAAAGTGTTAGAAAAAGCACAAATTGTGGGTTTTGTAGTGCTTATAGGACTAATGGTTTTTGCCTTCGGTAATGATATTTTAAAAGCGTTTGGAAAGTAAGAAACCATAATTTTTTAGCAGGTTGGCAGAGTTAGATTGGAGTGGAATGTCATCTGGATTTTAGTGAATCAACTAGATGTTTTTCAGGTGTTTTAACGCATTCCAAGCCAAAAAATTTATTCATCTAATTTTATAGTTGACAAAAATTATTAAAACAGGGATGACCGATAAAAAAGAGCAATCCAATTATTTTGAGTTCTACAATCTTCCGATAAAATTTCATCTTAACCAAGCAGCGGTTAAATCTAAGTTCTACGAGTTAAGCAAAAAATATCATCCTGATTTTTTTGCTAATGAACCCGCAGAACAGCAGGAGGAGATGTTACAGAAATCGACGGAAAACAATAAAGCCTTTAAAATCTTCAGCGGCGAGCGAAACCGAATAAAATATGTGCTCGAATTAAAGAATGTATTAATTTACGGGGAGCAATACGTACTTAATCAAGAGTTTTTACTGGAGATGATGAACGTAAACGAGGCATTGATGGATTTGGAGCTTGAGGAAGACAGTGCTCAACTGGATGGCGTGAGAACGCAAGTTGCAGAAATATCTGCTGATCTAGAAGAATCACTCAGGAAGCTTACGCTTTCGCACGATGAGCTTGAATATGAAGATTTGCCGCTGTTAGAGGAAATTAAAGATATTTATTATCGCCAAAAATACATTAGCCGCATCAAAGAACGACTAAACGATTAAATCTGCTATGGGAAGTTCAATAACAATTTTTAGAAAGGTAGCGGTTGCAGAAGGAATTTCCTATCTGTTGCTGTTGTTCGTAGCCATGCCGTTAAAGTATTTTGCAGGCATGCCATTGGCAGTAAAATATACAGGTTGGGCCCACGGGTTGCTTTTTGTATTGTATGCCGCACTATTGATAATGGCTTGGCAAGAACAGAAATGGAAGTTTGGAAAAGCGGTGTTGATTTTTCTTGCTTCTTTGCTGCCGTTTATGCCCTTCGTCGTTGATAAAAAACTGAAGGATGAGCGCCCAAATTAAAGTTTTTTGTCTCTGAGAATTATTTAAAAATTTTGTTGCAAAATATCGTTTTCTTGGCTACATTTGCAACCCGCACAAACAAATGCCCAGCTGGCGGAACTGGTAGACGCGTCGGTCTCAAACACCGATAGGAAACTGTGCCGGTTCGATTCCGGCGCTGGGTACTTTAAACCTTCTCTAATCACTTAGAGAAGGTTTTTTATCTTTCTAATGTTTTTTTTTCAGTAAAATTGCCGAACCTTGCAAAAACAATATCTCTCTTGGAAGAGGAAAAAATTTACAATGAATTAGTTATATCGTTTTTGTATGTACTAAAATTACGAATTTGACTACTTTAAGTGCCATTAACGGGTTTAATTACCTTCTCATAGGAACATTTATAGAAACAGCTTCTTAAAAATAAAATTTAATAAGTTAACACAGTCACATTGTGCTGATTTATGTTAAGTTTTATAACAGGGAAAAATGTAAAAAACCGGCCTTTTAAAGAAAGATGGATTTAGAGAGCCATTTTTTGAAAACGTTAATTTCAAGAGATGGGTAAATCGGCTGAGGAGCTTTTTTAGTTGTTGTCCAATGACAAATAAATCATTTGAAAGGCAGATATGAAAATTGTATTTTAACTTTAAATGAGGCGTGTATAGCGCAGCTAGCGATCTAAAGATGTCTTAATTCAGCGCTGTTAGTCAATTCAGCTTCTAATACGCTTGATTATTTTCCTTAGTTAATCTGTAAACTACTATTTTTTTATTTGGTAAAAAATAAAGATTCCTCTATGAATCATAAAGCGTCGTTTGGCTTTAAAAACATAAAAGAAACCTCTCTACAAGGCTGAGGATTAGTTTTCTAGGTTGAATGCCTTTTTAGTTTCCGGTATCTTTTTTAGTCTCTACGGCATCCTGAACAGCTTGAGACAACGTAGAAAATAAATTATATCCTGTCGCCTTTTCTATGTCTCTTACCGTTACGATATATTGTTTCCAATCGGGATTAACCGCATTTATGTTTGGGGTACTAACTGCAATAACGCGGGTGGATGGAGAAACCCTATGTAAGTCGTCGTTTCCAATGGGCATGATCAATGCAACTTTCCATACATTGCTAGGTACGTTTACTTTACCTCCATTTATTGAGGTTGATACATTGCCCTTTGACCCAATGCCGCCCGAACCGTAGGCGCCCATAATAATGTATACTTCATTTCCGCTCAAAACCTGTGCTCTGAGATAGCTTTCCAAGGCTTCCCAGGTTTTCTGATTGTTATTTGGTGCCTGCGGAATCATATTGCTCATCAAAAAAGTAGCTGAATTAGCATCGGTAGAACTCGTTCTATCCCCGCTTGGACAATTGTGGCCCCGGTCAAAGCCCGATCCGCTGTAAGAATTGTTTTGTACCTCATACCAACCACTTGGAAGACCAGAAAAAGCCGCAAAATCATCCTGTCGTTTTACAGCACCGGTGAAATTGCCTTTATCAAGGTGCCAACTAACCCAATTTGGTCCGGCATTCGCCATACTGTAAGACTCGGTATAATAATGTTGATCGATCAAGTAATTGTTTCCCATAAGTATACTTGGTTGCGCACCGCTTGGGTTACCCATTAAAAGATCACTATTGTCACCCGATGAAGGAGGTGCATCGGCGCCCGCAACAGGAGTTCCTCTGCCAGGCGTTTCCATGCCCGTGCCGGTTGAATCGCTAGGATTGGTGTCTGGGGTGCCAACAGTTATTTCTGGATCTCCACTTCCTTTAAAGGTAATATCATCTAAGTTGATCCTACTTGTTCCAGTCTTTTTAATCTGGAAACGAACTTTTCCTGTTGTTGACACCTTAAATGAATCACTTACCAAGGTTAGACTTGTCTCTGCTACATCATTTCCTAATTGTGCGTAAGTTTTCCCTGCATCTGTAGACATTAGAAGTTGCCACGTAGAGTTGGCATCGTTTCCATATTTGGCATGTTTGATGTAAAGCATGGTTAGTCCGGCGATGTCGAAATCCATTGCAATATAACCAGACCGCAGCCTAACGGATTTCGTTCCATTTTTAATATCTGCAGCAGTCGACCCTACCAAAGCATCATTCAGCGCCCATTTGCCTGTTGCCAATTGAATGGTATCCAATTTATATGCAGCCTTGCTACCGTCTTCAAAGTCTTCGATTATTGAATAAGGCTTTAGGGAAGCTGGAGGATCTACTGGAACGATCTCGTGCGTTTTTTTAGAGCAGCCGGCAATACAAATTACGAGTATGCTGTAAAGGAGTAAAAGTTTTAACTTCATCAATAATTTCGTTTTATTGATGCAAAGATAAGTGGCCGCAATTAACGGTTGGTTAAGAAATTGTTTATAATTGGTTAATTTTATTGGATTTTATTGGATTTTGTTGGGAGAGGAAAACATTACTTTAACTAATTTTATAATTTGGATTGTGTACATCAGCGTGCCAAAAAAAATGCAAATCGATGAAATCGCAGAATTATATGCATATCCAAACATGAATTTAATAATAAGTTAATATTAGAAGATTTACATTTGAAACAAATAAATGTATGAAAAGGCTTATTATTTTTCTGTTGTTTTTCTTGAGTTTTGGATGTAAAGCGCAAGAAATAAATCTTCCATCTTTGGGGACAAAGACGCTCTATCAACCCTCTCACAATCCGCTTACAAAGATGCCTTTCGGTTTTAAGGCTGTTTACATAAATTATGTCGGTCGACATGGTGCGAGACACCTAACCAAAGATGTTAAAATCTCGTTGGCTTACAGGATGCTTCAGAAAGCAGACAGTTTGCATTTACTCAGCATCGTAGGAGTTAAGTTGCGAAAAGCGGTTTTGAATCTCGATAAAGTTGAAGAGAAAAATATCAGTTCTATCTCTAGCATTGGAGCAGCCGAACAGAAAGGTATTGCCAGACGAATGTATTTAAGAGAAGAGAGTGTTTTCTCATCGTCAAATACCGTGTTAAACGTTTATACGACCAAGAAAGGTAGAACCAAAGAAAGCGCCGAAGCATTTATACAGGGTTTAAAAGCAGAAAAAACAGGTCTAGCCCAAAATGTAAACTACAACTATGCAGATGACATTCATTTGCGTTTCTACGATTTTTCCAAGGCATACCTAAATTTTGAGGAAGATGGAGATTGGAAGCACTATTACGACGCACTCAGTAAACAAACTAAATTTAAAGAAATGCAGAAGAAGTTTACTGCACAATTTTTTTTAAAGCCTTTTGTTATAAATGAAAAAGAAGAAGCTGATTTTATAGAGGACATCTATGGGTTTTATGCCATAGAAAATGCAATTGGTATTGAAATTAAACAAGCAAATCTATCGGTAGCAGATGTAGAGTTTAGGAAATACTTTACAAAGTCAGCATTAGAAACGTTGGGTAGATTAGGTGACGCAGAAGATTTTTTAAAAAAGGGTCCGGGTACCAATAGTAATGGCATTCAAGTTAGAATAGCAGCGCCACTTTTAGTCGACTTTATTAACGCTACAGATAACTTCTTGAAAACTGGAGTACCCCAAGCAGATTTAAGGTTCGCACACGCAGAAACAATAGCTCCATTTGCGGCAATAATGGGAATTAAAGGGGCGTCTCAATCAACAACAAGCATCTCTTCATTTAAAACCATTTGGCAAGCAGCGCATGTGATACCTTTTAGCGCAAATATTCAATGGATTTTATATAAAAATGCTGCGACCGGAAAATTTAAAATTAAGTTTCTACTCAACGAAAATGAAGTTTCGATTAACGGGTTAAAAACCAAAACATTTCCATATTACGATTGGACGATTGTACGGGATTTTTATATAAGAAAGCTACAGGCGATAAAGGTTGGGTTAAATGAAGATATGGGCTATTATTTAGAGAACGTTAAGTGACGAATAACTTTTTCCATGTTTACATAAATCATTTAACATTATGGTAATATTATATTGCAATTAAGTTAAAGTTCGGGCAGTTTCTTTGCGATAAAAAAACTGTACATGAAAAGATATTACCTGTTGGCATTCAATCTCATCTTTTGTGTAATAGCAGTCGCTCAAAATAAAGGGGTAGTTCGCGGTACAATTACCGATAGAAATACAAAAGAAACTATTATTGGCGCAACCGTTGTATTAAAGAATGACAAAAAGACTTTTAAAGTCTCTGTATCTTCAGGGTTAGATGGTACCTATGTTTTTAGAAACCTTGCGCCGGGGAAATATGAAGTGGAGGCAGATTATATTTCTTATAAGGATGAAGACGAAAGCTTTGAATTAAAGGCCGAGCAAATCAAAGTTGTGAATTTGCAAATTGCCTCGAAAATTAAAGATTTGGATGAAGTTAAGATATCTGGCAAAGCCGATGAAGGGAGTGATTATAAAGCGAGGTCGTTGGAGCGAAAAAGTGATCTTATCTTAAATGCAGTTTCCGCCAGGGCAATAGAAATTTCTCCGGACTTAACGATTGCAAACGTCACTCAGCGGGTTTCTGGCGTTTCAATAGAGCGTAGCAATAATGGCGAAGGCCAATACGCCATTATACGAGGAATGGATAAGCGTTATAATTATACCTTAGTCAATGGAGTCAAAATCCCTAGTCCCGATAATAAAAATCGATATGTTCCCTTGGATATTTTTCCGGCAGATATCGTAGACCGAATGGAAGTGTATAAATCGCTGACGCCAAATTTAGAAGGTGATGCGATTGGCGGTGCAATTAATCTGGTGCTTAAAGATGCGCCAGATAAATTTAGTGTCCGTGCAAATGCTGCAGTTGGGTTAGCAAGCTCATTATTTGATCAAAGTTTTACAAGTTTTGACCGTTCCGCGAGCGAAAAAACATCACCAAGAGTTGCGAAGGGAAATAACTACGCTGCTACGCTTGCAGATTTTCCAAATAATCCACTCAACTATAATAGAAAAAGCGCACCTACTTCATCCATATTTGGATTAACTGTTGGAGGACGCTCCAAAAATAGAAAGTTTGGAGCGCTAGGTGCAATAAGTTATCAAAACACGTATAAAACTACAAATACTATTTTTTATGATACAGATGTAGATCGCACGAACAATGAACCGGCTTTAAAAAGTGTGCAAAGTAGGAATTACAGCATTCAACAAGAAAGAACAGGTGCACATTTAAAGTTAGATTATAGATTTAACGATGATCATAAGCTAGATTTTTATGCAGCTTACATGAATCTGGGCCAAAATCAGTTTCGTTTTCAAACAGATACTACGCTAAATTTGGCTCGTGTAGGGATGGGTACTGGGCGTGTGAGCAACAACTATCGCAGTACGCGAACAGTTCAGCAAATTTTTAGTACCAACTTACATGGCGAAAATAAATTGGCACATAGGTTACAAATGAATTGGTCGTTGGTGTATGCCAAAGCAACGGCGAATCAGCCCGATCTGGCAAGTCTTAACATCGTGACTGGGGTAACAGCAATTTTGGATACAAGTGGCAAGAAAGTAGGTGTTGTGCAGCAACCAGCACTCTTCAACTCGACGGGTGCTGCGCAATCTCGCATCTGGGCAAAAAATGAAGATGAAGACAAAACTGGATTTCTAAATTTTATCTACAAACCAGAAATAGCAAATGCTAAAGTAGAGTTATCTGTGGGAGGAATGTATCGAGTGAAAAGTAGAAGCAGTTTTTATGATGATTATGCGCTACAATTGTCGGGAAGTGCAACCCAAACCTACGATGGAAACGTGCAAAACAATACATTCGCCGTACAATCGGTTGCTGGCTCGCCAAGTGATCCTTTAAATTATCACTTTAATGAAAAGGTAGGAGCAACTTATGCACAGTTTAAATTTACTATCGGCAAACTACAAACGCTTGGTGGTTTGCGGTATGAAAATACGAGACAAGATTGGGTAACATCAGCAAATGTAAACCAAACAGTGGGAGCGAACGGGTCAAAGAAATACGCTGATTTATTGCCAAGTTTAAATTTTAAGTATGAATTGACAAAAAAGCAAAACCTGCGCTTATCTTACTATTCGGCAATAAGTAGACCGGGTTTTTACGAATTGATTCCTCATACAGGAGGAGATCCTGATGCAGATTATCAAGAGTTGGGTAATCCAAACTTGAAGAGAATCACCGCAGATAATTTTGATTTGAGGTATGGCTTTTTTCCAAAGCAATTAGACCAATTCTTGGTCGGTATATTTTATAAAAGTATTAAAAACCCAATAGAGTACGCCTTAATAAATCAAGCAACAAGTGTTTTCTACACAGCAGAAAATTTTGGAAATGCTTCCAATTATGGATTGGAGTTAGACATCACTAAATACATTTCAAAATTTGGTTTTCGGGCCAATTATACATTTGTAGATTCTAAAATTACCACTCCAAAAACGGTGTTGTATCGAGATCTACAAACAACGTCGTTAACGCAACGAGAAGAGCAGCAAACGAGACCGCTGCAGGGGCAATCGAAAAATATTGGGAATTTTTCTATACTATTTAAAGATGCAAAAACTGGCATAGACGCTCAACTTGCAGCTGTGTACACTGGAGCTAGAATTTACACTGTATCACCTTATTTGGATAACGACATTTGGCAAAAAGGAACCGTTACTTTAGATTTATCAGCTGAAAAAAAGGTTTATAAAAGTTTCTCTATTTATCTGAAAGCAAATAACCTGCTAAATACGCCTTCTGAGCTAGAAATTAGAAAGCCTTACGAAATTACCGCAGCAACGATAAATCAAGACGTTCGCGAGCAAACTGTAGGTAAAAATGTATTTGTAAGAAAAGACATCTATCAACAATTTTATTTAATTGGTTTACGCTATAAACTCTAAGATTATGAAAAAAATATGTTCTGCAATACTTATAATTTCTGCGCTATTTTTTTTTGGCGCTTGCCATAAACAGGAGATTTTAACGCTTTCAATACCTGTTGTTCAGACAGGCTCTTTGATCACTTCCGAAAATTTACCAGGTGGAAGTATTAAGGGGACCTTGGAAAGTGGAAAGACTTACTATTTCGACAAAGACATTACGGTAAACGATGGCGACACGTTGTTGCTGCAAAGTGGCGTAACTCTAATTGCCGTGGGCGATGGTTCCAAAGATAATGCGCCACAAATTAACGTACATGGTACCTTGATAAGTTTGGGTACTAGAGAGAAACCAAATTACATTACCGTTGCCGATGCCTCAAAGTATCACGTAGAGGCTGCTTCAGGAAATTACACGAATGTTTTTAAGGGCAGTTGGGGAGGTATTTTGGCTACACCGGCTCCGGTTACTATTGATAAACCAAATCCAAAAGGAGGCGATTTAATTATTAAGTGGACACACATAGAATTTGCAGGCGCGGCAAGCTATGGAAATGATGCAGCGATCTATAAAGATGGAGATGCGAGATATGGTATTTATTTTGCAAACATAGAGAAAGACTTTGTTTTAGAGGATAGTTGGGTTTTTGGTTCGGTAGATGATGCGATTAGAACAGTTGGGGGAAAAATTGCTGTAATGAGAAATACGTTTGAACTTTGCGGAAAAGCGGGTGGAGAATTTTTGAATATGAAAAGTGGAACCATTGGAGATGTCGCTTACAACATGTGTATTGGTTCGGCTACTAACGCATTAAAAGCTTCTAATTCTGGCGGTACAACCGTGCAGTGTAACGTTAATATGTATAACAATACAATGGCCAATGGTGGTTTTCGTCAAACTAAAACGGGCAGAGGTGGGTCAATTAACTATGAACAAGGAGCTAGAGGCTTAATTTACAATAATCTGATTGAAAATTGTCGATTTGGATTAAGGATCACTACAGATGCAGATCAAGCCAATATTAAATACAACAATCAATATTATTATGGAAGCACGGCCAAAATTCTAGCTGAGTTTCTAGCATCAGATGCCGTTGCAAAATTACAAAGCGCAGATGTGAAGAGTTCGATCGCTAAAGATAAAAATCCAAATTTCTTTAATTATGATGTAGATCAGTTTGATTATACAAGTAACAGCGGCCCAATTACAGCTTCGTTGATGCCAGCGTACATCACTACGGTAGGGAGTTCTAATTTTAGTTTGCAACCCAGTTCGCAGGGCCATAACAGGGGCAAAACTGATTTTAGCCCGTTAGCCGTGGTAAAAATTTCAAGCACTTTCGGGGCAAGAATTACGCTTCCCGGAAATGACATTGGCGCCTACCAAACAGATGGAAGTGGAAATCAGCATTAATTATCCTTTGGTTTAGAATCGTAAAACTTCTTAATTGGTATTCATTAGTGAAAGCAAGCATAAACGTCAATGCGTTTTGCCATGGTTCGCAACTGGTTTGTCGATAGTAGATTTGATGAATATTCTCCTTTGGAGGGCAAACCTAAAGCAAATAAGTTTCTATAAAATCCCATTGCTTACGGTTTAGTTAATTTTCATCTTGAACTAATTTAATTTAAATTTCATCGCATCAACGACAAAGCCAGCAAGAAACAAATTTCTATGTCTGAAATTATTAGAGATTAAATAAGATAAAAAATTATGGTCTTCTTGAAGTCACTTTATTTACTAGTTTCAAGACTTAAAAAACTTGGTGCGAAACTTGTTCAAGAAATGTTTCAGTTTACGATCAATTTTATTCGTCCAAGCGGTAACCTTTTTTTTGGCTCAGTGAAACTTTAACAGGTTTATACCTGATTGCTGACAGAAAAAAAAGAGATGTCGTTTAAGACAGTAAAGATGGAAGTTGACAATTAATCAAGCTAAAAACATAGTAAATGGACAACTACAAAAAAGCATATATAGCCGGTGGCTGTTTCTGGGGGATGGAAGATTTGTTTAGAGTTCGACCTGGAATAATCGATACCGAAGTGGGCTATATAGGTGGCGAGAATGAAAATCCGACCTATCGAAATCATCCTGGCCATGCCGAAGGCATTGAATTAACCTACGACCCTGCAAACACCAGCTTTAGAGAAATTCTCGATTTTTTCTACAGAGTTCACGATCCATCAACGGTAGATAGACAGGGAAACGATAGAGGATCTAGCTATCGTTCAGCAATTTTCATTCAGGATGAAGAAGAGCGAAAAGTAGCGGAGGAAGTCATTCAGATCGTTAACGATTCCAAAAGGTGGAGCGGTAAAGTAGTTACTTCTTTGGAGCGTTTTTCAAAGTTTTGGCCTGCTGAAACAGAACATCAAGACTATTTACTTATGAATCCAAACGGATATACTTGCCATTTTGAGAGGTTTGGAACCTTCTTGTAACAGGGATTGATTCACTGCCAAAATGCTAAAATTAAATGGTCCTAAAACTTTTTAAAGCAATGGGTCAACTCGAACTTCTCTGAGTTTGAGTTGACCCATTTTGTGTTCTAAAACCTGACGAGCTTGAAAGTAATCATAATTTTTAAATTTGTGTCTTGACAGGAATTTTGATACACCTTTTCTGCCTGATTTATTTGAAGTAAACAGATTTCGCTATCATAATAAATGAGGAAATCTAAACAAATTATTAAGCATAGTCAATGTCCAGATTAAACTTATCAAGAAGACCAGATAATCCTTGTGCAGAAAATTTAGCCTTTTTAATTTTATTCAATGACGGATCTATACTGTAATTTACAGCTGTTCTAAAATCCGCTTTCTCCAATATTGTGTTTACAAAAGTCGCTGCGGTAAGATCGCAGTTTTTAAAAATACTGTCGCTAAGATCTGTATACTGAAAATCAGTTTCTTTTAAGGAACAATCAGTAAAAACTGTTTTTCGAAGCCTCGTACCAGCAAAAGTACAGTACTCAATATAACACTTCTTAAAAGTGAATGAGAACAGTAACTTATTGCAGTTGGAAAAATCAATTCCTAATAATTTGCATCCAGTAAACGTTACACCACTTAACCCACCTCGGGCTAAGAGAGTAAGCGAAAGGTTACAATCCAAAAACTGACAATCTACAAAATCGTTTTCGCTTAAATCTGCTTTAGAGAAGTCGCAGTTTAAAAATTCACAGTTTATAAATTCTCGGTTCCTTAACGTTTTTTCTGAGTAATTAATGCCAGAAAATTTTCTGTCCTGATGAACTAACAATTGGTTTTCTTCATCCATGGTTGACTAATCTTTAATATTTGTGACTAGGTGATTAAGTTTTTCGAAGATTTGTTGTCTTTTTATTGTGCTTATTTGGTTGCGGCCGAGATTGTCAGCATACCACAATCCATCTGTAACCAAATTAATGATCAGGCTGTTTACACTCTGCTCATTTTTAGAAGCATCAACAACATGCTCAGCAAACCATCGTTCCCACATCAATACGTATTTTTCGTTTACCAAGATTGCTTGCATAATTACCCGCATAGTACACTTATAGTTTTTGTCGCCATTTCTTTTAAGAATAACCTGAAGATACGCCATGCTTCCATTTCCGGTTGACCTTTTTTCCTGAAATATCCAATGTGTAAGTGCTTCGAGGCTTTGAGTCACAATACAATCTAATAATTCCTCCTTAGAACTAAAATGGTGGATTATTCCACCTTTACTTAAGCCGGTTTTTTCTGCAATCGACTGAAAGGTTACTTTATGCCAGTCGGTTGCCCCAATTTCTACCGCAGCATTTAGAATAGCCTGCCTCGCTAGCTCCGGCTCTTTTTTTCTTCTATAACGATTTTCCACTCTCAAAGATACCGAACGAATGGTTTGTTTTTATAAATATTTTTAACTTTTAGAAAAAGGAAATGTTATTATTCTAGGCATCTCGTTCTCCTAATAATTTGTTGGAGAGATAAGTTTTTATATCTTTGCGTTAGGAAATGGTGTCCTTCCTCAAAACCGCATTAGCTGATGGCGCCTACAATATTAATCTCCGTATCGATAATCGTTATGGTAATAAATTTATTGTAGATGATTGCATGTATTGAATTTCTTGAACACTGCCCACCCCTCATTTATCGCATTCTGTTTATTTCTGAGTTTTTTCAAACTTCCCGCGCTGCTTTCGGATTATTAAATGGAGATTCTGAAATAATTTTTTTCTGGTCGGCAGAACTTCATCTTCAATCAATCTTCAAATTTTGGAGGACGCCTCATCGAAGGAATATTATAGGAACAGAGATTAAACCAAATTTTATTAAGCCATGAGTATTCCCGATCTAAAACACCAACCTAAAATCCCCTTAACAGAACATTTTGCCATTATTAGGCATTTTATCCGTTGGACAATTTTTGTGTTGCCAGTTGCGGTGGTAATCGGCAGCATAGTGGCGCTGTTTCTTTGGCTTTTAAGTGCTGCGATACATTTACGTTTCGATCATAAATGGCTGCTCTATTTACTTCCTATTGCAGGGTTAGTCATCCATTTTATTTATCAATCTGTGGGTAAATCTTCTGAAAAGGGAAATAACCTGATTATGGAACAAATACACACCGAGGGCGGAGGAATACCTAAAAGAATGGCGCCGATTATTTTGGTCACCACCGTTATAACACATTTATTTGGGGGTTCGGCCGGAAGAGAGGGAACCGCGGTGCAAATCGGAGGCAGTATTGCAGCCATGTTTGGCGGATTGTTTAAATTAAAGGGATTAGACATGCGCACGATTCTCACCGCTGGTGTTGCCGCAGGTTTTGGCGCCGTATTTGGTACTCCAGTAACAGGTGCCATCTTTGCAATGGAAGTGTTAACCATCGGACAAATACAATATGAAGCGCTTATTCCATCGTTAATGGCGGCAATAGTAGCAGATATTACTGTTTCGGCATGGCACATACACCACACCCAATATCACATCGCGGCGCTTTCAAAAGCGCCATACATTTTTAATAGTTTTCTACACATGGATATTCTATTGGTCGGAAAAGTAATAATTGCTTCGGCTGCATTTGGATTTGCGAGTTACTTGTTTTCGGGAATGGTACATGAAATAAAGGGTATATGCCTTAAGTTATTTAGGTCTAAATGGTTGATCCCTATTTTTGGCGGCCTTTTTATTATAGGTCTAACCTTTATAAACGGCAAACCGGATTATTTAAGTCTTGGCGTAGATGCAGAATATTCGGGCGCAGTTACGCTTCAATCAGCTTTTCATGCAGGTGGAGCAGATACCTGGAGTTGGTTATGGAAAACGTTGTACACGTCGGTTACGCTTGCAACAGGATTTAAAGGGGGAGAAGTAACGCCTTTGTTTTACATTGGAGCCACACTTGGAAATACCTTATCTACATTTTTAGATGCACCTGTCGGACTTTTTGCAGCCTTAGGATTTATTGCAGTGTTCTCTGGCGCTACAAATACCCCGCTTGCCTGTACATTTATGGGCGTGGAGCTGTTTGGCGGAGAACATGTATTGTTGTTTGCCATAGCGTGTTTTACAGCTTACTTTTTTAGTGGCCATTCCGGTATTTACAGTTCGCAGTTAATCGGAGTACCCAAGATTTTCGATGAAAATTTTGCTGAGGAGACTTCCTTGTCACAAGCAACGAAACGACGAGGATATATGCACCAGAAATTGCGAAAGTATGGATTGTTATTTAAAAAAAGAGGACATGATGATTGATCCAGAAATAGTTGAAAAAACCCTTGGTAAAATACAGATCTATATTAAGCCGAAAGACAGGATTAAACAACCAGGTTTCATGAACAGACTCAAATCAAAACAGTTGTACAAGGAGATCGTTCAATACGCAAAAGACGATCAGTTAATGAACGCCTCAGTGTATCAAATACATAGTGGCTATTTTATGTATGGAAAAATTACTACAGCGCATGTAGAACTAGACAATGCAGATTTGTTTCTATGTGTCGAGTTAGTAGACGAGAAAAGCAAGTTGGAGAATTTTTGTAAGAAACATGCAGAGCTGCTGATAGGGAAAATGATTGTTTTTAAAGCTGTAACATCTTGGGAAATTAAAACTAAATTATGAGGGCAATAGTTATCATTTTTTTTGGTGGCGGTTTAGGAAGTGTTTTAAGATTTATTGTAAATCGGTGGATAGCAGGATCGATAAACACTGCTTTTCCATACGGGACTTTCCTCGTTAACGTTACGGGCTGTTTCCTAATTGGCTTTTTTGTGTTTTATACGGAGACATTGGGCGCAAGTGCTTTAAGCTGGCGCCTATTTTTAATTACAGGTTTTTGTGGCGGCTACACTACATTTTCGTCTTTTTCCTTCGAGAATGTACAGCTCATGAGTGATCATCAAATTTTTACGACGTTCCTTTATGCGTTTGCGAGTATTGCACTAGGATTTTTAGCTGCGTATGGGGGCATTCTTACAGCAAGAAATCTATAAACACAAATTTAATGATGAATATTGAATCAATTGTAATTGTAGCGGACGATTTTCCTTTGTCATTAAAAGCATTAAATATGGATTTTATTTAGCCGAAAGGTTAAAGGCAAGGTAGCACTTATAGTTGTTGTGGAAGAAGCTCTTGCTATTGGAAATGTAGATGCGGGGATATTTCCAGAACAGCTCGCTTTAAAAATAAAAAAACATATAAAAAGTTTGCAGATCATGTAGTTCAAGAGTATGAGTCGCTTTTATTATTTTTTCGATTTAAATCACCTTATAATTCGGCTCCATTTAGAATTTTACCAATCACCTGTTAAACTAAAACTTTGAATAATTGCCACCGATAATTAGATAAAATGAAAATAATTTTGAAATATTGAATGACTCAGCGTTGATTTAGGGGATTGATTTTTTTGTGTTTGAAAGATTTTATAACTTCAAAACTATTATGCCTTTAAACCCATTATAAATTAAGTATTAAGTAAAGAAATCTTCGTATGAAAAAATTAATTCTATTTTTTGTTTTGTTTGTCACCGTTATCATGTTTGGCAAGGCAACTGCGCAGGTTCGCGACACAACATTTAAAGGTGCTGAAGCAACTTTAAAAAGCTATAAGGCGCTGTATGTCATCAACAGCAATGATGAGAAAAAGATTGCCGGCACACTTCGAAACATGAGAAATGCCTTAGAAGATCCAAGATTGAAAGGAAAGCTAAAGCTAGAGTTAATCGCTTTTGGTGACGGAGTATTGGTATACGATAAAAAAGGAATTTTTGAGAAAACACTTTTAGCGCTAAAAGCGGATGGTGTTATTTTAGCTCAATGTGAAAACACCGTTAGAGAAAGAAAGATTGACAAAAATTCCTTATTTGATTTCATTAGTTACGTACCTAGTGGTAATGGCGAAATTATAATTAGAGATTATCAGGGATGGGCAATTGTACATCCATAAAAAAAATCCGTGACAAACCGGTTTGTTTTTTCTAGAATTTTTTTAAAATGAGACCAGCAGATAGCCAAATCAATCTTTTATCTCAATCAACCGCATAATGTTCGATTTTAGATTGCATGTGTTCTATACGGTTGCCAAAAGGCTAAATTTTACCCGAGCTGCTGCTGCGCTATTTATTTCTCAACCTGCGGTAACAAAGCATATAAAGGAATTAGAGTTGCAGTACAAAACAACGCTTTTCGATCGGAGTGGGAATAAAAAAATGACTCTTACTGCATCAGGAAGGGTTTTATTGGCTTATTCAGAACAGCTTAATGCCTTGTATGGTGAACTAGAATACGACATGAATTCGCTAAATAAAGCGCACGGCGGTGTGTTGAAAATTGGAGCGAGTAGCACCGTTGCACAATACATTTTGCCGAAAGTGCTTGCACTCTTTCATGAAAAATTTAATGCCGTACAGGTTCATCTCATTACGGGAAACTCCGAAGATATCGAAGGTGCCCTTTTAAACAAGGAGATTGAAGTTGGGATTGTTGAAGGATTTTCTAAAAACCCAAAGCTTAGCTATCTTTCATACTTAAATGATGAGTTGGTATTGGTGGGCCGATCTACACATAGTATGATCAGGAAAGAAATTATAAAACCAGAAGAAATTAAAAATTATCCCTTGGTTCTTAGAGAACCAGGGTCTGGAACGCTAGAGGTTATAGCAGAGGCGCTTTTAAAACAACATCTTAGAATTGCAGATCTTTGGGTTGAAATGCAGCTTGGTGGGACAGAAAGTATTAAATCGTATTTGCTTAACAGCCAGGCATTGGCTTTTTTATCAGTGCATTCTATACTAAAAGAGTTAAAAAACAACGAACTTAAAATAATAGACATTAAAGGACTTATCATCGAGCGTCCATTAAATTTTATAACACCCCACGGGCAAGTATCTTCTCTTGCTTCGCTTTTCATGAAATTTGCCAAAAATCAAGTGCTAGATTAGGGTGCTGATCTGAATGTCAATATAAACCACATCTTATTAACTCCAAGCTTAAAAGTTTGAGGTGTCTTGCCATTAAATAATATTATAGCGTATAAATTGCGTTTAAAGCTTTCTCTGTAAATAGAATGAGCCACAATTCCTAGATGCCTTCGCTTCTGCTATAACCTACATTAATTGATGGCTTTTTTGCCATAGGGCGATTTGTTGAATATAAACATAGGAATGTCGGTACTTGTCTAATTTTAAAAAAAGGTATTCTTTTTCTATTGAGAATAAATAAGTTATTACACCCCATCTGCTTTTTATGCGGAAGGGCTGCAAAAAGGGATGTTCCCTTAATTGATAATGCCTATCTTCAATAACTTTAAGTTATCTTAAATCCCTATTTATGATAAAAATCATTCCATAGATCTACTGACATTTGCATATCAAAAATACCGATATGCAAATACAACACACTGCTAAAGAAGTCAAAAATGGGCTAATTCTTAAGGTTAGTCCAAGAGTTAAACAGATTATTTTTTTTACAGCCATAATAGTATGCGCAACGCCACTTTTAAGTCCTGCAGTTGCACTTCTACTCGGGTTAATTGTAGCCCAGTTTACGGGCCATCCATTTATCGCACTAAATCACAAAGCAACAAATTTGTTGTTGCAATTTTCTGTTGTTGGCTTAGGGTTCGGTATGAATGTTCACTCCGCGATGCAAGAAGGCAAAGAAGGAGTGATCTTCACTATTTTCTCAATCATCAGCACCCTATTAATGGGCTACTTGATGGGAAGATGGTTAAAAATAGACAAGAGAACTTCACATTTGATCTCCTCCGGAACAGCCATTTGTGGGGGAAGTGCAATTGCTGCGATAGCACCTGTAATAAGTGCGAATGAGAAGCAGATTTCTGTGGCGCTCGGTTGTATATTTATTCTTAATTCTATAGCACTTTTTGCTTTCCCTTTAATCGGGCATCATTTCAATCTATCGCAGACCCAATTTGGGCTCTGGTGTGCCATTGCGATTCATGACACAAGCTCGGTTATTGGAGCAGCGGCAAAATACGGTACAAAAGCCTTGGAGGTTGCGACTACAGTGAAGCTTGCTAGGGCACTATGGATTATTCCTGTGGCATTTTTGTCTACCTTTTTATTTAAGAACAATTCTAAAAAAATCAAGATTCCCTATTTTATTCTATTGTTTGTTTTTGCAATGGGAGCAAACACCTATGTTGAAGAAGTATCTGTTTTAAGTAAATACATTACCTCAGTTGCTAGAGTAGGACTAACGATTACCTTATTTTTAATCGGAGCAGGCTTGTCAAGGCAAGTGCTGTTGGCAGTCGGATTTAAGCCGCTTTTACAGGGCGTGGTTTTATGGATATTAATTTCTTCTGCCGCTCTTTACGCAGTGCTCCACTTTGCTTCTTAATCGTTTTGAGAAACAATAGCGAAAAAAAAAGCGCCACAACCCGTTTGGGCGTGGCGCTTTGTAATTTATTAAACTAAAACTAGCCTTTTTTAGCTCTGTTTTTGTTTTCTTCGCCCTCTAACTGAGTTTTAAGCTGCGCTAAAACGTCTAAGTCTCCAAGTGTAGATTTCTCCACAGAGTCTTTTACTTTTTTAACCGCAGAAACAGCAGCCTTCGCTTCTTTCTTCTTAGCTGCGCGTTCTTCATTTAAAGAATCTGCTTTCGCTTCTTCCCAAATACGTGCATGAGATGCTACGATACGCTTAGAATCCTTATTAAACTCAATGATCATAAATTCGTTGGTTTCATCAGCTTTAACCGACGTTCCATCTTCTTTAGCCATGTGTTTAGTAGGAACAAAACCTTCAACACCATAAGGAAGTGCAATAACGGCACCCTTATCTGTTACCTTAACAACTGTTCCTTGATGGATAGAGTTTAAAGTAAAGATGGTTTCGAAAGTATCCCAAGGATTTTCTTCCAATTGTTTGTGACCTAAGCTAAGCTTGCGATTGTCTACATCAAGTTCAAGAACAACTACGTCTAACACATCACCAACTTTGGTAAATTCGTTCGGGTGGTTAATTTTCTTACTCCAAGAAAGATCAGAAATGTGAATTAAGCCATCTATGCCTTCTTCAATTTCTACAAAAACACCAAAGTTAGTCATGTTTTTCACAGTAGCGGTGTGCTGACTTCCAACAGGATATTTGGCTGCAACTTCTTGCCAAGGATCAGTAGTAAGCTGCTTAATACCCAAACTCATCTTACGATCGTCTCTGTCTAAAGTCAATACTTCAGCTTCCACTTCATCGCTAACTTTTAAGAATTCTTGAGGGTTTCTTAAGTTTTGAGACCAGCTCATTTCAGAAACATGGATCAAACCTTCCACTCCTGGGATGATTTCTAAGAATGCTCCGTAATCTGCAACAGTAACAATTTTACCTTTAACCCTAGATCCAACTTGGATGTCTTCGGTTAAATTCTCCCAAGGATGTGGGGTTAATTGTTTTAGACCTAATGCAATACGTTTCTTCTCATCATCAAAATCTAACACTACTACATTGATTTTTTCATCTAATGACAATACTTCTCTTGGATGCTCTATGCGGCCCCAAGAAATGTCTGTAATGTGAAGTAAACCATCAACACCACCTAAATCGATAAATACACCGAAATCTGTAATGTTTTTAACAGTTCCCTCTAATACCTGACCTTTCTCTAACTTAGAAACAATTTCTACTTTTTGGCTTTCTAAATCGTCTTCTATAAGTACTTTATGCGATACGACAACATTTTTAAATTCATGGTTGATTTTAACAACTTTGAATTCCATTGTTTTACCAACGTAAATGTCATAATCGCGTATTGGCTTAATGTCTATTTGAGAGCCTGGCAAGAATGCCTCAACGCCCATAATATCTACAATTAAGCCACCTTTTGTACGGCTTTTAACATAACCGCTAATAATTTGATCGTTTTCAAGCGCATCATTAATGGCTTCCCAACTTCTTTGGGTTTTAGCTCTCTTCCGAGAAAGAACCAACTGTCCGTTTGCATCTTCAGGTGCTTCTACAAACACATCTACTGAATCGCCAGGTTTTAAATCTGGGGTGTCGCGAAATTCTGAAGTAGACACCAAACCATCTGATTTGAAACCTACGTTAAGTACCACGTCTTTATTGTTGATAGAAACAACAATACCGGGGATAATTTCTCCCTTCGTAATCTGGTTAAACGTTCCGGTATACATTTCCTCATACTTTTTACGGTCTGCATCATTGTAATTTCCGAATACTTTTTCGTCAGCATCCCAATCAAAATCTTCTGTTGGTATTGCTAGAGAAGACTTTATGTCCTCAATCGACATCGAATCAGCTTCTGATTCAATGGTTTCCTTCTTGTTCAAACGTTCGTCTGATCCCTGAAGTTCAGCTGTTTTAGCTGCTAGTTCTTTTTCTGCTACTTGTTTTTTAGCCATTAATTATATATCTCCTTTGTTTCCCATTCGGGGTTGCAAAGGTAAAAATATCTTTTTTAAAAGAAAACTTTTTTTATATAAATCTTCCTCATTTCTAATGCTTTAACAAATCACTGTCTAATATTTAAAATTTATTGCGCTCAACGAATAAATTAATCGATGAAAAAACAGAAAATAGCGTGTTCGACTTGTACACATCAAGCAGCCGTTTTTTAGTCGAATTCCAAATAAGTGTCTTTTTGAAAATGAAAAGTGTTATGGCCATTCGCGTTTTTTAGCTTCCAGTATTTACATCACACATGTATGTCTGCAGGATAGAGTTTTGCCATTATACAGCCCGAAGTTGGGCAAGCCGAAACTGACGTGTATCTGCTAAATGTAATAGCAAAAAAAGGTCAAGATTTTTTGAAATATCTTGACCTTTTCTTATAAATATTATTTAGATAAAATTTCTAATTAGCTAAATAAATTGGTTTGTACGTTCTTTACGCAACTGCTTTTCTTACTTTGGCTGTTTCCGCTATCGCCACAGAATAAATAACCAAGCCAAATCCAATTTTATTAACGGCATCTGCCAAATTGTAGAAAAGGTCGATAGATTTTGATTCAAAGACGCCTGACAATAAGTTTCCTGGTAATACCATATATCCGATAGGATAAATTGACCATCCTAAAGTGATGAAGATTTTCAATAAAAACATTGCTCTGAGTAGAGCCGGACTATTAGACTGTTTAGTTAATTTAGCAATGTCTCCGGCAAATACTTCATAGACGATGTACAAATATCCCAATGTCGACAATATTCCCCACATAATATTGTTATTTAGCCCGGATGTTTCCCCTATAAAACCAAAAACTAACATAGCTGCTGCAGCAACAATTAATTTAAACAAGGTTGCACCTTTTGCTCCAAATGGCTTAGTTAAAAGGTAAAACTCAACGGCCATCAATGGAACAGTTAATGTCCAATCGATGTAGCGCAAGGCAGTTGGAGTTTGATGCGTTGCCAGATAATAGTCTCGCATGTAATAATAATGTACTGCTGCGATACCTGTTATCAATGCAGAAACCAACAGAGAAAGTTTCCACTTTCCATCAACGCTGCTTCTTTCGAAAAAGAAGAACACCGAAGCTGCGAACATAGCCATGTAACCAGTAAAAAATGTGAATGCAATCGGATCGTCAACTGGGACAATCATTACGTCTAATAGTGAGCTCATAGTTTTTTTTATAAAATTAGAATTTTGGTATAAATCTATACCAAAATTCTAACTCCTGAAACTTATATTGTCTGAGGTTTGTAATTAAATAGCGAAATTATTAGATCCAGTGCTGGTTAGCGGTTCAGTAATTTTAGAGGACAAATTTTGCTGATTGCTGTAATAACTCAGCTCACGATGAGCTATTTTAGGAGATAAAACTTCTTGAACAATGGCTAACGAAGACATATTGCAGGGTTCAACAAAAATTTTATAAAGTTTATTTGATGTTTTCGAGACGGGAAAATAATAGTTTCACTAAATGCAGGTGCAGATTTTTGCTAAGGAATCCGTTTACTCAATCAACTTTCATCCATTGCTAATTTATTTGAATATAGTTTGCCTTAAAAATGCTTTCGCTTTTAGCCCAATACCCGGATGGGGGAAAAGTTATTTTGTAAACAAAAGAAGATCAAATAATTTGAGACATTGTATCCTTTTTCCCGTGCTATAGGATCAACACAACGAGAAAATCCTTGAAAAGTTCAAACACCATCGATGAAGAACAGTTTTTTTAAATTTAAAGGTTATAATTTTTTATAAGTTCCAGAAGTAAATCCTTGCCCTTCTAATGTGTTTTCGTTAATGATTAATAACATTATCGAATTCTGACCATCGGGGAATTCCACCATATCATTCTTTATCTTGTATGGCACCGTAAAAGTAGAATCGGTATAAGTGTTTTTTACTGTTACAGAATCTTTGGCTTTAAACTCAAAAGATTTATATTGCTGATCAGTTGCTGTCGTGTAAAGTCCTCCGACAGTTCTCTGTTTAAAAAATTCCAAATAGCTTAAATAGATTACTGTCAAGACTACGATAGCAGTCAACCATATCAAAAATTGCCGACTATTTGCAAACTTGTAAATAAGTCCAATGCCAATTGCAGCAGCAACAACCAATAATCCTATGTATAAGGTTTCAGAATTTTGTTTTTCTACTACTTTAATTTGCACTTTAACGGGTAGCTTTTTCGGCGCGTTTATCCGTTGCAAAAATTTTCCACTCACCCAGCCTTCTCCATTCGTTACTTTTACTTTAAACACATCTACTTTTGAACTGTCTAAAACCATCACATTTTCACCTTCCGGAATAAAACCGATCACCTTACTGTTGGTTTTTTCAGTTTCCCTAATGTTTAATTTATCGGCGGTAACTCTATACATTTCTTGAGCTTTTAAATTGCCAGAAAGAATTATAAAACCAATTAAGAGAAAAAAATATTTAAACATGTGTCGTCTATTTTGCGATTAAATTTTCAATTAGGAAAGTACAAAAGTATAAAACTGTTTGGATACAGGGCTATGAATGCTGCAGATTTAGAAAGATGTCTATCCGAGCATAGCAATTAAGCCGCCCTAGCCATGCTTTAATATCCCAAATGAGTCTCAACTTTGGCCAAAGCAAAAGCAAGCTGTTCTTCTTCTGTGAGATTGGTATTATCTAAAATAATTGCATCATCAGCCCTAACCAGCGGACTTTCTTTTCTTGTCGTATCTGCGTAATCGCGATGCGCAAGATTTTCGAAAACCTCTTCCAAGGTCACCTCATTATTTCCCTTACTTTCAAGCTCCTTAAATCGTCTTTTAGCCCTAACATTTGGATCTGCGGTCATGAAAAATTTAATTGGCGCTTCTGGAAAAACAGTTGTTCCAATGTCTCTTCCGTCCATCACAATATTTTTAGATTTACCCATGCGTTGTTGTTGCTTAACCATTTCGTGGCGCACAAGTTTTAGGGCAGAAACCTCACTTACATTTTCAGAAACGGGCATTAAACGAATTTCATCCGATACTTCTTTGCCATTTAAGGTAATGTGTGATTGATAATCTCTAGCATGAAAATTCAATTCAATCTCTTGCAATGCCTCAGCAACTTGCTTATCGTCGTTGGTTTCTACATGGTTATTTATAAAAAATAAGGTTACGGCTCTATACATTGCGCCGCTATCTATGTAAATAAAATTAAGCTTTTTTGCCAATGCTTTTGCCAATGTACTCTTACCACAAGAAGAGTAGCCATCTATGGCAATCACTCGATTATTTTTCATGCGTAGCAAAGATAAAAAACGAAATTAAGTTTCCGATAATTTAGTTCGTATTCTTTATACCTTTGAATGATGTCGCCAAGCAAAGATGAAATTTTAAAATTTGTAACTTTTAAAACTGCTAGAAGCGGGGGCAAAGGCGGCCAAAACGTAAATAAAGTAGAGACAAAAGTGCTGCTGATTTTTGATCTGACTCAGACAAATGCTTTCTCCGAAACAGAAAAAATGCTGTTAAAACATCGCCTTCTTAATCGCTTGGATAGCGAAGGATTTCTGCATATTTCTTCGCAAGAGGAAAGAAGTCAATTGCTAAATAAAGAACGCACAATTAAAAAGTTAATGTTGCTACTAGAGCGCTCTTTAAAAGTTGACAAACCCAGAAAATCGAGTAAAATACCTAAATCTGTTATTCTGAAAAGACTGCAAAATAAGGCGATTAGAGCCAGTCGAAAAAAAACGAGGACAAAACCCAATATGAGCCCTGATTAACGTGATAATTGGTATTTATAGATCGCTCGCATCCATTCGTCTTTGATAAACAAAGATTTTAACTTCGTTTTGTGTTAAGGTCTAAGTCATTCAACTTCTTTGATATTTTGTTCGAATTTGGCTCCTTACGCTGATCGCCCGGTCTTTGATTTTTGTTCGTTTTGATCTGCTAATTAAACCTGTATACCATGCTAAAACTGCCGTAATTTTGTGCTTTGGCCACGCTTTGCACTTCCTTGGTCTTGAAAATCACGCTAAAATCAAAACTAAGTCTCCTTATCGTATAGTTTAAACCAGCTTGCTGCTCATACACAATTGGTTTTACTCCAAAAGTAACCGGACTATCGTTGTTAAATAAGCTTCCCTGTATCGTAGAATCATACCCCACATAATTTAGTTTCGGTCTCAGGTAAAAGAAAAACTCCTGTTCATTTAGTCTTCTATCAGCTGTTTCCCCAATAGTTGCGTTATAACTACTGCTGTTAAATAATTGATTCAGTTTTCCAATTCTTATCAAGCTAGAGATCCCCACACCAGAAAAAGTAGTTCCTAAATTTGCATAACCTTCGCCAGTTACATCAAAAATTTTATCCTTTGTTCTGTAGAGCAACTGTGCGGCATTGGCCGATAAATTGACGGCAAGCTCATTTTTAATCTGATATTCCCATCCCTCTGGCGTGTAAAAACCAATGGTTTTGTGTAAAAATTTTTGTCCCTTCTCTGCTAAGGAATTTGGTCCGATGGCAGCTATTTGCGCAGTGAATTTAACCAAGCGCTCTTTTCTGTAAAAGATAGAATAGCTGCCTCCTACATCAAGATAACCTGCAAAAGGTCTGTCTTGATTTTCCTTTATCGGTACATCTCCAGAAAAAGGCGTAAATATTTTCTGACCAATAGAAATTTCATAGGTTTTTTTCGCAACATTTTCTTTAAAATTTTTTGGATTTATTGCGCTCCTAAAATATATAAACAGACCATTTGTGTAGTATCGATCATTTAATGTCGCTAAATAAGCATCGTTTTCTGTGGTAAAACCAAATTCGTTTTTATAGACTTGTGCAGAAGATTGAAGCGATAAACCACAGAGCACTAAAAAGGAAATAAGATATTTCATAAAGAAGCCTGGGCGTTTGACCCAGGCTGTAAATGTATTTATTGTTGGGCGTTGCCACAACTGGATTCATGAAATAGATGAATATTAATTTACAACAACCTTTGGTCTTAAACTAAAATCTAGTGGTTTTTTCACCTTTGTTTTTGTAAGCGCGAGGTCAATCACTTCGGCCATTTCAGTTACATAATGAAACGTTAAGTCTTTTACGTAGCTTTCTTTTATCTCTAATATATCTTTTCGATTTGCCTTACATAAAATAATTTCTTTAATGTTTGCCCTCTTTGCAGCCAATATTTTTTCTTTTATGCCACCTACCGGCAATACTTTTCCCCGAAGTGTAATCTCACCAGTCATGGCCAAATTTGGTTTAACTTTTCTCTGTGTAAAAGCAGAGGTAAGCGCCGTCAATAAGGTAATTCCAGCAGATGGACCATCTTTTGGTGTAGCACCAGCAGGCACATGCACATGCACATCCCATTGATCGAAAAGAATTGCATCTATTCCAAACTCTGCAGAATGTGCCCTTAAATAAGCTAAGGCAATTACGGCAGATTCCTTCATTACATCGCCCAAATTTCCTGTTAATGTGAGTTTTCCTTTTCCCGGACTTAAACTAGATTCTATAAATAATATGTCTCCCCCAACGCTGGTCCAAGCGAGTCCGGTTACTACACCTGCCACATCATTTCCTTCGTAAAAATCTTTATCGTAGATAGGTGCACCTAAAATGCGTTCTACGTCTGCCAAGGTTAAATTTGGTTCATATTCTTCTTCCATTGCAATCTTTGTAGCCACACCACGCACCAAAGAACCAATCTTTTTTTCCAATCCGCGAACGCCAGATTCTCTAGTGTAGTCTTCAATCACACGCTCAATAATCGCAGGCTTTAAGGTCATGTCTTTTATGCCTAAACCGTGGTTCTCCTTTTGCTTTGGCAGTAAAAATTTCTTCCCAATCTCTACTTTTTCCTCGATTGTATAGCCGTTTACCTCTATAATTTCCATCCGATCCAACAAAGCAGGTTGAATGTTACTCAAAGAATTTGCTGTGGCTATAAATAACACACTAGAAAGATCGTAATCTGCCTCCACATAGTGGTCATAAAAAGCACTGTTTTGTTCGGGATCAAGTACTTCTAAAAGCGCCGAAGAAGGATCTCCGCGATGATCTGAGCCAACTTTATCAATTTCATCGAGTACAAAAATTGGATTGTCTGAACCTGCCTTTTTTAAGGAAGAAATAATCCTTCCGGGCATTGCGCCAATATACGTTTTTCTATGTCCTCTTATTTCCGCCTCATCTCTAATTCCACCCAAAGCCATTCGCACATATTTTCGACCAAGTGCTTTTGCGATAGATTTCCCCAAAGATGTTTTTCCAACTCCTGGAGGGCCAACCAAGCATAAAATCGGCGCTTTCATATCTCTTTTTAGCTTTATAACTGCTAAATACTCGATAATCCGTTTTTTAACTTTTTCTAAACCGAAATGGTCTTTGTCTAACACACGTTGGGCACGTTTCAAATCGAAATTGTCTTTGGTAAATTCCCGCCACGGAAGGTCTAACAAAAGTTCGAGGTAGTTCAGTTGAATGGAATAATCGGGCGCCGCAGGGTTCATCCTTCCCATTTTATCTAATTCCTTATCAAAATGATCTGCCACTACTTGTGGCCATTTTTTCTTGTCAGCGCGTTTTTCTAGGGCCTCTATTTCCAAATCTGTAGAGTTGCCGCCAAGTTCCTCTTGAATTGTCTTTAATTGCTGATTTAAAAAGTAGTCCCGCTGTTGTTTGTCTAAATCTGTACGAACCTTAAATTGTATTTGATTTCTCAATTCGAGAACCTGCAATTCAACCATCAGTAAATCCATAACCTTCTTGGCGCGATCCTGCAAATGATCCATTTCTAGAATCTTTTGCTTGTCGGCCATTTCAGCGTTCATATTTGAAGAGATAAAATTGATCAAAAACGAATTACTTTCAATGTTTTTTAATGCTATACTTGCTTCGCTCGGAATATTTGGAGAAAGTTGGATAATTTGGGCAGAAATCTCTCTTATAGAAGCAATTAAGGTCTTAAATTCTTTTCCAGGCTTAACCTTTGCATCCTCAAATTTCTGTACAACTGCTTTAATGTATGGCTCACCCTGTACTTCTTCAACAAGATTAAAACGTTGTTTGCCTTGTATAATTACCGTAGTATTTCCATCAGGCATTTGCAAAAGCTTGATCACATTTGCAACGGTGCCAACACTATTTAATTGATCAAAAGTAGGATCCTCAATTGAAACGTCCTTTTGTGATACAACTCCTATTATTTTATTTCCTTTATAAGCCTCTTTTACAAGTTTTATAGATTTATCTCTACCAACGGTGATGGGAATCACCACCCCGGGGAACAATACTGTATTACGCAACGGTAAAATAGCAAGTGTTTCTGGTGGGTCTTCGTTGTTCATATCATCCTCATCTTGTTGAGACATAAGCGGAAAAAACTCGGTTTCTTCATTTATGATGGGCATTGAATTACTGAAATCAAAAATATTTTCTTTACTCATTTTCACGTTATCCTTATCGCGACACATTGACAGTGGTATCGCATTTTTCGTTATATTTTTTCGTTAGTTCTAGGTTTTCAACTCTTGTGCCAGTATTCTATTTCCAGACTCCTCCTGTTAAAACGGCAGGTTTTATTTTTCATAAGAAAATCATAATGCAAGTTTTTTAGCGTTATGAAGATTATTGTAGTGAAGAAAAGCTTTTTTTTTCTTTATTTTAAAGAATATTGGCGTTGCTAAATTAGGAAAAAAAAGCAACTCGACGATGGTTAAACTAACTAGCAGTAAATGAATTTATTAAAACAGACATGCATCGGTCTACTCGTTTTTTATTCGGGCAACACATTTGCTCAAAGTAATTTTGATAGAAGTGTCCAAGCAATTGTACGGGCGGATTATAAAACTGCGGTAGCACAATTAGAAAAGGCTGATGCGAAAGATCCTGACAATGCTAAAATTTTGAAAATGCTGGGTTATTCGTACTTCCAAAATGGAAATAATGAAAAAAGTATCGCTACTTACACGCGCTTGGCAAATGTTCAGCCTAGTGATGTTTCAGCCTACTATTACCGAGGAAAAGCAAGACTGAAAATTGCAAATGATCCAAAGGAATCAGGAAATTCAATGAGGGAAAGTTTTTACACCGCTGCAATTGCAGATTTTACTAAAGCAATTGATTTAAGCGAATCGGATATACAGATGTATCAAAACCGTGGCTTGGCTTATAAAGACTACGCTATTTTCAGGTCTTTTAAATCGAAAAAGAAAACAGAAAAAGCAGCTTGCGTCGCACTTTTTAATAATTCCATCTTGGACTTCCAAAAGCTGCTCACCATGCAACCCCTGCGAAAAGACATCATCGACTGGATCACTTATGACAAAGAACAAATTAAAAGTTTGAAATAGTAAGACTGTGAAGTTTAAAAAATTTCATCTTCATTTCATTTTTTTTTGCATTTCGGTGTTTTAACCACGTGTTTCAAAAATATTTTGAGCGAACGAGAACGTTTTTTAGCCGGTTATTAAATCTAGCGGTAACCATCGTTAATAGGCAAATTAACATTTTCAGTTCGGCAACTAAATCAAGAGAGCGACAGTAGTTTAAGTAAATTTAATTGTTAAAGTTACGTTTTGCCCATTTGATCGGTTTGCATAAAATGGGATTTGTATCTTGACCATCTAAAAATTAATAAACCGGCACTTAAAATTCAAAGTTACAATGCTGTTGGAAATTGCTGGTAAATTAAATTACGCGGTGCCGTCGATTGATAAATAGATTGGGGTTGAGCGCTTTCCTGGGTCCGACAGATCATTCAAAAATAAAACCGGTATAAACTGAATAAGCCATCCTGGCAGAACTTCCGAAGCTTAGGGTAATCCTGTTCTGAAGAGTGAATATCTTAATAATGTCATTCTTACTCATTGAGAGACTGTATTTTTATTTTTTTAAGCAAGTTATAAGAAAATAAATTTCAATCTGCATTTTGGGATGCCTATCTAAATTTAGATGGTCGCCATTTTGACAGATGATTGTGCCGTAGATCGTTTAATGTACATTTCTATTTTTGTCGATGTATTTCAAATAGGCGAGTTAGATGGCCATTCCAAAAAGTGATTTCCATTACGGTTTTGTTAAACCAAGAGGATTGTATACCTTGGAAGCGCGGAGTCACCTTCTTATCAAAAAATTTTTTTTAACATCTTGCAAATTTGGCTATTGATTTGAAACAAGTTGACCCCTCAATTTAACTATTTACAAATAATCTTTTTGAGCAAATTCTTTAAATTTTATTTATTTTCGACGAAAGGATAACCAAATGATTCTCATGTTTTTGCATCCTTCAATAAAATTTTCAAACAAACTCAGCTTGTACCAGGAATTATTGCAGCACATTCTGGTTTGATGCGAAAGATATTAATGTTAATTGTCAAAATAGTCAGGAGCATTTGAAGTGCATAAAGCAAATTTATGCTGTTTTGATGGATTAGAATTGTGCTGTTTTACCATAAAAATGAAAGACCAAATACCATTCGTTGTCAGACAAGGAGAAAAAATTTTGAGTTTTGGGGAAATACTACTTCGTATTTGTCCTGATTTGCAAGGAAATTGGTTAAAGGAAAATAAACTTCCCTTCTACATTGGTGGCGCGGAACTAAACGTAGCCACAGCACTGGCCTTGTGGGATTTGCCTTCTGCCTATTTTTCAGCCATGCCGGATAATGCCATCACGAGAGAAATCGAACAAGATTTAATAGAAAAAGAGATTGACATTTCTTCCATGTTGTTCGAAGGCGATCGGTTAGGAATCTACTACCTTCCCAAAGGAAACGACCTGAAGCATTCAGGTGTCATCTACGACAGAGCAAACTCGTCCTTCGCCGGGCTTTGTGTCGGGCAAATTAATTGGCAAAAGCTTTTTGATGGGGTAACCTGGTTTCATTTCAGCGCAATCTGTCCCGCCATTAATCAGTCGTTAGCTGATGTTTGTTTAGAGGCAGTAAAAGCAGCAAAGGAAAGGAACATTGTTGTTTCCATCGACTTAAACTTCAGAAGTAAACTTTGGAAATACGGAAAAGAACCTGTTGAAATAATGCCAGAACTTGTCAAATATTGCGATTTGATTATGGGTAACGTATGGGCGGCGCATAATATGCTCGGCACTCGGTTAAATTCCCAGCTCCAAAAAAAGGAAGCTTACAATACCGATGTATTAATACAACAGGCAGAAGAAACTTCCGAGGAGATAATGGATATGTTTAAAAGCTGTAAAGCAGTAGCAAATACTTTTCGATTTGATCAGGGAAGGGGAATTAACTATCACACAACCCTCTACTCGGGAAATAAATTAATCGTATCTGCAAAATATTTTTCAGATGACATTTTGGATAAGGTTGGAAGCGGCGACTGTTTTATGGCAGGATTAATTTATGGTTTTTACAATCAACTATCAATTAAAGAGGTGCTTGGGTTCGCAACTGCAGCTGCATTTAATAAATTGTTTATTGCAAGCGACGCAACTACAAGTGATGTAGAAGGTGTGAAAAGAACAATGAAAAGAGAAAATGAGTAATAAGCACAAAATAATAGACGCCATTTTGGAACAGGGTATGCTGCCGCTTTTTTATCACGACAGCGAATCCACTAGCGTAGAATTGATGCGCACGCTTTATAAAGCTGGTGTAAGGGTGTTTGAATATACCAATAGAGGTCAGTTTGCATTACCAAATTTTAAAAAATTGGTTGAGGTAAGAAATGCAGAAATGCACGATCTATTTTTGGGGATTGGAACCATTAAGACGGTTAAAGATGCAGATGATTTTATAGCAGGTGGAACAGATTTTATTGTCGCTCCGATTGTTAACCCGGCGGTTGCCAAAATTGCCAATAAAATAAATATGCTTTGGATTCCCGGTTGTATGACGCCAACAGAAATAAGTGTCGCTCAAGAAAATAAAGCCCTCCTAATCAAGATTTTCCCAGCAAATATTTTAGGTCCCGAATTTTTATCTTCAATTAAAGATCTTTTTGCGGGTCAGCTTTTCATGCCTACTGGTGGTGTAGAAATCGATGCTAATAACCTTAAAACCTGGTTTGCAGCGGGCGTATGCGCCGTTGGTATGGGAAGTAAATTAATCAATAAACAAGTGATGTCAGCGCAGCGCTATGAGGAGCTTTTTGAAAATACAAAACGCGCGCTAAGGCTCATCAAAGAAAGTAAATAATACCATTTAAAAAAAACCTAACCAAATGAACAAAAGTAAAATGACCAGCTACAGGTGGACCATTTGTCTAGTCCTATTTGCGGCTACTACCATAAATTACCTCGACCGACAAGTGCTCTCTCTAACTTGGAAAGACTTTATTGCGCCGGAATTTCATTGGGATAACAACGATTATGGCAATATTACCGCTCTATTTTCTATTTGTTATGCGGTGTCACAATTATTTGCGGGCAGGTTGGTCGATAAACTAGATACAAAAAAGGGCTTTTTATGGGCAGTTGGCGTTTGGTCTGTGGGTGCTTGTTTACACGCATTTTGTGGAATAGTTACGGCAGGCTATCTTACGGGAAATTGGTTCGGAAGCTTTGAACTTGCAAAAGATACTATCCGGACCATAAATAATACCGGACTAGTGATTAATGTAAGCGTTGCGGTTTTTATATTTGCGCGTTTTGTTTTAGCCTTAGGCGAAGCCGGAAATTTTCCAGCAGCCATCAAGACTACTGCAGAATATTTTCCCAAAAAAGATAGGGCTTTTGCAACAAGTATTTTTAATGCTGGAGCAACTGTTGGCGCCTTAGCGGCGCCGCTTTCTGTTCCGTTTATCGCAAGAGCTTATGGCTGGGAGATGTCGTTTATAATCATTGGTGCCTTAGGTTTTATATGGATGGGGTTTTGGGTGCTGATTTATAGAAAGCCACATGTCCATCCAAAAGTTAATAAGCCAGAGTTGGATTACATTCAACAAGATTTAACCTATGATAGAACCTTGGCAGATTACGTAGAAGAAACTGACGAAAAAGTCTCTTTTATAGATTGCTTTAGACATCGCCAAACTTGGGCATTCGCATTTGGTAAATTTATGACCGATGGCGTTTGGTGGTTTTTTCTGTTTTGGACGCCAGCTTATTTAAGCGATGTATACGGAATGGATTCAACACAAAGTGCTTTCCCGCTTTTCGTACTTTATATGATTACCCTACTTTCTATTGTTGGCGGCTGGTTGCCGACTTATTTTGTTGATAAAAAAGGCATGAATCCATATCAAGGAAAAATGAGAGCGATGCTTATTTTCGCTTTTTTTCCTTTGCTGGCACTGTTAGCGCAGCCTTTAGGGCATATTACTTATTGGCTACCGGTGATAATTATTGGTATTGCAGGCGCGGCACACCAAGCTTGGTCGGCTAACATTTTCTCTACCGTTGGAGACATGTTTCCTAAAAAGGCAATTGCAACAATTACTGGAATAGGAGGTATGGCAGGGGGAGTCGCTGGTTTTTTTATCAACAAGGGCTCTGGTATGTTATTCGATTATACTGGTGAAAATCACATTATTTTTATGAGCTTTAAGGACGAGGCCGCTGGTTATTTTATTGTATTCTCCATCTGTTCCGTCTGCTACCTTATCGGTTGGGTGGTTATGAAAGCGTTGGTGCCAAAATACAAACCAGTTATTTTTAAATAAAAAGATCACTTACTAAATTTCGACTGACAGGAGCAATCTTGAGATTTGAAGTTTAGGAGGTTCTTTTATTTGAAAGGCAAATTTCTGTGCTTTTTTGAACCGCCAGCCCGGCTTTTTGTTGCAAGTCCGCTCGCTCGAAATCCTGCGGGCTTTACACTTCAATCCGGCTTAAATCGGTTGGTGTAGTGGTTCTTCTGTTGGTACAACTTATCACCCTCAAAAAAAACCTGACGACGACAAATTGTAAATAGCTTATATTGGCAATGAATTTAAATTTTATCCATTCTTTAAATGCCGTTGATCATACAAAAAACTAAATAGATATGAAGAAGCCGATAATTGACGTATTGTTTATATTAATTGCAGCCGTATTTCTGGTTGTTTTATCACAATACGGACTGTTAGAAAAATACATTGGTTTGTCGTTAATTCCGATACTGATTGCGTACCAATTGGGCCAATATTCTGAAAGAAAATTCAAAAAAAGATAAATCAGCGAATAAGTCAGCGCTAATTAAAAAATCAAGCTCAACAGTTTTTCTCTGCTGAAAATTTTCAATTAGTCGTAAACTGAAACTGCTCTATCGATTTAAGGAGATAAATTTTTAAAGAAATAGGTTTTTTCCCAAATAATTTTCCCTCCGATTTGTAATTAAGCGAAATCCTTCGACTAATTCGCCTCAAATGAATACCGTTCTTCTTTCTAAACTCAGCCCAGCGGATATTTTAGCGCGTTAAAAAACTTCTATAAAAATAATTGGTTAAGCTGCTCCGTTTTTCAAATGTAAAACAATGCTGTAAAAATCTTTTATCTCAATAGCGCTCATTCTCTGGTAAAGCGCAAAACGGTCAATTTTGTGTATAATTATATTGTTGTAAATTAAATTGTGTAAAACTTATTTACATTTGTGGTGTTATAAAATCGAATGGAAGATTTACTAAAGCTCGAACACCAGATTTGTTTCCCCGCCTATGCATTTTCAAGAAAGCTAACTAGCCTTTATAGGCCATTGTTAAAAGAGCTGGATCTTACCTATCCTCAGTATTTAGTATTGATGGTATTGTGGGAGGAAAAGCAACATACAGTAAATCAGCTAGGAGAAAAACTTGATTTAGACAGTGGAACACTCACCCCACTGCTTAAAAGATTAGAGCAAAAAGGCTTCGTAACCAGGAATCGAAGTAAGACAGATGAGCGCGTGGTAATGGTTTCCTTAACCGAAACCGGGATGCAATTGAAGGCTAGGGCTAAAGACATCCCGAAAAAATTAGTAAAGTGTTTAGATGTCTCTATGGAGCAGTTGATTCAATTTAGAGATTTGTTAAATAAAATGTTAAACAAATAAAATGAAATCGCTAAACATAAAAAATATAGCTAGAGTGCTTCTAGGGTTTTTTTTAACTTTTGCGGGGGTAAGCCATCTTACGTTCAATCGTTCAGCATTTTTAGCCCAAATACCCGAGTGGCTGCCTTTGGGTAAAGATTTTACCGTATTGGCATCTGGTATTGTAGAAATAAGTCTGGGCGTATCACTTGTGTTCTGGGTGAAGAAAAAACGATGGGTTGGAATAGTTGTCGCGATATTTTTTTTACTTGTTTTCCCTGGAAATATCGCTCAATACGTAAACAAGGTTGACGCTTTTGGATTGAATACCGATAAACTTAGGCTCATCCGTTTGTTTTTTCAACCGGTATTAATCCTTTGGGCACTGTGGAGTACAGGTGTGTTTAAAAAGAATAATTAATTAATAGTCATAAAAATAACAATCATATGAAAGTTTTATTCGTAATTACCTCACACGATAAATTAGGCGATACCGGTAAAAAAACTGGTTTTTGGGTAGAAGAATTCGCCTCTCCCTATTACAAATTTCAAGATTCAGGTTATGAGATAACCGTGGCAACGCCAAAAGGTGGACAAGCGCCGATCGATCCCTCTAGCGAAGCAAAATCTGCACAAACAAGCGCGACCGAGCGCTATTATAAAGATCAGAAAGTTCAAGAGATCATCGCAAATACTCATAAACTGTCTGAAATGAAAGTTTCAGATTTCGATGCAGTTTTTTATCCCGGCGGCCATGGACCACTTTGGGATTTAGCTAACGATGAAGATTCTGCCAAGTTGATTTTAGATTTTTACAATAGCGGAAAGATAGTTGGTGCTGTTTGCCATGCGCCAGGTGTTTTTAAGAATGTCAAATTTGAAAATGGCGACTCTTTTGTAAAAGGAAAAAATGTAACTGGCTTTTCAAATACCGAAGAAGAAGCAGTGCAATTAACAAATGTGGTACCATTTTTAGTGGAGACTGAATTAAAAAATTTGGGCGGTCATTACAGTAAAACCGACGATTGGGGTGTGCATGTGGTGGAAGATGGTTTGTTGATCACCGGGCAAAATCCGGCTTCATCTGAAAGTGTAGCCGAGCGAATCATTTCCCGTTTAAAGTAAACTTATTGGAGCTGCTCTTATTTGGCAGCTCTTTTTTAAAAAACATTAGAAGAGGAGTAATAAAATGAAAGTAATATATACCGCAGAAGCAACTGCCACCGGTGGTAGAAATGGCCATGTTAAAAGTAGTAATGGAGTGTTGGATTTACAGGTTAGAATGCCGAAAGCAATGGGCGGAGCCAGTGACGATTACACGAACCCGGAGCAACTTTTCGCGGCAGGCTATTCAGCGTGTTTTGATAGCGCATTGAATTTGGTTATCAAACAAGGTAAAATAGAAACTGGCGAAACGTCCGTCAGCGCAAAAGTAAGCATCGGTCAAAATGATGACGAGGGATTTGGATTGTCTGTGGTTTTATCGGTAAACGTACCTAAAGTTAGTATAGAAGAAGCGAAAGAGTTGGTTGATAAAGCCCATCAGGTTTGTCCTTACTCCAATGCCACCCGTGGAAATGTTAAGGTAGAATTGATAGTAACCAACCACTAGAAGAAGTTTTCAAACATAAAAAAGAGCAAGCGATAAGTGGCTGCTCCTAATAACGAAATAAAATGTCATTAATTGAATCATTAAAGTGGAGATATGCTGTTAAAGCATACAATCCAACAAAAAAAGTGAGTGAAGCAGATGTGGCAAGCATCGTAGAAGCAGCTCGGTTAGCTCCGACTTCCTCAGGCTTGCAACAGTATCGAGTATTGGTTGTTTCCAATCAAGAAATTAAAGAAAAACTTTCTCCAAGCGTTTTAAATCCAGAGGTAATGAGGGATTGCTCTCATGTGCTAGTTTTTGCAGCTTGGGATCGGTACACAGAGGACAGGATAGATGCTATTTATGACCGTACAACAGACGAACGAGACCTGCCTCGCGGAAGATTTACGAGTTATACTGATAAGATAAAAGGAATTTATCTGAAAGAATCGGCAGCTGAAAATTTTATTCACACAGCTCGCCAATCCTATATTGGTTTTGCAATGGCCATTGCAGAAGCAGCAGAATTGAAAGTGGACACAACGCCGGCTGAAGGTTTTGACAATAATTTGGTGGATGAACTCTTAGATTTAAAATCTAAAGGTTTAAAAAGTGTAACTTTATTGTATTTAGGATACCGAGATGGAGAAAATGATTGGCTATCAACCATGAAAAAAGTTCGAAATCCTACTGAGGACTTTGTAATTGAATATAAGTAAGTTCAAAAGCGTGCTATTGAGTAAAAAAACAGGCTCCGTTTATGAGCCTGTTTTTTTGTGAAAACTTTTTTCCAATCTAATTTTAAGGATGTTTAGGAAATAAATTAATTTAAAACCTGTTCCTCAGCCTTTCATAACATCAGGATCAAAATCGAGGTTTGGCATTTGTTTGAGTGGTCATAATTCATTTGGTTTTTTATGAGGATTTGCCAAATTGTCTCATGAAATTAGACCGTTTGCTTTATCAGATGAGATCTTAACATGCTTTCTATGATTAAACTTCAAATAAAATCTGTGCATGCTAAAAACATGGGGAATACTTAGACACGATAAAATGATAAAAAACATTCCTACATAATTAGGACCTGAAAAAAATATAAAATATAAAATAATGAGTGCGCCCCCGGCACTAAATGGAAGTGATTTTACCCATAATTTAAACGAGGTTTCATTTAGACCTTTAGAAAGGTGACGCCAGCCATGAATGCTATGTTGACCGATAAAATAAATTCCAAAGGCTGCAAGTAGGGGAAGAAAACTACAAAGTAAAATATAAGTCAAGGTATATATTATATAACTAGATTTTTTGAGCATTGCTAAAAGTAATCCGCCGGTAACTACAGCTATTTGGATAAGTTTAACGTCAGATTGTGGAATTTTTTGTAGAAAAGTTGGCAAGCTTAGGTTCGGAATTTGTGTTAAAATCAAATTTAATTCTTTAAAATGAAAAAAGAATAATGTCATTAGAAGAACCAAACCCCATAAAAAAGTTGGCAATCCTTGTTTTAAAGTCCATTCCTTAAAGTCTGCTTGTCCGAAATGCCATGCAGAATATCCAATAAAAATAATTAAAGCTACGTCTGGAAGAAATAACCAAACGATGGCTAGCAGAATGCTTTTGAATAAATAGCTTATTACAAAATAGAGAAGTTGTTTCTTATTTACAATGCTACTCTCGGTGAGGTAATCGAGCGCCCCGTGTGAAAGTCCAATGGATAAAAAGCCAACAGCTAAAATTCCCCAAGAAATATAGGCCAAATTATAATGCGAAAGAACAATTGTAAAGATTGTTAGTATAAAAGGAAACGCTAGAACAGGCAGACTATTTATTTGATGTAGAAAATATTTTAATGCGGTCAAAATAAAAATTCCGATAGGCAATTTTGAGAAAATGGATATTTCTTCCACAATACTTGTTTTTTCTCTTAAAAAGCTTAAAACGCTCGGAACAGGTATTTTTTTAAACAGGGTTTCAAAAATTAGTTTTCCATATTGTGGCCTTTCATTTAAGATGTTGAGCAATAAAAGGTCGTAAAGTGCAAATCTTTGTTTTCGAGATTTTCTGCTCGGCAGTTGCTTTTTTTTGATAGCGTCGGCCAGCGCCGACGCATCTTCTGCCATGGAATGAAAAGCATACCCTGTAGAGCATTTAAGAACGCCCGATCTGACACCCATGTTTATCCAAGTGTTGCCGAAATCCTCTGAAACCAATTTGGCGCTAGACATTGGTATTACCCCTTGTTCGAAATCTAACACTTCAAAAGGAACACCCAATTTTTTCACATAATCAGCAAGTATTAAATGCGCATCCTCTTTTAATAGTTTTTCACCCCCAAATCTAGTTAATTCTATAAGTGCGGTATTGCCCGTAAAGGGAAGAATATAAATAAATTGAGTGAAATTGCTTTGAGGGATGTTAAAATCCATCATCACCATCGTTGACGTATCAAATATTTGATTAACAGTTTTAATTTTCCAACCGTAAAAAGACTGGTATAAATGACTTTGAATTTTAGTTGGTTTTAAAAAGAATGGTGGCCGACTGTCAAACACCGACTGTGCATAAATCGTTTCATTATCTAACTTAACCTCATGATAAGTTGATTTTAGTATTGGCTTTTCTATCAGAAAGGACCTAAAAAATTTAACTTCGTTAAAACCAAGCTGCTTCTTTGTTTCGTTGTAGAGATCAATTCCTTTGATGTGAAAATAATGAAGTGGATCAATTCGTTGTTTAGTTATGCCATTAATTTCAATACAATTCCAACTATAACTAATGAGGTTTGCTAGGTTTAGTTTAGCAAGCTCATCTTCGGTGGCCCAAAAACAAAAAGTTCTATCGTTGGTAGATTTGGTATCAGGCTCTATAATTGCAATCGTTTTTCCTTTTAAAAGATTGTGATCATTAAGTCTTAAAATTAACAAACAGTTTGCAGCGCCTAATCCTATAAATAGAAAATCGAACTTTAAAGTAGGTTTATCTAATTCCGAAGTTTCCATCTGTTATTCGTTATGCGAAAGCAATCAAAAAAAAGGGATGGTAGATTATAGAATACCATCCCTTTGTGTTGCAAATTACAACTAATCTTCTGAAGATCTACTTAACACATAAATTACTAAACCGAAACCTATTTTATTTATGGCATCAGCGATGTTGTAAACCACATCCATCGCATGGCTTGCAGCTTTGGGATCGCTGACTAACTGAAGGCCAAATAATCCTCCTGGAGTTCCGAGAATGTATCCTAGTGGATAAATTGCCCAGCCAACAAGCACAAACCAAGCGAGCACTCTAGTTGCTTTTGCAACCTGCGCGCCTGCAGTATTTGCCAATTTTGCTACTTCGCCAAACCATATTAAATAAGCGATGTAAAAATAAGCAGCACCAGATATTACGCCCCATAAAACGCTATGATCTCTGTCCAGTGTTTCGCCAATATATCCTGTCACCAACATCACTAGTGAAGCGAAAATCAACTTCCACAGTAAACTGACCTTTGCACCTGCCTTTTTGGTTATTAGATAAAATTCCACGCACATCAATGGCACTGTTAAAATCCAGTCAACGTAGCGGAAAAAAGTTGGGGAATCGCCTGTTTCTAAGTTATATCCCCTCATATAATAGTAGTGAACCGCCGCAATAAAAGTAATTAAACCTGATACAAGTACCGACGTTCTCCATTTTTGAGTGGTATTATTTACCTCGAAAAGAAAAAAGACTGATGCTGCCATCATAGCCATCGTTCCGACGAAGAACGTAAAAGCAACATAATTGTCGCTCGCAATTTTTAAATGTTCCATGTAATTTAGATTAAGATTTATATGGAAGCATTTAAGAACGGCATAATGTTTGAGTTGTCGTTAAATTAATGTTAATCACGGCTTTAACGGATTTATAAACGTATTTATACGCTTTAAATTAAATATCATTTTAGGTTTGTGGAGTTCTTAAAATAAATTAAGCCTGCAAATAGTTTATTTGCAGGCTTAAGAAATTTGTGGAGCCGAAGGGAGTCGAACCCTTGTCCAGTTGTGAGATAAACTAAATCCTCTACATGCTTATTTTTCAATTTATTTTCGAGTTATAAACCGGCTGAAAACCGACCTTGTTTATAACCTTAACTACTTTATCTCATTTTGCACCGCAGCTTTACAAAACCAGCTTTGTTATTTCGATGCCCCAAATTCTAACCTAACAATGCAGCAATTAGAGGGACAAAAGCAATCTAATTCTAAATTAGGCTGCTAAGGCGTAGTTATTCTCGCCAATTATTGTTGTGAACGTTCTCTTTTAAGTGCTCTCCGTACAACGCACTGCATGCTAACGTAATTTTCGCCACCCTGTCAAATCCAAGAACGGCCCCATGTTTGAATCTTTTTTAAGATTCTGTGAAACGCAAATATACAAATAAAATACATCAACATTCGCGATCAAGCACTTTGCCTATGTTTTTCCGGGATATTTTGACAATGCAATTTCCAAACAATCCATCGCCTCATTTAACTGACTGGTATTTAGTACATAGGCCATTCGCACTTCATTTTTACCAGATCCAATTGTAGAGTAGAACCCCGTGGCAGGAGCCATCATTACCGTTTTACCATCGTGGTTGAAATCTTCCAGCATCCACTGACAAAATTTATCAGCGTCATCTATCGGAAACTTAGCAACAACATAAAATGCCCCACCCGGATTTGGGCAAAATACACCTTCCATAGCATTCAGGCGTTTTACCAAAGTATTTCTGCGTAATGTATACTCTTTATTTACTTTTTCAAAATAAGCATCTGGTGTGTCAACTGCGGCAGTTCCAGCAATCTGTTCTACCATTCCCGGACTTAACCTTGCTTGGGCAAACTTTAATGCTGAGGCAATCACTTCCTTATTTTTGGTGATCAAACATCCTAAGCGTGCGCCGCATGCGCTGTACCTTTTAGATACCGTATCCATTATAACCACATTTTGATCCAATCCTTTTAAGTGCATAGGAGATATAAAGGTTCTGCCATCGTAACAAAATTCTCTATAAGCTTCGTCTGAAAAAAGGAAAAGATCATATTTTAAACAAAGCTCTTTTAGGGCGTTCAGTTCCGCTTCATCGTACAAATATCCAGTTGGATTATTTGGGTTACAGATAATTATCGCTTTTGTTTTATCAGTAATTAGTGCTTCAAACGCCGAGATCGGTGGCAGGGCGAAACCATTTTCAATATAAGATAGGATTGGCTTTATCACCACATTGCTCATACAGGCAAAACCATTATAGTTAGCGTAAAAGGGTTCAGGAATAATAATTTCATCGCCCTCATTTACACAGGTTTGCATGGCGATGGTTATTGCTTCTGAGCCACCAACAGTAACCAAAATATCTTCAGGCGTAATGTCGTAGCCCAGTTTATTGTAGTATTCTGTAAGCTTTTTCCGGTACGTGAGGGTTCCTTCCGAAGGCGTATATGCCCATACGTCAAAGTCTATGTTTTTTACAGCATCCAGCATCCCTTTTGGGGTTGCAATATCCGGCTGCCCGATGTTTAGATGATAAACTTGCAGACCTCTATCTTTGGCTTTATCTGCAAAAGGTGTCAATTTTCTAATAGGCGATGCGGGCATGTGCAGGCCTTTTTCTGAAATTTTTGGCATAGCTCAAAAATAAAAAAAGTCCCGATGTATATCGCGACTTTATATAAAAAAACGTTAAATCAACTACTTGGTTACTTCTTTTGTTAACTCCTTAACTGTTTCGCCTTTAATATACAAAACCCGAACCGGCGTAGAAGAATTTGAAGAAATAGTAATTGTTTTAGAAAAAGAAGAAGGTGCACCTGCCGCGCTATAAGTGACCGAAATTACACCAGTTTCTCCTTTTTTTATGGGAGTGGTTGTATATTTCGGAACTGTGCAACCGCAACTTGCTTCTGCTTTTGTGATGATTAATGGGCTCTCGCCAACATTCACATACTTAAAATCATAGGTAACTGGTTTGTTGGCTAAAATCTGACCAAAATTATGTGTTTCTGATTCAAATTTAAATTTCGGCGCTTTATCTTCTGTTTGGGCATGCGCAGCAATTGAAAAACTTACAAAGAATGTCAAGGCAACTATAATCTTTTTCATCTTAAATGTGTTATTGGTTTATAAATTGACTGAAACAAATTTAGTTTTAAAATACTTTAAACAAGAACCATTCCATTAATATTTTCTTTTTGTTAGACTAATTTTACCTTAAGTGGCAAAAGCAAAACATTAAAATTCATTATATTTGCCATAATCACAGCCAAATTTTATATGCAAGAACCGAACCTGAAGAATACGCCCGCGCCGACACCAGAACTTAGCTTCGATGACTTTAGAACCATTGTTTTAGCAGATTATAAGATTGCGTTTGAAAGTAGGCAGGCTAGTATTTTGGGTAGGAGAGAAGTACTGACAGGAAAAGCCAAATTCGGTATTTTCGGCGATGGAAAAGAGGTTCCGCAGTTGGCAATGGCTAAAGCATTTAAAGCTGGCGATTGGCGTTCGGGTTATTATAGAGATCAAACGTTTGCATTTGCTACTGGTATTTCTACCATAAAGCAGTTTTTCGCCCAATTGTACGCGGATCAAACCGACAACGCCGATCCTTTTTCCGGCGGTAGACAAATGAATGCACACTTTGCAACCACATCTATAAATAAAGATGGTACTTGGAAGGATTTAACCAAGATTAAAAATTGCTCTTCAGATATTTCTCCAACCGGAGGTCAGATGGCTCGACTTGTAGGTTTGGCCTATGCGTCAAAACTTTATCGAAACAATAAAGATTTTGCAGTAGAAAATAATTTCTCAGTTGGTGGGAATGAAGTTGCATTCGGCACTATTGGAAACGCAAGTACTTCTGAGGGGGTATTTTTTGAAGCTATAAATGCGGCCGGAGTACTACAAATTCCAATGGCTATTTCTATCTGGGATGATAATTATGGAATTTCTGTTCCGGCAAAGTATCAAACCACTAAAGAAGATATTTCTGAAGTATTGAAAGGTTTCCAGCGTGACAAATTAAATGCCGGTTACGAAATTTTTAAAGTGAAGGGGTGGGACTATCCGGCACTTTGCGAAGTCTATGAGGAGGCGATAACGGTTTGCAGAACGCAACATGTGCCTGTAATGATACATGTTACAGAACTGACGCAGCCGCAGGGACACTCTACCTCTGGTTCGCACGAGCGGTATAAATCCAAAAAAAGATTGTCGTGGGAAAAAGAACACGATTGTATTTTTAAAATGCGAGAATGGATGCTGAGCTCAGCCATATCCACGGAAGACGAACTTAGAACGGTGGAAGAAGCGGCAAAAATTTTTGTTCGCAGTCAACAAATGGAAGCGTGGAGTGATTTTTTGGGTGCCATAAAGCCCGAACAGGAACGAGCATTAGCATTAATTTCTGCTGTAGCAGTGGATACGCCTTCAGTTGCTTCGCTTGCAAACCAATTGAGCTCGCTTACCGATGCGCAGCGCAGAGAAATTTATCAACTGGTCAGAAAAGCCATTCACTTTTCCGTAAATAGAGATTCTTCCGCCCGTAAAGATTTATTAAGTTGGTATCAAGAGAAATCGTCCTACATTTCTAAACGTTACGAAGATAAATTACACACTATCGGAATCGAAAGTCCCGAAAACTTGGCGATAATTCCTGCCGAATATAACAACCAATCAAAAATGATTGATGGCCGCGAAGTGTTAAACGCCTGCTTCGATGCAAACTTTAGTCGCGATAATCGTTTGGTCGCCTTCGGTGAAGATTTGGGACAAATTGGGGATGTAAATCAGGGGTTTGCCGGTTTACAGGAGAAATTTGGCGAACTTAGGATTACAGATACTGGAATACGAGAAATGACAATTGTGGGCCAAGGCATTGGCTTGGCGATGCGAGGCTTGAAGCCGATTGCCGAAATCCAATATTTGGATTATGTAATCTTTGCTTTGAATGTGCTGAGCGACGATCTTTCAACACTTTCATACAGAACAAATGGAAAGCAGAAAGCACCTGTTATTATTAGAACTCGTGGACATCGGTTAGAGGGTATTTGGCATTCCGGTTCCCCAATAAGTATGCTTCTAGGTTCGTTAAGAGGAATGCATCTTTGCGTGCCTAGAAATATGACACAAGCAGCAGGTATGTACAATACATTGTTTAGAACGGACGAACCTGCTCTCGTTATAGAGTGTTTGAATGGTTATCGGTTAAAAGAAAACCTTCCAGCAAATGTAGGTGAATTTACTGTTCCCTTGGGAATTGCCGAAGTGCTTGAAGAAGGCGCAGATGTAACCATTGTGTCTTATGGCTCTTGCCTACGGTTGGCTCAAGAGGCCGCAGAAGAACTCACCGGATTCAATATTTCTGTAGAAATTATAGATCTTCAAACCTTACTTCCGTTTGATAAAACAAAGATTTGCGCAACTTCGATCGCTAAAACCAATAAATTGCTTGTGTTGGATGAAGACGTGCCAGGCGGAGCTTCCGCCTATATTTTACAAAATATTTTAGAAAATCAGGACGGGTATTATTCGCTAGATGCCAAACCGAGAACCTTAACAGCCAAAGCGCATAGACCGCCTTTTGGCTCAGACGGAGATTATTTTTCTAAGCCTTCTGTAGAAGATATCTTTGAGACCGTGTATGATATGATGCATCAGTTTAAGCCAGGTAAGTTTCCTAAGTTATTTTAGTTTTTCTTATTTCTAGTTAAAGTTTAGCCCTGTTAAATTTCGGGTGAGCAAGTCGTTAACTCAAATAAAATTGTGACCTATGTCACTAATATTGACCATTCTTTTTGCGATTATTGTTCTAGAAAACATTAGGTTGAACTAACGTTTTTTTATCACTAAACACTATAAATTATGCTTGGAGATCTTAGTAAAAGGGAAATAATCGACTTTTTAAATAGGCGGGTTTACGGTAGGCTTGGATGTAGCAATGAAGACGAAACGTATGTTGTTCCTATTAATTTTGTATTTAGCAACGATGCAATTTATGCCCATTCTGGTCATGGAAAGAAGATAAATATGATGCGGGAAAACCCAAATGTTTGTTTTCTGGTTGACGATATTTTGGACACCTTTACCTGGAAAAGTGTGATTATCCGAGGGGTGTTCAAAGAATTAGAAGGGGAAGAAAGACAACAGGCCATGCAGGGAATTATTCATAAAATTATGCCACTTACTTATAAACCAAGCCAAGAGCCGTCTCATGGAATAGCCGAGGAAAAAAGAAGTAATGTGGTGGTTTTTCGCATCGACATTACAGAAATAAAAGGGCGTTTTGAATCGCACAACAATTAGGTCTAAATTAGGCCTTTTACCAATAACTGTTTTTGTCGCTGTTCATTAAGACTAAACTGTCTTTAACATTTGTTGGAGATAAATATCTGGTAAATCCTTATATTGTGGTGTTTCGAATTTCACACAGCTTTCTACAGTTGATTTCAACACTGCCCATAAAACAGATTAATGAAAAAAATATTTATTTATTTATTCCTGCTTCCATCCTTTGGATTTGCACAAAACTATGTGCTTAAGTCGCTTACGGAAAACACCTCAACCAGTTTAAGAGGGCTTTCTGTAGTAAACGACAGCGTTGCCTGGGTAAGCGGGAGCAATGGTTTTGTAGGAAATACGGTAGATGGAGGGGCGTCTTGGACATGGACAAAAGTAAAAGGTTACGAAAAAATAGATTTCAGAGACATAGAGGCTTTCAATTCGAATGAAGCTGTTATAGTGAGCGCAGGGTCGCCGGCCTATGTGCTAACCACCAATAACGGCGGAAAAACATGGAGAGAAAATTATAGAAATACCGACTCTGCTATTTTTTTAGATGGTTTGGGATTTTGGAATAGATCAAGGGGAATTATTTTCGGCGACCCTATAGCACATAAAATGCAGTTGCTTACTACAGCCAACGGAGGAAAAAGCTGGCAAAATATTTCAAATCAATTAGTAGAAAATCTAGCAACGGGTGAAGCTGGTTTTGCAGCTAGCGGAACAACAATTAAAACACTTGACAATGGAATTGCTTTTGTAGCGACAGGCGGTACAGTTGCTAACATTTATCGGACAAATAACTATGGATTAACCTGGAACGTGTTTGTGTGTCCGATTTTGCAAGGCGAGAGTACAACAGGACCGTTTTCTATCGATTTTTACGACGAAAACACTGGCGTTGCTGTCGGTGGGAATTATGTGAAGGACCAGGACAGCACCAAAGCAGCTGTCCTTACTTCTGACGGAGGTAAAACTTGGTCTGCCCCCATATCGTCGGTCAAGGGATTTAGGTCTGGGGTTGTTTATATCAATAAAAACATACTGATTGCGGTAGGAACGTCAGGAGTAGACCTGTCCTATGATGGGGGCAAAAACTGGGAAAATATTTCAGAAAAAAGCTTTAATGCGGTAAAAAAAGCTAAAACTGGTGCCTTGATTTTAATGGCCGGTGAAAAAGGAAAAATTTATCAATTATCACCTCCTTCAAATGAACATATCAACTAGACCTAAGCTATTTTCTGGTAGCGCTCGATTTTTAATATGCCAATTTACGGTTAGACTGAATTTTAGTCACCCGTACTGAATGTTTTTTGCACCATTTGTTTGCACCAATAACGGGCGTCAAATGCCAAACAGATATTTCTCAAAAATCGCTTACCTTTATTGGTAACTATAATTTCTAGGTCTTTTCTAATTACTAATTCGTCGGCTTCTAAATCTTTTAATCTTTCAAGAGCATCTTTAAATGCCTCAAAACAAAGGTCAAATTCGTCAAATGTAGTTTTCCCTGAGCACATGAGCGCTAGAATGTGGTTTTTCAGGACTAGGTCTTCTTCTGTTAAAAAATGACCTTTAAAAACAGGGATTTCGCCCGCATCAATCAATTGTTGGTATTCTTCTACTTTTTTAACATTTTGACCGAATGCATACCAAGTGTCGCTAATAGAAGAAACCCCTAAGCCAATCGTTAATTGCGTAAAATGATCTGTATAACCCATAAAGTTTCTATGGAGTTTACCATTTTGAGATGCAATGTAAAGGCTATCAGTCTTTAAAGCAAAATGATCCATGCCAATTTCTACATAACCTCCCTCAGTGAGCATTTGTCTACCTGTATCGTAAAGCAACTGCCGAGCGCCTATATTTGGCAAGTCGGCTTCTGTAAACATTCTTTGTCCCGGTTTTACCCAAGGAACATGTGCATACCCATAATAAGCAATGCGATCTGGACGAAGTTTAATTACTTCCTGTATCGTATTTATAAGACCATCTTTTGTTTGTCGAGGCAATCCATAAATTAGATCGTAATTAATGGAATGATAACCCACTGAGCGGGCATCTTTTGTTACCTCTTTAACCTGCTCGACGGTTTGCCACCTATTTATCACGCGTTGTACCTCTGGATCAAAGTCTTGAATGCCTAAGCTAAGTCTTTTAAAGCCAAGTTTAAAAAGGGTAACTAGGTGCTCCTTCGTAGTGTTTGCCGGATGGGCTTCGAAACTAAATGCTGCATCTTTATCTGTTTTACAGCCATCAAGGATACCAACAATCAAATCCTCTAAATGCTGCGGACTAAAAAAAGTGGGAGTGCCTCCACCTAAATGAATTTCTTTTATGATAGGTGCTTCCGGCAAGAATGATTTATACAGGCTCCACTCTTTGGCGACAGCATTTATATATGGTTTTTCTACCTTATGATTTACCGTAATTCTAGTGTTACAGCCACAATAGGTGCACAACTGATCACAAAAAGGCAAGTGAATGTATAAGCTAATACCGGTTTTTTGGTTGCTTTGTAAAAAAGAAGTCTTTACAGATTCTATCCATCGTTCTTTAGAGAAATTTTTGTCATCCCAATATGGAACAGTTGGATAGCTGGTGTAACGTGGAACCGGACCAGAATATTTTTCGATAAGTGAGTGGATATCCATCATATCAAAAGCGTTGCTAGATTTCTACTTTAATTTTTTTTCCGTTGATCTGTAAGTCCGCGGCTTGCCATTTGTCCAGATTTTTAATTGTTTCCAGGGCAATTTCATGTAAAGCCTCTTCGGTAAGAAAACCCTGATGTGGCGTGATCAGAACGTTTGGCTGAGCGAGCAAACGAGTCAATAATGGATCCTTCACTTTATCCGTTCGGTGATCTTCAAAAAATAACCCCTTTTCGCATTCAAAAACATCGGCGCCATAATAGCCCAAAGTCTTGTTTTCAAGGGAGTGAATCAACGCAGTTGTATCAACTAGCGCCCCACGAGCCGTATTTATAAGCATAGCAGTATTTTTTATAGAGTTTAAAGTTTTGGTGTTGATCATGTATTTAGTCTTTTCTGTTAAAGGCACATGTAGCGAAATGATATCTGCTTCTCTATAAAGCTCCGCTAAACCTACTTCCTTAATACCTACAGGAAACTGCTTGTTAAAAGGATCGCATGCAATAAGCTTAGAACCAAATCCTTTCAAAATTGAAGCCAACGCCAGTGCAACGTTTCCTAAGCCAACCAAGCCAACAGTTTTACCCCGAAGTGTAAAACCCAATAATCCGTCTAATCTAAAATCGAAGGTTTTGGTATTTAAGGCAGCTTGGACAATGTTTCGGTTTAGCGCTAACATTAGGCTAACGGCATGTTCTGCGATGCTCTCTGGAGAATAGGCTGGAATATTTGCCACCTTTATCCCCGCTGCGTCGGCAGCAATTTTATCTATATGATCTGTACCTACAGAGCGGGTGGAGATATAGCGAACCGAATAGCGCTTCAACTTTTCTATTACCGGGGCAGAAACCTCATCGTTGGTAAACACGATCACGGCATCTTTACCCTCGGCAAAACCTGCAGTAGCTATGCTTAAAGGGTTGGAAATTAATGTAATGTCATGCTTCTTTTGATTTGCTTTTGCTAAAAATTCTTTCTCAAAAGATTGAGTGCTGTAAACTATCGCTTTCATAAAATTGCGCGCTACCCTGTTGATAGTTATTTTTTCTTGTGAACGAACAAATGTATCAAAGGCATGAAAATTTTTTAGTAATAGCAGTCAGCAGGAAAAATGATCTTCATCAGTTTTTTGTTTTTAAAAACGCGCAATAGTAGATCAGAAGCTTAAAATGAGTAGAGATACATTTGAGATTTTTAATTTGCAGTGTTTTACGAAGGGGGGTAGGAAGCTTCTGGAAAATGCAGTGGCCGGCTAAGCCAAACAGACTTGAAGGGAAAGCTCCCAGGACAGATTTGACCAGACTTCAGCAAAAGGCAGATCGATGAAGTTGATTGCAAGGAAATGCCGTTTTTAAAAAATATAGCTTTAATGCTTCATTTAATTTTTCATTTTTCTAAGCTTGGCCTCATCAAGCAGCTGTATTTCACTGCCTTTCTTTTCGATAAGCTTTTCATCTTTAAAATCACTCAACGTCCGACTGACCGTTTCTGTTGCCATACCGGCCATAGCCGCTAAATCATCTCTAGAAATTTTAAAATGATTCTCTTTATTGATTTCCGTCAGTCGAAGTAATGTATTCGCCAACCTTTTGCGCACAGAATGATAGGCGAGTTCTACCAATTGCTCCTCTTTATGCTGAAGCCCTGAGGCCAGTAAATGGATGAACTGCATCGCCAAACCCGGATGTTTACTTAAAATTTCATCAACTTGATTTTTAGGCAATAGGCAAATTCTACTGTCCTCAAGCGCGGTAGCTGTTTCGGTATGCACATTGCTGATTAGCGCATCATGCAGTCCAAAATATTCATCGCCATGGTAAATTCCTGTCAAAAATTCCCGCCCATCTTCACTCATCTTATTTATTTTAACCTGACCTTCTATTACCAGATAAACACCTTGGGCAATGTCGCCATCGTAATAAATAACCTGTTTTTTTTTGACTAGTCTAATTTTCTTTAACGCCACAAGCTCTTTTAAAGCTAAGACACCTTGCTCTTTACTCGCAAAATCTTGGAGCTTTTGCAAGCCATTTGTATAGAAGGTTTTTTGTTGATCTTTCTTTTTCAACCGACTTTCAATGGCGCTTAACAGTTCAATATCATCAAAAGGTTTGGTAAGATAATCGTCTGCACCCATTTCCATTCCCTTCCGAATATCAGTTCTATCTACCTTTGCTGTAAGAAAAATAAATGGGATATTAGAGGTTTTTGGCATTTTATTTAAAAGATATAACACGCCATAACCATCTAATTCAGGCATCATAATGTCGCAAATAATTAGGTCTGGCACTTCTTCTTGTGCCACTTCAACTCCTTTACGACCATCAGCCGCGGTAAATGTTTGAAAGCCCGCGAGCTCTAAAATTTCTGCGGTACTTTCTCTAATGTCTTGATGATCTTCGATGATTAAAATCTTGCTTTTCATGCTTCTTTTTTAAATATAAGACTAAAGGTTGCACCTTTATTTTCTGCACTCTCAAATTTTACTTCACCGTTCATCAGTTTTACATAACGTTTAACAATGTTTAACCCCAACCCAGTTCCGGGAATACTTCCGGTGTTGTGCGCCCTGAAGAAGGCATCGAATAGATGCTTCTGCTCAGTTTTTGGAATGCCAATGCCATTGTCTTTTAACGTTATGGTAACGGATTTAGCGCTAATTTCTGTGTTAAATTCTATGAAAGTATTCTCTCCAGAATATTTAATGGCATTTGCAATGAGATTTACGATGCAATGTTTAAGTAAATTAGCATCAGTAAAAACAACGCTTTCTACGCCTGTGTGTTGGTAGATAATGTTTTGGTTTTGCTTTGCCACTAGTTGCATTTCCTCCGTAATTTCTTCAGCCAGTTTTACCAAATCGAAGTGGAAGAATTGTGGAATTATTATTCCAGTTTCTAATCGCTCTATCGATAAAAAATCGTTTAAGATAGTTGTAAGGTTGCCAATTGAGTTTTTTATTTTCCCAACATGTTTAGTAATGTTTTGATTGTTGTAAGTAACCGAATACTTTTCAATTAACGACGCAGAAAGTTGTATCGCACTTAAAGGCGTTCTAAATTCATGCGAGGCCATGGAAACGAAACGGCTTTTTAATTGATTTAGCTCCTTTTCCTTCTCTAAAGAAAGATTCACTTCAACGCTTGTGTCTTTTAATTGTTGCACTAGAATTTTCAATGCTAAAGTGCGTTCTTCCACCAAAAGCTCTAGCTGGTTGGTATACATTTTTAACTGTTTCTCAGCAATTTTCTGCTCACTAAGATCATGTACAAAGCCGGCATATATTCTGCGATCTTCTAAATTTACTTCACTTATTGCTAGCCGAAAAGGGAAAACAGAATCGTCTTTTCTCAAACCACTTACTTCTCTTCCTATTCCAATAATATGTGGTACACCGGTACGATTATAGCGCTTCAGATATTCATCATGGGCAGATTTATCAGGATCTGGCATCAACATAGAAATATTCTTACCAATGACTTCATGTGGTTCATAGCCAAAAAGATGCGTGGCCGCAGGATTCATAGTTAGAACAGTGCCCCCGGTATCTATGGTAATTATTCCATCTATCGCGTTTTCGATAATGGCCTTTAGCATGATGGCATTTTCCATAAGAAGATTTAATGTAATTAACTTTTGTTTTAGAGATTAACTAAAGCAATCAATAAAATTTTCGTTTGTCTGAGCCGGAAAATTACTAAATTAAAAAGGATTACAACCATTTAATTGGAGTTTCAACGGGGTAATGCGCAAAACAAGCTTTTTGAGCGTAGGTGGCACTTAAAAAGAACAAGAGTTTTTGTGTTAAAAACGGAAGTTAATCGAAGTTTTTAGGTTCAGGCCTCGATCTTTTGCTAAAACCCTTACCTAACGAAATTAAGGTTTCTGGCAGTGATTAGCCACGGTTTAATATCTATCCGGATAAATACGGCTATTAGAATGTTAGACGCTTAGCTTCGTATAAAATGTTTAATTATCGCGATATCAATGTATAACCGCATTTGATTTTCGAGATGGAAGGTAGACCGATATACTTTTTTAAAACACCCACCTTTGTTCAAATGGTTGTTAAGATTTGCCTTTTTACATTTCGACGCGAGTGCTAGGATTTTTTACACAGCGGCACGACGAGAATTATTAGATATTATTACTGTTTCCGGAACACATAAACTTGTTTTTAACAAGACCCAGTTACATTCGGCATTTGTGAAAAAAGTACAGGTTTTTGTTAAGCCAAGCACCGTACGGTTTGAGATTCCAAAATTCGACTTTGAAAAGTTGAAAATTTTTGATAAAACGGCCGTTATAATGAAGTAAGCCAATGTCTAGGTATTGCTAATCAGATTAACGGCTTCAAAAGTATTCTTTCAAACATCGATTTTGTAACGTACGATAGCAAACGCTGTTTTTAAATCGCCTATCAGGACAAATAATTACTGAAATTATTAACAGTAGTTAATAAAAAGCTATTTATTTTGTTTCAACAACGGGTAAAAAACACTAGCTTTTATCTATGCGCCATCATTTGGAGTAAGAATTGTGCCACGATTTTGACAGTTCTTGATGCATCCCTTATATATCTTAAAGCAAATGACTACCGCTTAAATACTATTCAAAATTGTTATGTCTCGGTTTTCCATTTGTAGTAATACTGTTATTGTTTAAAAAAAAGACATAAACGAGTTCAGCGCAGAAGAGTTGAATGCTCCACATTGGCAGGTGTTGGTTGTGTTAACAGGTGATCGCTGTCTCCACATTTCAATTTACCGGCTAAAATATTGCGCTTCCAACCGCCCTTGAGATCGCAATTTATCGGGTGTAAGACGGACGTTGGATGGACATTTGACGCAACTACGACATTGAGATCCGATTAACATCCGAATTGCATTCGTTTTAGGTTTGTTAAAGTCCCGATTTATAATTAACTTGTTTGTAATCAGTTTATTAAATAGATCTAATTATGGCGATTTTAAAAAATGGCATCAATGGTGCCTTTAGCGGTAAAGTGGGAAGCGTATATGGCTACGAGCGTTTTGGGCAAGCCTGCATTAGGGGCGCACGGAAGCCGAGCGCAAAAAACAAAGAGGGATCGGTAAAACAACAGTTGTCGAGAAGTAAATTTAACAGGGCACAGGAGTTCTTGACTCACATCCTTCATTTTGTGCGCATTGGGTTTAACATAGAAAGTAAGAAGCGGCAGATGACTGCGCACAACCTGGCCAAATCCTACTTGTTAACTATCGGTTTTGATGAAGATGGGCTAATGGACTGTTCGAAAGTGTTGGTAAGCGCTGGAACTTTGATGGGGGCTGCCAACCCGGTGGTTTTAGTGAGTGATGAAGGTTTTCATGTACGCTGGGACACCGAGGGATATGAGGTATGGGAGCGAAATTCAGACCAAGTGATGTTACTCGCGTATATACCCGGTACAGCCTATCAAGAAACCATAACCAGTGGTGCCAAATGGAAAATGGGTAAGGAAACTTTGGCCATGGATGCTTCGTGGCTCGGAAAATCCTTTCATATCTGGATGGCGTTCATCGCTGAAGACAGTCAGAACATTTCTACAAGCCAATATTTAGGGGAGCATAGGTTCGGCACAGCGTATTAGTGTTTTGCATGCGTACCAATAAGGTTGTGTCTGCTGAAAAACTTACTCCAATTGAGATTTATGGAAGGGTTGGAACAGCCATTAGGTAAATTTAACAATTGTTGGGCCACAGCAGTACGAAAACGAACGAGATCTATATCTATGAAAATACAAGGCAGGAAAGTTTGATAAAAAGCCCATTGGATTTTTGAATAGTTAAAATCTTATGATAGATTTGGTTAACTTAAATGAAAAATATACGCTATAGTATAGCGCATATTTACTAGTTAGCGGTAATAATACGAATGACTTAAAACGACATGGTAACAAATAATAATCGGAATTCTATTGATTTGGATAATTCATCCCCAGACGAGGAGTTTTCTACCAATAAGAAGGTAATCGGAAACCGGGTGACAATTAACTATTTCGATCAGAACTATAATTTTGAGACAATCTTCCCAAAAAAAGGAATAATAACCGAAACAATAAAAGTTGAAAGCCAAAAAATGTTTGTTCTCGAACTTGACAATCATTTCGAATACAAGAACTTAGACTATAAAATAATAGTATTAACGGAACGACATGCAGGGCATCACATTGGAGATAATAATGAAGTTCATGTTCATGTACTTTTACCCAAGACAGAATTGAATAAAGACACCTATAAAATTGCCGACTTCGACCATGTTGTTTGGGCGACATTGACTCCTACAAACTAAAATTACTACCGCTAACAACAAGTTTAATCTATGCCCGGGCGAAGTACTTTCACTTGCTTTTCTGCAAATTAATTATGTTTGTGCTAAGGCGGAAAGAAGTGCTATAATTCGGGCACATCTTAAACTTGCAAAACGTTAGTAGTAATTATGCCAAATCACCAAGCGACTAAATAGCAAATGTTCAAATCTATTATAGAGAAAGTAAGGCTAAGATTTAGTTCTGAAGAACTTATATTTGGTTCGATAGCTATATCCACGATTTTGATAGACCATGGCTCTCCTGTACCCGCCCTGGCCACATGTTGCCTTTTAGCATTTTATTACTTTTTTTTCAGCTGGATGATGTTTTCAACGAAACTCGAAAAACATCTATGGTTTTCACTAATTTCAGGTGTTGTTTATTCTTTATGTCTTATCTGTATGGCTTTTATAATAGGTGTCTCCTATAAAGGTATGTCATTTTTTGTCCTTCAAATTTTTTTATTAGCAAGCCTTGGTTGTTTTTTATATTTTCAAAAGTCCTGGGGGATATATAAAGGCAACCATTACATAAGGATCAGTATTATATTCTTTTTAAACTTATTTATACTATTTTTCAAATGATTAGATATGACTACCGTTAAAAAGATAACAACTACTAACAGCAAATTTTGGCAAAAATGGCTGACGGTGGTTCACGTTAATTCATCAGCTATTTACTTAATTTGGTGCGGTACGACAATGGTTCTGCAAGTAATGCCATTTCTGCAGAAATTTCCAAAACGTTATAGGGCATTTAGACCGACCTTAATACAAACCGACTGAAATAAATGAGGGATTTTTTAAGTAATTACGACTTGTATAAGGTTTATCAATTGGATGATGAATATTGTTCTGACAACTCTCATTATACCAATCCTTTTGATTTTATTGGTGAAACTTTTAACTATTATTGCTCAAATGAAGAAGCCTTCAAGACATTTGAACTGGACATAGATGAACCAAACAAAAAACATTTAGGTGGAATGCGTGGTGACATAATTCCAAATGAATGCTTTGTAAATGAAAAATTAGACTTTACTTTCAGAGCTATCGGTCGCTGTAAATCCTGCAATAATCATAATGTGAATTTTCTATTGCATGTTTTTAGCAATAATCCTATTGCTAACATCAAAAGCAATATTAAAAATATTTCTTTTGAGCCAAGAAATAATTACGATTTTCCAGACACTAAAATTTTCATACAAAAAATTGGATGTTATCCCGAAGTAAAAATTATTATTGATAGAGAAATATCTAAACACTTTGATAGAGAAACGAATATTTGGTACTATGAGGCCAAAACTGCCTTGAAAAATAATTATGGAATAGGTTCTTTTGCCTATTTTAGAAGAGTAATTGAAAAAGAATTGATTAAAATAATCGAAGAAATAAAATTATTGCCAGATGCTCAATCAATAGGAATTCAGAACCTTCTTGACCAATACAACTCCAACCCAAAAACTCATGTTATTTATGATAATATCTTTCAGTATTTACCGAATTCTTTAAAGCAATTGGGCGAAAACCCAATCAAGTTATTGTACAATCAAACTTCAGATGGATTGCATGCATTGTCTGAAGAAACTTGTTTGGAAAGAGCTAAGAGTATTTCGACTTTATTAGAATTTACAATAAAAAAAATAAATGAAGAAAAATCAACATTAAACGACGTGAAACAAGCAATAAAAAATTTAAAATAAACGCCCTATAACAGCAAATTTTTGCAAAAATGGCTGACGGTGGTTTATGTTAGTTTATCTTTATTTACTTAATTTCTTACGGTACGACAATGGTTCTGCAAGCAATGCCATTTCTGCACAAATTTGCAAAACGTGTGTGTCTTGAACAGATTGCGGAAGCAGTTTGATGCTTTAAAAAGAGATGAGAGTAGGCCTCTCGGTGGCGACTTTCAGGAGTAGCTACCAAACCACTTTATGGTGCGATTGCTGAAAAGTAATGGTGCTGAGCGATAAAGAAAAACGGCTACAGAGATAGCTGTAGGTAAGTGTAGAAGAGTTGAATGAGAGTGAACCAATGATGAAGCCTCGTAAGGAAGAGAGATGTTGTCGAAAGCAAGTAGCTACGTTTGTATTTGCGACTAAAGTGTACCGGACAAC